>JAHEDI010000030.1 GCA_024641305.1 bacterium | reverse complement strand
CATCGTTGGTTTTGCCGCGGTTTGGGGTATCGCAGTCGGGCTTCAATGGACGACGTATGCCACGTTCGCCATGGACATCACCGATCTGCGGATCGCCGGGTCGATGTTCGCCATTCTTGGGGTCATGTCGAACATCGGTCTCGGCCTTGGTGAAACGGCTGTTGGCTTCACCGATGCGTACGGGATCGTTGGCGTCTTGAGGTTCCTGGCCATCGCCAATGTGGTCTTGATACCTGTCATCGTCAAGGTATTGCGCATGTTCGCCCAACTCAGCGACGAGGTCGAGGTTCCCGCATGACCGATCCAGTAACCCTGCTCCAGGAGCTCATTCGTTACGACACGACCAACCCTCCAGGTAACGAACACGACGCAGTACGGCACATCGAACAGGTCCTGGAGGCGGCCGGCATCGAAACCAGAATCGTCGCCCACGATGCCACCCGACCCAACCTTATCGCCCGGATTCCCGGACGCGGCCAAGCACCACCACTGCTGCTGCACGCCCACATCGACGTGGTGCCGACCAACCATCAGCCCTGGAGTCACGACCCGTTTGGCGGCGAAATCATCGACGGTTACATCTGGGGGCGAGGCGCCCTCGACATGAAGGGCGGAGCGGTCATGATGATCGACGCCATGGTCAACCTGGCGGGATCGGGCGACCCGCCTGCCGGCGACATCATCCTGGCGATCCTTTCAGATGAAGAAGATGGAGGGACTGTCGGAGCCAAGTTCCTTGTCGAAGAACGGGCCGACCTATTTGCCGGTGTGAAGTATGCCGTCGGCGAGTTCGGAGCGTTCCCACTCACCGTGGCAGGCGTGCGCTTCTACCCGATCCAGATCGCCGAACGGGTCAGCGTGAAATTCACCCTGACGATGCGTGGGCAGGGTGGGCACGGCTCCGTGCCCGTTCAAGGCGGCGCCATGGCCCTGCTCGGTCGCACCCTCAGCCGGATCGACAAAAAGCGTCTTCCCGTACACATTGTCGAGGCCAATCGAGTGATGCTCGAGACCATGGTTGCCCACACGACCGGGGCTTCTCAACGAGCACTGAAATCGCTACTCAACGAGCGAACCGCCGGCGCCACCCTGGCCGCCCTTCGGTCACAGCTCGGAGTCCTCGAACCAGTGTTACGAAATACCGTCAGCCCCACCATCGTCGCCGGCGGCGAAAAGGACAACGTGATTCCATCCGAAGTCACGCTCCAACTCGACGGACGGATGCTCCCCGGTTTCACCGCCGAGCAGTTCGCCGCCGAACTACAACACCTGGTCGGCAAACACGTCGAGGTGCGATACACCACCGAGTCGCTATCGGCCCTGGCTGAACCCGACCTCGGCCTATTCGACCTACTGGCGGCCATCGTCACAGAGCGCGACTCCGAAGGCGTGCCGGTTCCTTTCTTGCTCCCGGCCGTGACGGACGGCCGCTGGTTCAACCAACTCGGAATCCAACATTACGGTTTTCTTCCGATGCGGCTTCCCGACGACTTCGTTTTTCAAGGCACCGTCCATGCCGCTGACGAACGCATCCCCGTCGAGGCATTACATCACGGCTGCGAGGCCATGCTCGACCTGCTCCGGCGATACCGCGGCTAGGGGGCAAGGTCTGGAAAGCGGAGTTTGCCCGCCCGGCGGAGTACCGTTTACCCCATGCGCCGGGCAGCTATCACATTTGCGGGGATGATTGCCCTGTCGGCGTGCGCCTCGGCAGGAGCGACGGCCGCTGTCACGAGTACCACGACCGCCCCAGCTCTTGCAGTCGCCGCGGCAGTCGCCGATGTCATCGCCCCGGTGCAGGTCGACTGGCCATCGGTGCCCGCCGCCGAGGTGGCCTGGGATCCAGTAGCCGGCCAACCGGTCGAGTACCCGGCCCGGGTGGTAACCGAACAGGACTTCGTTCCGTTTGCGACGTTCGGACCTCTGACCCTCACCCACCCATCAGACCGGGTCGAAGCCATCGGCTTTCATGAGTCAACCAACGAAGGCGCCCGCCAGCTCCAACCACTCGATACGGCAGCGGCCCCTTTCACGATGGAGACCCGCGAGCGCGGTACCGGATCCCGGACCGCCGCCGACATTGTCGTCGATCCTGACCGGCCGGTTCGAGCCCCGGTCACCGGGACAGTCGTCCGCTCGGGCACCTACGTGCTGTATTGCCAGTACTCAGACGACTTCGCCGTCATCGAACCCGACGACCGGCCGGGCTGGGAGGTCAAGATCCTCCACATCAACCATGTCCAGGTGTTCCGCGGCGATCGAGTCGAAGCCGGGGTCACCAAAATCGCCGACGGTCCGACGATCCTTCCATTCAGCAGCCAGGTGGATGAAGGGACTTCGGCACCCAGTTGGCCACACGTGCATGTTGAGGTCATCGATCCATCGATTCCCGACATTCCCGGCAACGGCTCCGGTTGCTAGGTGTGTCACTAACCGCGCTATCGAAACTACTTTCCATGGTGGACGCCGGGCTCTAGTTGGAGTACATTTGACCCCACCGACGCCGTTTTGGCGCCGGCGATGGACATCGCGATGAGCACGAGGAGACACAGGACATGCGAGAACGACGACTTCGGGTTTTCCTGGCGTTCCTGGTCATCCTGTCAGGGGTCCTGGCCGGATCGGCCACCAAACCCGCCAACCCGGGCAGCGCAGCTTCCGAGCATCAGCGGATCATCGACTTCTGGACCAACGAACGGGTCGCTCAGGCCATCCCTCGAGACTTCGTGAAGACCGGACCCAACCAGTACGAGTTGGCCGCCAGACCGACCAGGGGTCCGGGCTCCGGTGGGCGCCCAACGACAACCACGAGCACGAGCACCACCTCCACCACCATCGGCACCTCCACCACGACAACCATCCCCGCCGGCAGCGGAGGTACCACCGGAGCCTCCTGGAATGGCGACCCGTACATTGCCAACAGCACTGGCAAGGTCCTGTTCGCCATGGGTGGCTCGTACTACGTGTGTTCGGCGTCGGTGGTCAACGACACCGCTTCAGATCGATCGATCGTCCTGACCGCCGGCCACTGCGTCTTCGACCAAGCCAGCGGTAGCTACGCGACGAACTGGATGTACATCCCCAACTACGATGCGGCCCCGGCCCGCCTGACCACCAGCGGATCATTCTGTGCTTCGACGGTATATGGATGCTGGACTGCTGCCTCGCTCAAAGCCCATACCGGTTTCACATCACAGAATCAGTTCAACGACATAGCCGTCCTTTACGACTTCGGGTTCGCGGTGCTGTTGGGTGGCGGCAAGTCCGGGGGCTTCGTCGAGTCGCTTGGTACCCATAGCATCGCCTATGACACCAACAACGCCGGAGTCGTCGCCGATGCATTCGGGTATCCGGCCGCCCAGAAATACAAGGGCAACGATCTCGTCTACTGCGAGGGGCCGATCGGTTTCGATGCCCAAATGGGCAACGGCACCTATCGGATCGCCTGTGATATGACCGGCGGATCTTCCGGCGGACCCTGGCTGCGAGGCTTCGACGGAGGCGCTGGGGGGACCCTCACCTCGCTCAACTCGTACGGCTACTCCGGCGACAAGTCAATGTATGGCCCCAAGTTCAATGCCAACACCAGGGCCGTTTACGAAGACGCCTTGGGAGCGATTCTTCCGTAGCCTGTCGGCACGGCGTGGCAATATAGGGGAATGGGTCAGCGACCACTGCAGTTCCGACGATGGGATCACGCCATAGCGGCCCTGTTCTTCGCGGCCCTGTTCGCCGTGTCGGCCACTAGCGAAGTGGCGGCCGGTGCCTGGGACGCGGTAGGACCGCCCTCGGTGGCGTTCGTCATTTCGGTCATCATCTTTCTCCGGCGTCCCGGCGTGATTCTGCGACCAAACGAGCTAGTGGTTTTCAGCGACTGGTACATGAAGCAGACGTACGAGTACCAAACGATTGAACGAATCGAGGTCACCGAGGGCTCCTGGGTCAATCCCGTCATGCTGATCATGAGGGACGGAGCCGAGCGCCGCATGCCCATGCTCGGCCTTGGGAAACGACCCAATCGCTACGAACGGAAGATGATCGACGCCCTCAAAGAAGTCGTCCCGGTCACGTGGAACCAACCCGACCCTTAATCAACGGCCGGGGATGGCGATGCGCTTCTCGTACCAGCGGAGCAACAGGCTGAGTGACAGCGTCAAGGTCACGTATATGACGACCAGCACGAAGAACCCTTCCCGGAAGCGGAACGTCGAGCCGGTGTAGAGGCGGGCCATCTGGGTGATTTCGCGGACGGCCAAAACCGACGCCAACGACGTGTCCTTCATGAGCGAGATGAGGTCGTTGCCCAGCGCCGGGAGCATGTTGCGTACCGCCTGGGGCAGGACCACCTTGCGCATGATCGCCCCTTCGGAAAGTCCGACCGCCCGACCAGCTTCAACCTGGCCCCTCGGGACGGACTGAATACCAGCTCGAAAGACCTCGGCGATAAAGGCCGCATAGAACAGCGACAGGGCGGCAATCAGGCGGATGACCGGACTGATCGCCCGGCTTTCCATGTGGATGAGGTCGGCAAAGTCGGGGGCCAGCACCTGGGCGATGACGAAGATGAACACGATCATGGGGATGCCGCGGATGAACTCGATGTACAACTGGGAAATGTTGCGAATCGCGGTCTTGATGATCGAACGATTGCCCTGATCGGCGTCTGACAATCCGGCAATACGACCCAATCCGATGAACAGTCCAAGGATGGTGGCAATCACAAACGATCCCACCGTGAGGGTCAGCGTGACGAAAATGCCCCGGCCCCAGACAAAGGCCTTGCCCACCACTACACCGTCAGCGACGGTATCTTCGACGAGTGGCCACGGAAAGACGTTTCGGAAGGCCTGGTTGTAGTTGGGATTGATGACCACCGCAGCGCCCATGGCCGCGATTATCGCGACCATCCCCACCAGCCAGAACGGAAAGTCGTGCGAGTCGATCTCAATCAGGGCCTTCGGCCCGGGAGCGGGAGGATCGCTACCTGGAATGTTGCCCAAAATTGCTCCTTTAACGGAAGATGCGCCGGGGGGTAGCCCCCGGCGCATCTTATCCAACTGAGCGTGTCGATGACCCGCTTAGCCCTCGATATCGTCGTACGTGATCGTAAAAGCGTCGGTGAAGTATTTACGGCCAAGCTCTTCGAGCGTGCCATCGTCCTTCAAAGCCGCCAATGCCTGATTGACCGGATCCACCAGATCAGACCCCAACGGGAAGATGAACCCAAGTGGATCGGATTGCAGCGCCCCATCCAGCGTCCCGATCAGGTCGGAGTTCTCGCCGACGTAGCCGAGACCGGCCGCATCGTCGATGATCACCGCATCCACGTCACCGCTGATCAGCGCCTGAATGGCCAGACCGAACTGATCATAAGCCTGCACCCGACCCGCATCGACCAGACTGATAGCCAACTCGTAGTTGGTTGTTCCAACCTGGGTTCCGATGATGGCGTCGCTGGCGATCAGCGCATCGGCATCGACGAATCGGGTGTCATCAAGCTTCACGATGAATCTTTGCTGAACGACCATGTACGGATCGGAGAAATCAACGACCTTCTTCCGGTCGTCAGTGATCGAGATCCCATCGGCGGCCGTGTCAAGCTCACTCTGGGCGACCTGATCGATGACGGCCGGCCAGGCAGCTTCCACAAACGTCGGCTGGCAGTTCAGGAGATCACAGATTGCGTTCCAGGCGTCGTAGTCCCAGCCCTGGCCCGTGGTCTCTCCGGCCGGAATGTAGTTGAACGGCAGATAGGCATTCTCGACCCCAACCGTGACCTCGACTCCGCCGAGATCGGGAAGGGCGGCACCCTCCTCGGGTGGGAACAGATCGTCATAGGTGACCGTGAAGCTGTCTGAGAAGTACTCACGGCCAATCGTCTCGAGCGTACCGTTTTCCCTGAGGACCGTGAGGGCATAGTTGACCGGCGCCGCCAGATCGGACCCAAGTGGGAAGATGAATCCGAGCGGATCGGATTGCAAGGCACCGTCCAGCGTCCTGATCTTGTCGGCATTCTCGCCGATGTAGCCGAGGCCGGCCGCATCGTCGATGATGACCGCATCCACGTCACCGCTGATCAGCGCCTGAATCGCCAGACCGAACTGATCAAACGCCTGCACCCGGCCAGGATCGACCAGGCTGATCGCCAACTCATAGTTGGTTGTCCCGACCTGAGTGGCTATGACGGCGTCGCTGGCTATCAGCGCATCCGCATCGGCAAAACGGGTGTCGTCAAGTCCAACGATGAACTTCTGTTCGACAACCATGTAGGGGTCCGAATAATCGACGACCTTCTTACGCTCGTCGGTGATAGAGATCCCGTCGGCGGCCGTATCGAGTTCGCCGGCGGCGACCTGATCGATCACCTGTGGCCAACCGGCCTCGACAAAGGTCGGGACGCAATTGATGACACCGCAGATGGCCCGCCAGGCGTCGTAGTCCCAGCCCTTGCCTTCGGTCTCACCAGGCAGAACATAATTGAACGGCAGATAGGCGTTCTCGACCCCGACGGTCACTTCACGACCACCGAGATCAAACTCCGAGCCGGATGCGGCGGTAGTAGCCGTCGAGCCAGATGCCGCTGTAGTGACCGGGGTGGCTTCGTCTCCGCCGCAAGCGCCAAGCGCCATTATTAGCAGTACCAAGATCGCGAGAATTTTCGAGAATTTCATTGTTTCCTCCGAGTAAGCCCATCCGGGCATTCAGGACAATACCGAGTGGAGAGGAAAACTGCCACCGGCCAGCTGATTGACCGTCATCCACCAGCGCCGGCCGCAGCAGGACTGCGAGTCGGCGTACACTCGATCTGTGGCCAGCGACGAAAAAGCGAAGTGGGAACATCGGTACTCTTCGGGCGGCTATCAGCCGCGTGACTGGACCTCACCGTTTCTGGCCGAGTGGCTGCCCAGAGTCCCCGTTGGACGAGCTCTCGACGTGGCGTGTGGGGCCGGTCGCAATACTCTTGCCCTAGCCGAGGCGGGTTTCGAGACGGTGGGGATCGATATTTCCGAAACGGCGATCGCCATGGGCCACAAAACGGCATCCGAACGGGGTCTGACGATCGACTGGCAAGTCGCCGATCTCGACACTCAGAATCTCGGACTCCACGCTTATGACCTCATCACGAACTTCCGGTTCCGGAGCGAACAACTTTGGCCCAAACTGGTGGTGGCGCTAAGACCGGATGGCTGGCTGATTGCTGAGCATCACTTCAGAACCCACCTGAACGTTGCGGGTCCCCCCACCGATGACTTCCGGCTCGAACAGGGCGAATACCTCAGAGCCTTTTCCGACCTCCGAATCATTCATTACTCGGAGTCGATCGAGGACGCCGATCAACCAGGCGAGCTCTATGCCATCGAACGGATTGTTGCCTGCAATGGCGACCCCGGTTTCTGACCCGGCTGACCTTTTCGGTTAGGGAAGCCTGGCGGTAACGATGGTCTTGAGAACCGGAAGCGGTACGGTTCCGTTGCTCAGCACCGCGTCGTGAAACGCCTTGATGTCGAACCTCTCTCCGAGTCGTTGCTTTGTGTCGGCCCGGATCGAGTCGATCTCGAGTCGGCCCATCATGTAGCTGGTCGCCTGGCCGGGCGCTCCGATATACCGATCAATCTCTTGTTCGATCTCGTAGACCGCCATCGGAGAGTGATCGACCATGTAATCGATCGCCTGTTGACGGGTCCAGCCAAGGGCGTGCATTCCCGTATCGACCACCAGGCGGCAGGCCCGAAGGGAATCGGCGAAGAGCATCCCAACCCGTTCCCAGTCGTCCTCGTACAGGCCCATCTCGTCGGCGAGCCGTTCGGTGTACAAGCCCCACCCTTCGCCAAAGCCCGGCAGGTACAGGTGGCGATGCAATAGGTGCACACGATCGTTTTCCATCCCGAGCGCCAGCTGCAAATGATGCCCGGGAATTCCTTCGTGATAGGCGATGGCCGCCACCTGGAAGGTTGCCCACATCGTCGGTTCGGATGTGTTGAAGAAGAAGTGGCCAGGTTGGGTCCCGTCCTCACTGGGAGTGCGGTAGTAGGCGAGCGCCCCGACCTCGGTCGCACTGGCAAGACAATCGGCCTTGGGCAGGGTGCCAAACCAGCCCCCCATAGCCGCTTTGGCCTTCTCGAATGCTCGAAGTGCGTCGGCGATGATCGACCCAGCGTCGTGATGGTGCAGTGAGTCATCGGTGCGGAGCCGTTCGTAGATTTCGTCGATATCCATCACTCCGAGCAGCGGACCGGCTAGTTGCGCGTATTCGGCTTCCAGCCTGGCAACCTGCTCCAGGCCAACCGCATGGACGTGCTCGGGCGTGACATCGAGGGTCGTGTGGGCTTTGACAAGGCGCCGGTACAGCTCAATGCCCCCCGTGAGGTGAACCAGCCCTGGCCGGTCGTCGGGACGGCCGGCGGGAACGGTTGTGTTGATGAGTTCTTCGACCAGTAACTGGAGAGCTGGTTTCAAGTGCGACTCGATGAGCCTGGCAAGGTCCCGCTTCCACGCAACCGCATCGGACGAATCGAACTCAAGAGGCGCAGCTTGCTGGGCAAACGGTTCATCCCGGGCAGCCAACAACGCTGTCAAGCGGGCGGCGGTATCGGCTGCGTGTCGCGCCAAAGGGACCCTCCCCGAAACGGACCCTTCCCGCAACCGATCGATCAACTGAGCGACGAACTTCGGGAACGCCTCAATTTTCGCGAGGTACCTGTCACCATGATCGGCAGTGACCAAAGGCTGAACCGTCAGGCCGGGCAGGAGCCACGAAACCACCCCCATTTGCATGTTGGGTCCGAGTAGTTCGGCTTGGGCAGCGTATGTCAGGGCGTCGCTCGTGGCTGAAGCAGCCACGGTGGCTGCGAGAACCTCATCGGTCAGGTTGTCTGTCACCAGACTCCGAGCCTCGGCAGCGAACGCCTCATACCTGGCAACGGCCGCCAGGGTCCCCGCAGCCGACAGGTCGGTCCAGCGTTCAAGGTAGGTCAGGTCTCCGCGCATGAGTCCGGCGAAATGGTTGGTCTGCTTGCGATACTGCCAATAGGCGTCAGCGAGTTCAGATGCGGTCGTCATGGTGTGACACTAACGACAATCCGACTGGCGCTTTCTTGTTCGTCGAGGGCCGTCACCGAGGTGAACCAGACTGAGACCCCGTCGGCGTCCGCCGTAGCGTGGTACCAGGTCGAGTCAGTCACCCCGACCACAATGTCAGCCGTCCCTTTTGAAATTCGCACCAACGCCGCACCGGTTCCGCCTGACTCGACAAAACCCTCCGCGCCAACCGTACGGACCTCTTCGGCAACCATTTCTGCGACCAGCAGTGCCGCCCCCTGGGTGTGCCATTCGTGCCCTGTCACGGAGCACTCGCCTTCGCACCAAGATTGATCGGCCCGTCCGCCGAAGGTGTCGTCGAATACTCGAGCAAGATCGTTTTCGAGCGCAACAGTGGAGTCTGCCGACGACCGCCAGATCACCACAGCTCCGCCGAGCATGGTCACGAACAGAGCGGCGATCACCACAAAGGTGACGGCCTTTCGTTGGCCGGGTTCGGACGGTTCGTGATCCATGGGTGGTCACACTAGAACGATGTCACCGGTCCCGCAGGAGGGCCTAGATATGTCCGACTTTTGGTGGTCCGATACAATCGGCGACCATGCAACCGCTCATCGGAATAACAACCTACGACAGAACCGAGCACCCCTCCCCTTCTGCACACTACGCCACTCACTACTCCGTACCCACCGACTACGTCGACGCCGTACGGCGAGCCGGAGGCGTGCCCGTTCTCTTGCCTCCCGGAGAACCTCACACGGCCCGCTGGTTAGACAAGCTCGATGGAGTTGTCATGTCCGGAGGCACCGACGTTGCCCCCTCCCGCTATGGCGGCCATGAAGATCCACGGGTGCAAACGGCCGCATTGGAGCGCGATCAATCCGAATTTGAAATCACGACGTCGCTCGTCGAGTCGACCATTCCGGCCCTGTTGGTCTGTCGGGGTATCCAGGTACTCAACGTCGGTCTGGGCGGAACCCTTCACGCACATCTGCCAGATGTTGTCGAGACTGACATCCACCGGGACGAAAACGGCTTTTGGACAACCCATGCCATCGAGGCCACCCCCGGTTCAGCGGTTGCCAAGGCCATGGGAACCGAACGGGTCGTCACTTACTCGGGGCACCATCAGGCACTTGATCGGGTAGCCGAAAGATTGGTGGTCACGGCCCTCGCCCCGGACGGAATCGTCGAGGCGGTCGAGCTACCCGGCCATCCGTGGCTGGTTGCCGTCCAATGGCATCCTGAAGTGACTGCCCACCGAGATCCCACCCAGCAGGGTTTGTTCGACGACCTGATCCAGCACGCCTGACACACCGGATCGCGCCCGCTGCTCCATTTGAAATATTTCTCGGAAGAATCTGACCTTTTTCGAGTCAAACCTTGTCAGACAAGGTATCATGCCACGCATGGCTAAGTATCAAGGTCCCGGCCTCACCGAACTCAGACGAGGGGTCGTCGAGTACTGCGTAATGTCGCTGCTCTCTACTGAAGAGATGTATGGCTTCCAGTTGGTGGAGACCCTGGCCAGCCACGATGGTCTGGTAACGAGCGAGGGAACCATGTATCCGCTGCTCGGACGACTCAACGACGCTGGACTGGTCAACACCAACTGGAAACAAGAGGGTTCAAATCGACCCCGCAAGTACTACTCACTGACCAGCGCCGGCGTGGCAGCGCTGGATGCGTTTCGTAATGACTGGGCTCGGTTTCGAGACACCGTCGACAAAGTCCTATCCGCGTCAGGAGAATGAAAGCTCATGCAATCGACCAACCAAACCCTTATCGACGACTACCTCAATTCGGTTCGAGCGGCCACCCGGTCCCTACCACCGAGCCGACAAGCCTCCATTGTTGATGATCTCGAGTCGCACATTGAACAAGCTCTGCCACCCGGGGCTGACGAAGCCGAGGTTCGTACCGTTCTCGAACGGCTCGGTTCTCCCGAGTTGATCGCGTCCGAAGCCGGGGCACAAGCGGTCGTCGGGGGGCCGAATCGAACCAAAGAAGTATTCGGTCTGATCTTGATCAGCGTCGGTTCCCTCATCCCGATCATCGGTTGGGTCGTCGGGGTCGCGCTGGTGTGGATGTCGCCGGTGTGGTCCAAAGCCCAGAAACTACTGACCACCCTGGTCTGGCCGTTTGGCTGGTTCGGCATGCTGGTCATCCCGGTGATAAGCCTCCGGGCATCAAGCAGCGCCAATGAAGCAGCCTCTAACGGAGCCCTACAAGCGCTCGGCGTGATCTTGTTCGTTGCGGCACCGTTCGTGGTTTTGGCGTGGCTCATCCGATCGCTGATTCGAGCCGATAAGGAATAGCCGCAAACGCCCGAATCACCATTCCGACGGCGGGTAGCCTCTGCTGACGCCGCCACAGCGTCGGCCCAAACCAGGAGGCTGCTCGTGTTCGATTCAAAGGTCTCAGCGTTCATCGTGCCTCCCGGAGAGGGCCACGTCATTCGGGGGCCGGCCGGAGGACCCGCCACCGTCAAAGCGAACACCGACACCACCAACGGATCGTTCACGCTCCTCGAAGTCGGCATCGGCCCTAAAGAAGGACCGCCCCTTCATTCACATCGACGCGAAGACGAGATGTGGTACATCCTCGAAGGGGCTTTCCGATTCATTGCCGACGACCGAATCTTCATGGCCGAACCCGGGTCGTTCTGTTTTGTTCCTCGCCGAACCGCCCACTGCTTCCAGAATGTGAGCGACTCGCCAGGCAGGCTGCTCGTGATGTTCACACCGTCGGGGATGGAACGATTCTTTGAAGAACACGCCGCACTGCCTGACGGGCCGGCCGATCCAGATCGATACCGGGAGATCGCCAACAACTCCTGGATGGACGTGCTCGGCCCACCGCTTGGCCAACTACACCCGCTGAACTAACGGCGGAGTAGTTCGGCCAGAGGCTCATGCCAGTCGGGATGCTTCGGCAGCCATCCGAAGATGCCCTTGGCCCTCTGATTGGAAACTGCCGGCTGTTCATCAATCAGATACCTGAGAATGGTCAGCGGCCCCAACGCGAACGTGATCGGTGGAACCCTGAGCGGCACCGGCGCTCCGATCTCTCTGGCCATCCACGGCAGCAGCTCCCCGGCCGTGACTCGTACGTCATCGGTGACGTTGTAGACACCCGTCGGCGCTCCGATGGCTTTGATGGTTGCCTCGGCAGCATCATCGAGGTGAAGCATGTGGAACGAACCCCGCCCTTGTCCGACAATCGGGAGCATTCTCTTGCGCAGCATCACGGTGTAGGCGCCGTCGGGAGCGAAATAGGTGCCCGGGCCATAGAAGTGTCCGTAGCGCAGCACCACCCCGCCAGCCGCCAGCGTGGCCTCCTCAAGAATGCCGATCGCTTTGATGACCGACCGATGGCCGGCCGGAGCGGTCAAATAGAGAGGATCGTCCTCTTTGCGTATGCCACTTCCCGGCTTCTGGGCAAAAGCAATCGATTGAGCGATCAACCTGGCACCGGTCTCCCGGGCAGCCGAAGCCAGGGCAGGCGCCCCCAACACCCGAAGTTGGTTGGTCAGCTTGCCGTCACTATTGGCCTGAAGCGGATTCATCAACGACTTCGGAAGACTGGTCAGTTGATTAATGATGACTTCGGGTCGCGCCTCGACCGCCACTCGCTTGAGTGTCTCAGGATTCAGAGCATCTCCTCTGACCACTTCACAACCGACCGCCGCCAACTGTTCGGCCTTGGCATCTGAACGGGTCATCGCAATCACAGTGTGCCCGCCCGCCTGGAGCCGATCGATCAAAACCGGTCCAATAACGCCGGTCCCTCCGGCCAGAAACACCCGCACGTCAGCTGATCCCAGCCAGGACGTCAGCCTGCCCGACGTGGAGGGTGTCATGGAAGAAATAGAACTGGATCCTTGACCCCACCGCCACCTCTTGGTCGCCGGACTCGACCAAACGCTGAAGGTCGACGTCGGTCGACGCCCGGAGTGACCTGGCCAGCGCCTCACCGGATGCGACCAGCAACTCTTTGATTTCATCGAACGGTACGACATCCGGTCCATCACCCGTGATCGGTTCCGACTCGCGGTCGTACCGGGCGTCGGTCCAGTCGATTCGGTCCGCCCCGAGCAAGTGAAGTATCACATTGCGGTAATTGACGATGTGACCCACCGTCCAGTTGAGACAGTTGACGCCGTCGTGTTGAATAAGACTCGTTGCATGGTCCAATCCTGCGATTTGCCGAACGAGATATCCCGTGTTGCGAGCGAATCCGGAGGCCAGGTCATCTGCAATGTTCATGGCAACAAACTACCGGTTAATCTGACAACATGCCGTTCGATCAGCTCCGCCAGGCACGGTTCGGAATCCTCACCAGCGTGCGAGCCAATGGGCGCCCACACGCAGTTCCGATCGTCTATGCGCTCGTGGGCGATCAGCTCGTCACCGCGGTCGATCAAAAACCGAAATCCACCCGCATGCTGACCCGACTGGAGAATATTCGCCTCAACCCGGCGGTATCGATCCTCGTGCATCACGACGCCGAAGACTGGTCTCAGCTGTGGTGGGTACGAGTTGACGGAGAAGCTCAAATCGTCGATCAAGCGGAGCCGGAATGGCAAGCAGCCCTTGTCGAAAAGTACCCCCAATACCGCGAGCAGCCACCCGATGGACCGTGGATCGTCGTCACGATTGATCGTGTTTCACATTGGGAGCACGCCTGACGCTTGGCAGTCAGCCCCAGCGCTTGACGATCTGATGAATGACCGGCTCAAGATGCGGATGATCGCCAACCAGCGCCTGTGCCAAGGCGACAATCTCGGCTCGGGGCGCTCCGGCGAACTCGTAGAACTCAAATGTCGGAGACGCTACATAATCGCCACCGACATCGAGGGTGGTCAAATAGTGAGCGACCGGCGACAGCAACCCGGCCATCGCTCCGTACAAGTCCGAGATCAGTGCGTTGGCGTCGGCCCCCGGAGCGTACAGCTCATCCATCACATACAAGACAAATGAGTACAAAGCATTCGCCAGGGTCGCCACCGGACGGATGTAAGGCGGGAAGTCAGTAACATGTGGATTCGACATCACCGGCCTGACCAGTCCAATCTCCACGACCCCGTCGGCCAGTTGTTCGAACTTGTAGTAGTGGGTCAACTCCCGGTGGTCAGGATCGGCGTAATGATGATCGCCGACGCCTTCGCCCTGGTGAATGATGATCTCCATCGCGGCCATCGCCGTGTCACAGTCGTGGATTCCGACCAGGCCTCCACTGTCAGCGGTGTCGAACTTCACCGGATTGTAAAAGGCGGAATCCGATAGCTGACGGTCGAGTCGCGGATTGTCAAACGGCTCAAGTTCTTTAACCGCTAGCTCGATGGCTGAGTAGAACTGACCCAGCGTTTCGTACTCATCGGCTTCGGCAGGGGCTCCGAGTTCAGCAGGCTGCTCGATCACCATAAAGAGGTCGCGGATTACCCCTCGCGAACATGGCTCAAGGCTCACAATGGTTTCAGGAACATGATGCGGCAAGGCGAGGGGATAACTCGGAATACTTTCAGGCGCGTAGAACTTTGGTTCACCACCGGTTCCAAGAAGCAGGTTGCCGACGAGGGCCAGATGAAGCATCTCTTCAACGGCCACGCTTCGAATGAGCTTGGCCGCATCCGACGTCGGGTCGTCGAGCGAGTACATAGCGTACAGATAGGTGGGAATCGTCGTTAGTTCAACAATGCCCGCCAGGCGAAGATGTTCGTGAAGGTGTTCGACCGTATCGAGCGGCATCAGGCTTCAAACCCGATCTCACCGTGGGTGCCATCGCAGAGGGGTTTGTTCTTCGAGGCCCCGCATCGGCACAGCGTGACCCGGTTCCGAATGGTCATCTGCTCACCGTTGGTCATCACGATCGGGATCCCCCCTGAGACAAAAAGCGGGCCGTCGGTGACCGGACCGATCTCCTTCGCAAGAGGCGGTTCGATCTGCTCGCCATCGATTTCGTATGACAGCGCACCCGAAGGACACTTCTCCAGCATCGCCATCAGGTGACCCCGCACAATCGTGTCCTCGGTCTCGGCAAGCATCTTGAACCAGTCGGTGATCTGGTTGCCGCAAAAGCCGGCGTGCTCGCAGAGTTTGCCATCCCGGACCACCACCATACCGGTCCCCTCGTGGCGCTTGATGCCGTCGGCCGGCCGCTCGGCAGGGGCTTGTTCGGTGCCGGGAAAATAATCGAAATTGTGTGAACCGTCGCAAAAAGGCTTGTTGTCCGACTTGCCGCATCGACACAACCGATACGTCGCCTCGGTCTCGAGAGCCGGGCCGGTCTGCCAGGTAAGCGGTTCACCAAATTCTGATTCGACTTCACGCTTTGGCCGTAGGGGAACCCCTCCGGACACCTCGTAGGGGCCGTGTTCTGTCACTTCGATCTTCATACCTGCCCGCCAAAACCTTCTCGTAGCGTCTGTTCTCGTCCCTGAATCACAGCATACGCCGGTAGGCTGTCCCAATGTCGGCCGAATCCAAGATGGAGCTCTTCTGGGATCTTGTCGAGCCCATGTTCGACACGCATGTCAGCCGCTTACCAATGATGGGCTTCCCGTGCGTGCGTTCCGACGGAGCATTCTTTGCCTCACTTGACCATCGGTCCGGGGATCTTGTCGTCAAGCTTCCCAAAGACCGGGTCTCCGAACTCGTACAGAATGGGACGGGGAAGCCGTTTTCGCCTGCTGGCCGCACCTTCAAAGAATGGGTGTCCATCACCGAAGAGGACGAGACCACCTGGTCAACCCTCATCAACGAGGCGCTCCGATTCGTTTCGAGCCGATGACGTATGACGCCGTCGTGGTGGGGTCCGGCCCCAACGGTTTAGCGGCAGCTATCCGATTGGCTCGGGCGGATCTCTCCGTTCTGGTGATTGAATCAAACGATGAGATCGGCGGCGGAACCAGGACCGCCGAGCTCACCCAACCTGGATTCCTTCATGATGTGTGCTCGGCCGTGATGCCGTTCGCCGAACATTCGGCAGCGTTTCGATCGATGCCGCTTGAGAAACATGGCCTTGCTTGGCTCTACTCCGAAGTTGAGGTAGCTCACCCGCTCGATGGCGGCGACGCAGCCTTCATCTTTCAAGACATCGAACGCACGAGCTCCGAACTGGGAGCGGACGCCAAGCGTTACAAGAAGCAATTCAGCCAATGGGTCCAAGACGCCGATGACATCTTGAGCTTCGTCATGGGTCCGATGATCCGGGTCCCGAAGCATCCGATCACCATGGCAAGATTCGGGCTTCCAGCGCTTCAGTCAGTTGATCGTTTCACAGATCATTTCGTCGACGGGAACGCCAAGGCGCTCATTGCGGGGGTTTCCGGTCATTCCGTTCGCCCGTTCTCTTCCGCCGCGTCGGTGTCGGTCGGGCTGGCGCTTTTGATGGCGGCTCATGCATATCGCTGGCCCATCCCGCGAGGGGGCGCCCATTCGATCACCAAAGCGATGGTCAGCTACTTCGAGTCTCTGGGCGGGACCGTTGAAACCGGGCGGCATGTCAACCACGCGACCGACCTACCGCCCGCTCGACTCAAGCTCCTGTCTTCGACACCAACGGCCCTATCCTCGATGTTCGATCGACCGATCCCGCCGTGGACATTCGGGCCGGGCGCTTTCAAGATCGATTGGGCCCTTGACGGACCAATCCCGTGGACAAATCCAACGGTTGGATCGGCGGCGACCGTCCACGTCGGTGGCACATATGAAGAGATCGCCGCCGCCGAGCAGGCCGTTCACCGCGGCCTCCACCCCGCGAAACCGTATGTTCTGATCGCCCAGCCAACCAACATCGACCCCAGCAGAGCTCCGGAAGGCAAGCACGTCGCCTGGGGCTACTGCCATGTTCCGAACGGTTCCGACATCGATATGGTTGACGACATCGAGTCACAGATCGAACGGTTCGCCCCGGGATTCCGGGACCTGATTCTCGCCAAACACGTCAAGCCGCCGTCCTGGTATTCCTCGTACAACGACAACTATGTCGGCGGAGACATTGGCGCTGGCGCCTTCACCCTTCGCCAGGTCTTCGGTCGTCCGAAGTTGTCGCCGAACCCTTACTCAACACGCCTCGATGGTGTGTTCCTGTGCGGTGCGTCGACCGCCCCAGGAGGCGGTGTTCATGGCATGGCCGGATGGAACTCCGCCGCCGCCGCCCTCAAATCAATCGGCATGCGGATTGACAGCGAGGGCAGCTAGGTCGGCTCGCTCGGCCTCTGCTTCAGGACTTCGGCAGTTTCGATCATCCTGCGCAGGTCGGCGACGAACCGGGCCGCCGGCGCTCCGTCAACGACGTTATGGTCGACCGTAACGGTCAGATCCAAGACCTGACGAACCTGCACCTCCCCGCTGATCACGACAGGGCGTTCACTCATCCCACCAACCAGGACACTCAACGTCAACACCGTTGGAAAGCCGATGCCGAACCCCCCACCACCGGCAAACATCCCGACCGAAGTCACCGCCACCGTTCCCGCCATTCGACGAACCCGCACCGACCGAGCCATGAGCCAGTAGAAGAGATTGACCATCCCGGGAAGCCGGGCGGCGACCGGACTGACGCGCCCGAGTAGCCGGCCGCTCCGACTGGTTGCCGGCGAGGCTTTGACCCCTCGAATCTCGGAACTGACGTCAGCAACGTCTCGCTCGTCGGCATCCCGGATCAAGTGGGCGAGCGGGAACGATCCGCCCGCAGCAACGACTTCAACGAGTACCGCAATATCGACGTGATGGTGGATGACCAGTTGCCGGCGCCAGTTGCGATATGCGTGCACCTCGGGGTGGTCGGCCGCGGCCCTGCCGACCGATGCCACCAGGAAGCCGGTAAACGACTCATTCGACTCAAGGAGGCGGCGGGCCTCCGTTACGTCGACACTGATCAGACCGTGAACCGGTGCGATCCGCCGTCCGGCCCGTAACGCCTGGGTCACGACCCGTCGATTCGCAGGAACCGGTCTCACCTCGACCCGGCGGTGCGGTGTCAAACTCATGAGCTCCCAGCCTCCTCCTCAGTCAAGACGAGTCATCCTCGCAATGCTCTCACGTGAACATTCTGGTCGAGGACGAGGCGAATCACTGAACTTCGGTCGATTCAAAGCCGTGTCGATACCGCCGGTCATTGGGCCGGCTCCCCATAGACTGGTGGACCAAACCCTGACTCCCGGAGGTAGTGATTTCATGTTCGTCGCCACCAAAGACAAGGTCCTACAAACCACCACGACGGGCGCGTTGCCGCGGCCGTCCTGGTATACCGAAAACCTGCGCGGGCAACCGTTGTCGGTCGGGTTTTCGCGCCATGCCTATCGCGAGCAGCATCTTGACTGCCTCGCCGCCAACATTGCCATGCAGCACAAAGCTGGTATCGACATCCTCGTCGACGGCGATTGTCGGCTTGATGACGACTGGGCGGGGAGGTCATGGGTTTCCTACCCGCTGGAACGCCTCGACGGCATCGGGCGCGGCCAGCTGGAGGTCCAGCCCGCAGGGTTTCTGTCTGCAGACCGGGGTCCGGGCGATATCATGTGGGAGGTCATAGAGACCCGTTTGACGCCGCATGTCACCGGTCCGATCGGTGCCTCGCGACTTGAGCTCGACCGTGCCTATAAGGCGATGGCCGGCATGACCGACAAACCGTGCAAGATCGGCTCGGCCTCGGCGCAAATCCTCACGATGATGGTCAAGAACGACCACTACCAGGATCGAGCCGAACTGCTCTTCGCTCTGTCGGATGTCGCCAACCAGGAGTACCACGCCATGGCGGATGCCGGCGCTCCGCTCATCCAGATCGAAGAGCCCGAGGTACACCAGACGATCCACGACCCGAACGCACCCTTTACGCCTGAGGTCTGGGTGGAGGCCTTCAACCGCGAGGTGAGAGGCCTGCGTCAGCGAACCGAGGTGTGGGCGCATGCGTGCTGGGGTAGTCCTGCCGGTCAGCGGGTCCTCCATGCCGACGCAACCTACGAACGTTCACTCCCCTATTACGACCAGCTCGACGTCGACGTCGTCTGTATGGAGGGAGCCTCGAACAACTGCGCGGAAGTGCCGCTCTACGGGCGCATGATCTCGAAGGACAAGAAGATCGCCGTCGGCATCCTCAACCATCGCACCCTGCAGGTGGAACGACCCGAGGAGGTGGCCGGCATGATCCGCACCTGCCTGAAGCACATCGAGCCGGAGCGGCTGATTCTGACATCCGACTGCGGCTTTGGCCGTCAGGCCATGAGTCGCATCCAGGCCTTCTACAAGATGGTCTCGCTCGTCCGAGGCGCAAACATCGTGCGGAAGGAACTCGGACTCGAAGAGGTCTACATCCCGGCTTGTGACCCACGCCTGTCGATGGTGCCAGTCGCCGATCAATAGGAACCGTCGGTGCGCCCGATGTTCAGATCCGGTTCCATCTCGCTCGTGGTAGCACTCTGGAGCCGAGCCAGGCCCATCCGCGTTGGCCGGATCGTGCCTGATCGACAGACCACGGAACGCCTCAGAAACCGGGAACCATCGTGCCTTGTGTCGACCCCTAACGCACATACTCCCGCTCAACTGGTTTCCACAACGGCGAATCATGTCAACAATTGTGGCTGCGAGTCTCCTACGAGTCTGCAAACGAGTACATGATCATGGAATGGTGTTCTTGTTGGTCCGGCAGTCGACGGAAGCAACTCGCGATCACCGAGGACTACAGCCCTCCCGGGTGAATCTCACCATCCCCAACGGCACGGTCACAGCCATCACCGTTGGTTGACCTCGTCAGGCCACGATTAGGTACATCCCGGAGCTAAGACTCGGCCCGCTCCTTGTCCTTGAGCAGGCGCCGCAAGATCTTGCCAGATGCCGACTTGGGGATAGAGTCGGTGAACTCGACCCGGCGAATCTGTTTGTAGTTCGCCACCTTCCCCGCCACAAACTCCATGACCTCCTCGGCCGTCAACTCTTGCCCTGGCTTGAGCTGAACGTATGCCTTGGGGAGTTCACCGGCATCAATATCGGGGATCGGAATGACCGCCGCGTCGGCGATCGCCGGATGGGTCAGCAGCAGCCCTTCGAGTTCGGCAGGCGGTACCTGAAAGCCCTTGTATTTGATGAGCTCTTTGAGGCGGTCGACGATGTAATAGTGCCCGTCTGCATCAACATGGCCGATGTCTCCGGTGTGTAGATAGCCATCGGCGTCGATTGTGCTGGCGGTGGCTTCGGGGTTGTTGAGATAGCCCTTCATCACCTGAGGACCACGGATCCACAACTCACCGTCGACATCGAGATCCAGATCCTCACCGGTCTCCGGATCGACGATTCGACATTGCGTGTTTGGCAACAGAACCCCGATCGAGCCAGGTTTGAAACCTCCCGGCGGCGTCGCATGAGTGATGGGTGACGTCTCGGTCAGTCCATAGCCTTGTACAACCTCACACCCCATCCTGGCCGATGCCTCAGCAGCCACCTCGGCGCTGAGCGGAGCGGCGCCAGAGAACACCTGACGGGCATCCGACAGGTCGTAGCTATCAATCATCGGATGCTTGGCGAGCGCCAGCACGATCGGTGGAACCAGGTAGTAGCGGGTGACTTTCTGCGCTTGGCAGATCTCGAGAAACTGCTGAAGGTCGAAGCGAGGCATCGTCACGATGGTCGAGCCGTTGGCGATCGCTCCGTTCATGAGAACCTGCATGCCATAAATGTGGAAGAAAGGAAGGACAGCTATTCCAATGTCATCTGGCGTGATGCTGATGACGGGTTCGGACTGTGCAAGGTTCCCCACCAGGTTCCGATGGGTAAGCATGACTCCCTTTGACAGGCCCGTGGTCCCCGACGAATACGGCATGACGACGACATCATCCATATCCACCTCAGCATGGCCGACGTAGGGTTCGCCCATCAGATCGGTGAATGGTGACGCCCCCGGTGCCTCTCCAAACACAAAGATCTCGTCAACCCCGCCGGCCGAAGCAGCGGCCGCCTGAGAGATCTCAAGGAACATCGGAATCGTCACGATGAATCTGGCGCCCGAATCCGTCAGCTGATGGGCCACCTCATCGACCGTGTAGGTCGGGTTGATCGTGGTGACCGTGCCCCCTGTGGTCGCCGCCCCGTGAAAGGCGAGTGCGTATTCCGGGATGTTGGGAGCGAGAATGGCGAGAACCTGGCCTTTACCAAAACCGCGGGCCGCCAGCCCCCCAGCCACTCTGGCCACACCGCCAACCAACTGGCCATGGGTGATAGTCCGACCGGTCGGACCGTCGATCAGAGCAGGTCGGTCAGGATCGGCCAAAGAATTGCGTAGAACGTACGAAGTAAGGGGTGTGTCCGGTAGCTCAACATCGGGAAACGGGCTCGTGTGAATCATGCTTCGAACATACCAGCTGACGGTGTGTTCCGGTTCCGAAAAAATGATGAATCGTCAAGCCTCGGAGCCAGTTACCATCCCCCGTCGTGCGGAGCGTGACGACTGAATCGATGGGGACTGTGCTCCGGCAGGGTGGGGCCCATGTGGGGCGCCTGATTCGCGGGCACCCGATTGCCTTCAGTGTCGCCGTATTCGGATCGACCATGTTCGTGTCGGCTATTGCGATCGCCGCCGTAGTTATTGGCGACATCACCGACACCGTAATCATTCCAGTTCTCGACGGTGGCGAACCGTACGCTGACCGCCTGCGACCCGCCGTGCTTCTCGTCGCAAGCATCGCTCTATACAAGGCGGTCGGCATCATCATCCGGCGGGTCGGTGCATCCTGGCTCCAGATCCGTTCGCAAATGGATTTCGTTTCCCGGTTGATCCACCATCAATACCGACTGTCCATGCCCTGGCATCATGGCGAGGACACCGGTGATCTCCTCGCCATCACCGACAACGACGCCGGCCAGGCGACGTTCGTCCTCGGGCCTTTGCCATACGCCACCGGCGTGAGCCTTCTGCTCGTTGGATCACTCGTCCTCGTGACGAGTATCGATGTCTGGCTCGGGTTAGTCGCCGTGATCAGCTTTGGCCTGGTCGTGACAGCCGATATCGGTTCTGCGTGGTTCATCTTTGGCGGATTTGAGAAGCTCCAACAAATGGTCGGCGACGTTTCAGCTGTGGCCCATGAGAGCTTCGACGGCGCGCTGACGGTCAAGGCGATTGGCGCAGAGGAACTCGAGATCGAACGGTTCACCAAGGTCTCCAACGCACTACGCGACCAGCGAACGTGGGTATCGACGCGGGCCGAGACGTTCAGGACCTTCTCGGAAATCATTCCCGCCATCGGTCTGGTAGCCGTCATTGTCGTCGGCGGGTTCCGGATCCAGGCAGGCGCCATCACGCCGGGTGACGTGGTCACCGCCCTCTACCTGATGTCCCTCCTGTCGTTCCCAATCCGCCTGATCGGATTCGTGACGTGGGAGACCACCTTCGCTCTGGCCAGTTGGCGCCGAATCGCCCGCATCGTCGAGGCCGACGACATCATCCAGCACGGCGAGACGCGACCCTCCGAGCAGCCAACCGGAACGTCGGTGGAAGGCGATGCAGTCACCTTCTCGTATCCAGGTGGAACTGCGGTTCTCTCTGGTCTCACCTTCGACATCAAACCCGGCGAAACGGTCGCCATCGTGGGACCAACCGCATCGGGCAAGTCCACAATGGTTTCATTGTTGGCTCGATTGTGGGATCCCTCCCTGGGGGCAATCCACCTCGACGGACGCGACCTTCGAGACTTCGCCGAACGGGGGGTGGCCGCCGAGGTGACGATCGTTCCCCAAGAGGCCTTCCTCTTCAATCTATCGGTCCGCGAAAACATCACCCTGGGGCAGGAGTTCTCCGAGGACGACGTCCGGACTGCTTCGGACCTGGCACAAGCCACCCCGTTCATCGACGAACTGCCACATGGTTTCGACACAGTCGTCGGCGAGCAAGGTGCCACATTGTCCGGCGGGCAGGCCCAACGAATTGCCCTGGCTCGATCCATTATTCGCAAACCGAGGCTGCTTATTCTGGACGACGCCACATCCGCCATCGATCCAAGCGTCGAGACAGCCATCCTGACCGGCCTGCGAGATGCCGAACTCCCCTCAACGGTGGTCATCGTCGCCTATCGCCAGGCTTCGATCGCTTTGGCCGATCGGGTCGTCCTCATCCACGAGGGACGGATCGCCGCCACCGGGACACACGAGGAACTCCTCGCCTCGCAACCGGTCTACTCCGAGATCCTGACGGCCTACGCCGATGTCTGACACCTCCGTCGTTCAGGCGCTCCGACGCGGTTTCCAGATAGCCCCCACCCTCCGCAAGGGTCTCATCGTGACTTTGCTCCTGGCGGGTACCGGCACCGCCATGTCCCTGGTGGTGCCGATAACGCTCCAGAAGATCGTCGACACGCAACTCGTCGGGGTCGACAGGATCGACACATCGGCCGTTCTCCGATCGGGATTGATTGCCGTGGGTGCCATCATGCTGGCTTCCCTGGCTCGCTGGGGATCACTCATGCGAATCGCCCGCTTCGTCCCTGCAGGTCTGGCCGAACTAAGGAACGAAGCCTTCGCCCATTTGCATCAACTCTCGGCGCTCCATACCGAGACGAATCGTCGCGGGGCCATGGTTGCCCGGGTGACATCAGACGTCGCCGCCCTGGAACAGTTCATGGAATGGGCCGGCATCGGCATGCTCATCGGGACTACCCAGCTGATTCTTGCCATGGCCACGATGTTGTTCTACGACGTCAGGCTCGCCCTCATCGTCATTGCCGGGGTGGTGGTGTATGGCATTCTGCTGCTGTGGTTCCAGCGGCTGCTGAAAAAGGCCCACAGCGCCTATCGGGCAACCGTGTCGGACTCGATGTCAGCAGTGTCAGAGTCGATAACCGGATTACCCATCATCCGGGCCCATGGGGCTGAACCCGAGACCCTGGACCGGGTTGACAAGGCGCTCGGCCGCCAGTTCGATGCAGGCTTTCGTACCGCTCGATTCGGCGCGTTCTTGTTCTCGTCGGCGGAGATTTTCGCCGGACTCATAACCGCAGCCGTGATCGGATTCGGAGTCGTCTTCGGAGCTCGGGGTCAACTGACAACGGGAACACTCCTGGCGTTCCTCTTCCTCGTCAATCTCTTGACCGAGCCGGTTCAAATGATCGTCGAAGCGTCTGACAGCGCCCAGGCGGCCGGCGCCGGGCTCCGCAAAGTCCTGGCGGTCATTGATGAGCCAGTCGACTTACCCGACGCCGCCAAACCGCAACCCCTGCCAACCGGCTATCTGGCAGTTGAAGCGGTCGATACGACTTTCCAGTACCCGACGGGACCGCCCATCATCCAAAACCTGAACCTGAACATCGCACCAGGCGAGCGGGTGGCCGTCGTGGGGCAAACCGGTTCAGGCAAAACAACGTTTGCGAAGCTGGTCGCTCGCCTCGTCGACCCCACCGGCGGGGTCATAATCGTTGGAGGGGTCGATGTTCGAAGCGTGGCATTCGCAGATCTGCGGACCCGGGTTTCCTACGTTCCCCAGCAAGGGTTCCTCTTCAATGCTTCGCTGCTCGAAAACATTCGCTACGGTCGATCGAAGGCGACCGATACGGAAGTTCATCAGGCCATCACCGATCTGAATCTGGGCGACTGGGTGGACGGGTTGCCAGACGGCCTTTCAACCGTTGCCGGCGTGCGTGGACAGAACCTGTCGGCAGGAGAACGGCAACTCGTCGCCCTGACCCGGGCGTGGGTCGCCAACCCGGATCTGCTCATCCTTGACGAAGCGACGTCGGCGGTCGACCCGGCTCTCGAACTCAAGCTGCGTGACGCCATAGAGCGCCTGGCACAAGGCCGAACGTCGATCACGGTGGCGCACCGACTGTCCACCGCCGAAGCGGCCGATCGGGTACTGGTGTTCGACGGCGGCCACATCGTCGAAGACGGTACGCATGCCCAACTCATCGGATTACGCGGTGTCTACGCCGCTCTCCACGCAGACTGGGCGATGGCCACCCGCTAGCGAAACGCAGGGATTACTTCCTCAGCGAATAGCCGGGCGGACTCACGCATGATGTCCCGGTCCATCCCCGGGTAGTAGAACCGCCCGACGAACGTGAAGTCATTACCGGCAATGTCAGCCAATCCACGTATTTGACCAACTACCTCCTCGGGCGTTCCGAGGACCGATGCCGATCGCAGAGCCACTTCGGTTTCCGGATCGAGTGCCGGCGCCGCAGGCAGCGGACCCAACCGACCCCGGCTCTGCTCGGAGTCCTCGTACTTCCACTCCATGTAGTGGAGATACGGCCGCACACTTTCCCAGGCATTGCCGTCTTCGGATACGAACACCGGCCAGTAGCCCGACATCCCAAACGGAGACGACTCCGAAACCGAACGCTCCTCATGAATCCAACCGACCTGCTCAGCAAAAGCTGTCAAGGTTGGCTCAGAAGCCATGAACCCGTCTGCAAGCTTTCCAGCCCTCCTGACTGCTGGTTCGGCGGTGGCACCAATCCAAATCGGAGGACCTCCAGCCTGGGCCGGCTTGGGCGTGACCTGGACGCCGGTCTGTTCCAGCAAGCCGTTGCCCCAGGCTTCCCGACACACGGAAATCAGACTCTCAGTGCGGGGTACCCGATCTCTGCGAGCCTGCCCGAAGGCCTCGAACTCCCAATCCAACCACCCGAGACCAAGGCCGAGAATGAAGCGACCCTCAGATATGAGGTCAACTGTCGCCGCGTCTTCAGCCAACCGGATCGGATCGTAGAACGGGGCCAAAGCGACCCCGACTCCGATGTGAATCCGGGTTGTCCTCGCCGCGATGGCCGCCGACAAAGGAAGGACCGACGGCATATAGGCGTCATCCTGGAAGTGGTGCTCACTGGTCCAAACCGAGTCAAACCCCCACGCCTCAGCCTCTTCGGCCAGATCAAGCGCCTCGCGATACAGATCCACATCCGACCGAGCATCGTCCGGATGTCGTTGACACGTTATGAGTCCATATCCGAAACGCATATGCGGAGGCTAGTTATCCGCAGGTCGCCGTGCCGTTCGGACGCCAGCCCCGGCCAAGGGAACTCGCGAAAACAAACCCTGCTCAAAGACGAACGTTTGTTCGATCATCGGTTACCTTGGAAGATTCACCGGCAAGGGGACGGAAATGGAAACAGGCAAGGGGTTAACAACAGCCGAGTGGGCAACGATCACGACAAGCCAGCCGATGAAAGGACTCATCGAGGCGCTCGGAGACGACTTGGAATGGCGCAAGGACACCGCCACCGCCATTCCAACCGGGTTTGATGCCTGGGATACCCGGCTCGGCGGCTTGTTCCCCGGAGACCTGGTGTCGGTGGTCGGGGCGGTTGGGTCCGGGACCAGCAGCCTGCTGTTGGCCATTACCAACTCGGCATTGCGGGCCGGTCATCCCGTCATTTATGTATCTTGTCAACGGCCCGCGAGCCAATTGGTCGAGCGGTTCGTGGCCGTCCGGGCGAATGTCGACGAGTTGCGCCTCCGGGCGGGGCACCTGAACGAGAAGCAGATGGTCCGGGTTCGAGCGGCGATGGACCAGGTTGCCCGCCTTGCCCTGTACCCGATCACAACCCGCGAACCGTCGGCGATTGTTGAGGCAGTGGCCGCCGTAAACATGACCAACGACTTCGCGGCTCCCCTCGTGATTATCGACGGATACGAAGAGTTCGTGGCCGGGACTCTCGATGAGGGTCAGCCCAGCCGGGATCGAATCCTGGCATTGCGCGACGCTGCCCACGAGATGAAGTTCGCTCTAGTATTCGCGGCTCGCCTAACCGAGGTACTACCCCAGCTACCAAGGGTCATACATGAAGTACCCGAAGACCTGGCGCACTACTCGGACGTCGTACTAGCTCTGGCTCCGGATGAAGATGCCTGGACCGATACGGAAACTTCGACACTCAAACTCACAGTCGTAAAACACCGCACCGCCGATCCGACGATGACCCGATCGTTGCTGTTACAGCGTTCGGGGCGATACGGCTGGATGGTTGACCACACGGCCAATGTTTCGTTTGCCAAGTCACTCCGACCCACCTGGCCACCTGACTAAATCGCAACCGACCGGACCCGAAAACCGGATAGGCTGGTTGGTCCATGTCTGATGCCCTGGTAATCGCCCACGATCTTACGAAACGGTTCGGTGACTTCACCGCGGTCGACGCCATCGACTTCGAAGTCAAACAGGGCGAGGCATTCGGCTTTCTCGGTCCCAATGGGGCCGGGAAGTCCTCGACCATGCGAATGATCGGATCCGTCTCCCCCATCACCTCGGGTTCCCTCTCGGTGTTGGGACTCAATCCGGCAACCCAGGGGCCGCAGCTCCGCTCACGCCTCGGGGTCGTGCCCCAGGAAGACAGTCTCGACATTGAGCTGACCGTCGCCGAGAATCTCATGATCTACGGGCGCTACTTCGGTCTTTCCCGGGCCGTGATCCGGCCGCGCATCGAGGAGTTGCTCGATTTTGTCCAACTTAACGGTAAGCGCGACGAAAAGGTCGACAAGCTCTCAGGAGGCATGAAACGACGCCTCACGATCGCTCGCTCCCTGATCAATCAGCCCGAATTGCTGATCCTTGATGAACCAACAACCGGGCTCGATCCGCAAGCCCGCCACGTCCTGTGGGATCGGCTATACCGGCTCAAGCAGGATGGGGTGACGCTCATCGTTACCACCCACTACATGGACGAGGCCGAACAACTTTGCGATCGACTGGTCGTCATGGACCAGGCCCGCATCGTGGCCGAGGGCACGCCATCGGATCTCATCGTCCAACACTCAACGCGTGAGGTCCTCGAGATGCGCTTCCCCCCAGGCATGCAGGACGAGAATGTCGCGCGGTTGAGCGGGCTTGCCGAACGCATCGAAATCCTGCCTGATCGCGTCTTGCTCTACACGCCGAACGCCGATGCCACCTCATCTGAGGCACAGGCCAGGGGAATACGGCCCGTGGCTCAAGTGAGTCGGCGCTCATCGTTGGAGGATGTGTTCTTGAAGCTGACCGGACGGAGTCTTGTGGAATGAACAGCACCTTGCGCATGTACGAGCGGTCGGCGCGGGTATACCGGGGTGTTTGGCGGGGCAGCGTGTTCTCTTCGTTTGTCAATCCCTTGCTGTATCTGGTCGCCATGGGCATCTTCCTCGGCAACCTGGTCGATAAACAAACTGGCGGAATCGCTGGCGTGTCCTATCTCGAGTTCCTCGCTCCTGGCCTACTGGCAGCCACCGCCATGCAGGCCGGGGCGGGTGATTCATCGTGGCCGGTTCTGGCCGGTATCAAATGGCAAAGGTATTACCTGGCCGCGTTGGCCACACCACTGTCCACTCGCGATCTGGTTATCGGACATCTCGCCTGGGTTGCGACCAGAGTCGCCCTCGTTTCAGCCATCTTCGTTCTCGTCGCAACCGCCCTTGGCGCCATGACGTTGACCGGAGGCCTCCTGGCGATCATCCCTGCCGTTCTAACCGGCCTGGCGTTCGCGGGCTTTGTCACATGGTTCGCCGCCAAACTTGAAGACGGTATTGGCCTGACCAACCTGTTCCGATTCGGAATCATGCCGCTGTTCCTCTTCTCAGGGACGTTTTTCGAAATATCTCGCCTACCGGATTGGATGGAACCGGTGGCATACCTCACACCACTCTGGCATGGAGTCGAACTGGCTCGTTCTTTGGCTCTCGGAGTCGATCCAACCTTTAGTCGGGCCACCCACGCCGGCGTGTTGGTGGCGTACATCGCGGTCGGCACGGTTCTGGCCGTGCGCCAGTTCGAGAAGCGACTCGTCGTATGACCACGCTTCTGATGCGGGTCGTCCCCATGCCCTTGAGGACTGCCCAACGATCCAAGTACGTGTTCGAACGCAACCTCATGGTCTACCGCCGAAGTTGGATGGTCATCTTCTCAGGGATTTTCGAACCACTTTTCTATCTGTTCTCGATCGGCATCGGCCTGGGTGGCTACATCGGCGAGGTCAAGGGGCCTGGCGGAGTCATTGTCAGCTACACGGCATTCGTCGCACCTGCCCTGCTCGCTTCATCTGCAATGAACGGGGCAGTGTTCGAGTCGACCATGAATATCTTTTTCAAGATGAAGTACCAAAAGACCTATGACGCCATGTTGTCGACGCCGATCGGCGTACCCGATATTGCCGTCGGCGAGATCAGTTGGTCATTGGTGCGGGGGGCGTTGTATGCCGCCTCATTCATGGTGGTGATGGCTGGCCTCGGCTATGTGGAATCGTGGTGGGGCATCCTGGCAGTTCCGGCTGCGGTTCTCATCGGCTTCGCCTTCGGGGCGGTCGGCATGGCCTGCTCAACCTTCATGCGCTCATGGCAGGACTTCGATTATGTGACCGTCGTGACGCTGCCACTGTTCTTGTTCTCGGCGACCTTCTATCCGCTTGAGGTTTATCCACCGGCCATTCAGGCAATAACGAGGTTCTCTCCCCTTTATCACTCGGCAGAGTTGATCAGAGCTCTCACGTTTGGCGTGTTCGATTGGACCATCCTTGGCCACATCGCAGTTTTGGTCGCGATGGGGGCGGCCGGAACCGCCGTGGTCGGGCGGAGACTCGACGGACTACTCCTCAAGTAACGACCGACGGTGGCGACCGACGTAGGTCATCGGCTCTAGTTCACCTTCGAAAGTTGGATTGAGCAGGATCAAGATCATGAGCCAGCCGACCGCCGCCATGAAGTACGGGGCGCGCAATCCGAGTTGACTCGCCAGAATCCCTCCGAGGAGCGCGCCGATCGGCTGCGAGCCCCAGGCAACCATCCTGACCGCGCTCGCCACCCTTCCCCGCAACTCGTCAGGGGTGAGTTTCTGTCGTACGGTGATATTGATGACGCTCAATGCCGTCACCCCGAAACCCAATACGAACATACCCATGGCAGCCGGAAACGGAGTTGGGAACAGCACAAAGACCAGTGAAACCGCCGACTGGAGCATCAGGATCACGCTTATGGCGAACCGAACGCCGAGGCGCTTGGACAGACTTGAGGCGGCCAGAGCGCCGACGAACGCCCCCAGTCCGGCCACCGACAGGAGAAATCCATAGGCGACCTCGCCAAGCCCGAGTAGTTCTTTGGCGTAGAGCACGAAGACCGCCAACACCCCGGTGATCAGGACATTGCCTGCCCCCGACATAAGGGCGAGGGAACGAACCACCTTCTGGCCAGCCAACCATGAGAGCCCTTCTTTGATCTCGGCAAGGATGGGCCGGGCCTCGACCCTCTCTGGACGATAGGACCCCCCGATCGCACCTATGAGAATGGCGGCGGCCACGAAACTCGCTGCGTTCAGCGCAAACGGGGCCACGGCAGCAACTCCGAAAAGAAGAGCGCCAGCCGGGGGTCCAATCAACGTATCCCCAAGCAGTTCAGTCGACTGCATACGACCATTGGCCACTTCGAAATGCTCTTTATCAACCAGATTTGGGACCAGTGCCTCGGTGGCCGTGTCAAAGAATGTCTCGCCCGAACCCAATGCGAATGCAACGACGTAGATGATCGATGGAGAAACAGTTTGAGTGGCCACCGTCCATGCGAGGCCACCGACCGCCACTGCCCGGACCACGTTGACGGTCACCATCACCAACTTGCGATCAAGCCGGTCGACCATTGCGCCGGAGAAGAGGGAGAAGAGAAACCACGGCAGGGTGCCCGCAACTACGGAACCGCTCACCAGCAGGGGGTCACTCGTCAGCCTGACCATCAATAGCGGAATCGCGGCGGCCATCAAACCGTCGCCGAAATTCGATATTGCTGCAGCGCCCCACAGTTTCGAGAAACGCTCCCCAATACTGCTCATCGGGCGCAAGAGTAGCTCCTCGCCCGTCACCGCGAGGTGTCGACAGTTGCTGCTGCCGGCGATACCCTTCATCAAGTCCCACGATGCGGGACAGTCCTGTATGGTGACGCAAGCACCCGGAGCCGAAAGCCAATGTCCAACGTACAATCGATCGAACGAGCCTTTCTGCTGCTTGAGGTTCTCGCCTCGGATCCGGTAGGCGTATCCGAGCTTGCGGCCCGATCTGGACTGCCAAAGAGCACCGTCGCCCGGCTCATAAGCACGCTTGAGTCGCTGGGCGCTGTCGAGAGATCCAACGAAGGACTGCTTACCGTCGGGACGAAGATTTCGGAACTCACCGGCAGCACATCTACCGGACCGGACCTAATAGCCCGGGTTCGACCGCATCTCGTCTCACTCTCGCGCGAGGTCGACGAGGACGCCGGCCTATCGGTTCCTGACGGATACATGGTCCACTACATCAATCAGGCCGACGCGGACAACCCGGTGCAGATTCGCGATTGGACGGGCGAACTCGTCCCGATGCATTGCGTCCCGTCCGGATTGGTCTTGTTGGCGAGCTGGCCGTCCGAGCGGCTCGACCGATTCCTAGCCCGGCCGCTGACGAGATTCACCCCAAATACGATGATCGACCCTGAATCGATCCGCCAGCGATTGGCTCAGATTCGTGCTGATGGCTACTGCTGGGTTTATGAGGAATTCGCCGAGGGAATCAACTCCGTGGCCGCTCCGGTCTATGACCGAGACCGAAGGCCGGTGGCCTCCATTCACGTTCATGGACCGGCCTACCGTTTTCCATCCCCGGATCAAGCGGTCGAAATCGCCGAGCTCGTCAAAGCCAAAGCGACTCTAGTCTCCACAGATCTGGCCCTCCTGGGCGGTTAACTGTCGGGTCCGGTCGGGCGCTTGCGAAGGAAGGGCGTCCAGCTGCCAACAATCACCCGGCCATACCCGGAGCCAGGGGCCGTGCGGTTGGGGACGGCCCTCGTAAAGATCCGCCACAACGCATAGACGGCCACCGGCAGGTAGTAGAACGCGTTCGTCAAGAAGAACCCGCTAGGACCAAACCGATCCATAACGACCGCCGTGACAATCGGCCCGATAATGGCGCCGAGGCCAAAAATGAACATGAATGCGGCCGCCGCGCCGAGCATCTGCTCGCGATCGAGCACATCATTGATGTGCGAGATCGACAGGGAATACATCGGATAGAGGATCCCACCGAACAGAAACACGCATAGATACATGAGTCCGCTACCGGGTGCGAGAGTCGCCGCCACCGACATAAGGACGACACCGGCGAGGGCGCAGCCGAAAATGACCCTGCGACGCGGGACAGCATCGGACAGATGGCCGATCGGGAGTTGGAAGACTATCCCACCGATAACGCCGGCAGCTGCGAACAGACCGATCTTGGCAATCGCGAACCCCTCAAGCGTCGCATACACCGTGATCATCCCTGCGAAGGCCCCATTCGCAACTCCCGTGAGGAAGCCGGTGACTATTCCGAGTGGGGCCAACTTCCAGAGTGTGGCGAATCTGATGGACCGCGAGATGCCCAGGTCCGGGGCCTCCACATTGGTAAGAGTCAACGGAACAAGTGCGAGCGAAACCGCTATCGAAGCCATGACGAACAGATCTACCTTAAGAGGATCGCCGAGCCCCAGCAGGGCCTGGCCGATCGAAATACCTCCCATTGACATGATCATGTAGGTGGCCAGCAGTCGCCCCCTCGTCGCGTTGGTCGCCCGGGCATTGAGCCAGCTTTCCGACGTGATGTAGAGCCCGGCCATGGCAAGCCCGGTCACTCCTCGCATGACGATCCACACGGGAGGATTCACGAACAAGCCATTGATCAGTACAGCCGCCGACGCCAGCGACGCCATCGCTGCGAACACCCTGATGTGTCCCACCGACTTGAGAACTCGTGGGACCTGAAAGGAACCAAGGAGGAAGCCGACGTAATACGCCGCAATGATGATGCCAGTGACCGTGGTTGGGAAGGCCTCCAATGTTGACCGGACGCCGATCAACGAGATCTGGAGGCCATTGCCGATCATCATGAAGAGAACACCGAGAAACAGCGGCCAGGTGGCGCTCGCCAGGGAGGGTTTCGGTGCAGATGTGGTGTGACTGGTCACGGTGAATACCGCTGGTTCGTAGGGGGCTTCCTCGTGGTCCGAGGATCGCTAGAACAGTACACGGTCCCCTCCGGTGCCCGGCCGACCATGACGGAACTGGAGTTGCCAACAAACGCGAATGACCACATCGTCTATCGTGGATTAACTTCACGCCCGCGTCGTCTTCCAAGGACAGGAGCCATGCCTTTTCCATCAGACCTGGACATCGCCCAAGCAGCGACTCCACAGCCGATCATTGCCATCGCCGAGTCCATCGGCATCCATCCCGATGAGTTGATTCCCCAAGGGGCGACGAAAGCAAAGATTCATCTCGACATCCTCAAACGAATCGGTGGACAACCACGAGGCAAGTACATCGACGTAACCGCCATCACGCCCACCCCGCTCGGTGAAGGCAAAACCACCACCACGATCGGACTCACCCAGGGACTCGGCAAGATCGGCAAAACTGCCATCGCAGCCATCCGCCAACCGTCAATGGGACCAACCTTCGGGATCAAGGGCGGGGCGGCCGGCGGCGGCTACTCCCAGGTCATCCCGATGGAAGAATTCAACCTCCATCTCACGGGAGACATCCACGCGATTACCGCGGCTCACAATCTGGTGGCGGCCGCCATCGACGCCCGCTGGTTCCACGAAGGCCGGATGACCGACGACCAGCTCAGCAACCTCGGCCTCAAACGACTGGGCATGGACCCGAACCAGATCTCGTGGCGGCGAGTAGTCGACATGAACGACCGGGCGCTACGCAACATCATCGTCGGGTTGGGCGGCGAACTCGAGGGTAGGCCCCGCGAGACCGGCTACGACATCACCGTGGCCTCCGAACTGATGGCGATTCTGGCCCTCGTCGATGGTTCCAATTACGCCGAAGCGCTTCGTAACCTCCGGGAGCGTTGCGGAAGGGTGGTCGTGGGTCGCAGCAAGGCGGGTAATCCGATCACACTCGAAGATCTGGGTGTGGCCGGGGCTGTGACGGTCCTCATGAAAGAGACCTTGCACCCCACCATCATGCAGACGCTTGAGGGCCAGGCCGCGTTTGTCCACGCCGGGCCATTCGCCAACATCGCCCACGGCAACAGCTCGATCCTGGCCGACCGGGTCGCCCTCCACCTGGGTGATTACGTTGTGACCGAGTCGGGTTTCGGAGCCGACATGGGTGCTGAGAAGTTCTTTGACATCAAGTGTCGAGTATCCGGCCTGAAGCCTGACGCCGCCGTTCTGGTGGCCACCGTCCGAGCACTGAAAACACACGGCGGCGGTCCGAAGGTCGTGGCGGGTCGGCCACTGGACAAGGCGTACACCGAAGAGAACCTGCCACTGCTACGCGCCGGCCTCGCCAACCTCATTACCCACATCGAGAACGTGAGGAAGTTCGGTGTCCCGGTGGTTGTGGCGGTCAACGTCTTCCCAACCGACACTAAACATGAGATTCAGCTCATCAAGGAAACCGCCATGGAGTACGGTGCCTTCGCCGCCGTGACCAGCTCTCATCACCCAGATGGCGGCGACGGGGCCGTCGAGTTGGCGAAGGCGGTCGTTGCGGCGGCCGACTCCCCATCAGACTTCAAATTCCTCTACCCGCTCGACCGATCGATCAAGGAAAAGATCGAGATCATCGCTACGGAGATCTACGGCGCCGCCGGAGTGGAGTATTCGCCGCTTGCCGAAAAACAGATCTCTGAATTTGAGCAGGCCGGGTACGGGTATTTGCCGATTTGTATGGCCAAAACGCACCTTTCGATCAGCCACGACCCCAACCTCAAGGGCTCTCCGAAGGGCTTCACCGTGCCGGTCCGTGAGGTGCGGGCGTCCGTTGGCGCCGGGTTCATCTATCCGCTGCTTGGCGAGATGCGAACCATGCCGGGCCTCGGTGCGACGCCGGCGTTCATGAACGTCGACATCGACGAAAATGGCAACATCGTCGGCCTGTTCTAACCCATGGCGGCGCCCCGTATCAGCGGCATCATCCTCGACGTCTCCGACGGAGAACGCGCGGCGGCGTTTTGGTCAGGGGTGTTCGAGGTGGATGTGGCGTTCAAATTCGACGAGTTTGTCTTTTTCGACGTCGACGATATCCATCTCGTGCTTCAGATCGTTCCCGATCCGAAGGTCGTCAAGAATCGGGCCCATTTCGACCTCACCAGCGGGGACCCGACTGAACTCATCGAGCGGGTCATCGCTCTCGGCGGTTCGGTGGTATCAGCAGTCGACAAACCGTCATACGCTTTGACGGTCCTGGCCGATCCGGACGGAAACGAATTCTGTGTTTCGAGACAACCCTCTACAGGCATGGTCTAAGAGGGCTATCGTTTTTCGACAGAGAGGAGGTGAGATGAAAAAGACACGTTTGACCACTCCCCTGGTCCGGCGCAACGGTGTTTTGGAGCCGGCTACCTGGGACGAAGCCCTCGATGCGGCCGCGGTCGGGTTGGCAGAACACACCGGGACGTCCTACGGGATGTTCTCGTGTTCTAAAGCGACTAACGAAATGAACTTCATGGCCCAGAAGTTCGCCAGGGTCGTCATGGGTTCCAACAACGTCGACTCGTGTAACCGAACCTGACACGCTCCTTCGGTCGCCGGTCTGGCGGCTGTTCTCGGAGCGGGCGGAGGAACTTCGTCGTACGAAGAAATCGAAACCACCGATCTCATTGTTCTGTGGGGTTCAAACGCGCGGAACGCCCATCCGATCTTCTTCCATCACCTACTCAAGGGCGTCCGTAACGGCGCCAAGATGTATGCGGTCGATCCGCGTCTCACATCGTCGGCCAAATTCGCCGACGTATGGTTGGGCATCGACGTCGGATCAGACATCGCACTCGCCAACACCATCGGCCGCGAGATCATCGCCGCCGGGCTTGTCAACGAAGCGTTCGTGGCCCACTCGACCATGGACTTCGAGGCTTACAAAGCCGGTGTTGAGGAATGGACCCTGGAGCGGGGCGAGCAGGTCACCGGAGTACCGGCCGAGATCATCAAACAACTCGCCCACGATTACGCGACCGCGGAAACCGCTCAGATCTGCTGGACGCTCGGCATCACCGAACACCAGAACGGCACCGACAACGTGATCGCCCTCATCAGCCTGGCTCTGCTGACGGGCCACGTAGGACGCTACGGCTCCGGCCTGGTGCCGATCCGGGGACAAAACAATGTCCAGGGCGGCGGGGATATGGGAGCCTTGCCCAATAAACTGCCCGGCTTCCAGGACATCGAAGACGTCCAAGCCCGCGGTAAGTTCGAAGCGATATGGGGGGTCGAGGTCCCGGCCGAACCGGGCAAACACATCTCACTCATGTTCGAAGCGATGGAAGCCGGCGAACTGACCGCTCTCTATGTGATTGGGGAGAACCCCGCCCAATCGGAAGCCGACACGGCTCACGTCCGCAAGCTCCTTGGCGACCTCGCTTTCATCGTGGTTCAGGACATCTTCCTCACCGCCACCGCCGAACTGGCCGACGTCGTGTTCCCTGCGGCCGCCGGATGGGCTGAGAGTGACGGAACCTCCACGTCATCTGAGCGACGGGTCCAGCGGATCCGCAAGGCCATCGAACCTCCTGGCCAAGCCCGCGACGACCTCGACATCCTGAGCGCACTGGCTGAGAAGATGGGTCACGGCTGGGGTTATCCCACCGCCGAGCAAGTCTGGGACGAGCTGCGCCTGCTATCTCCCATGCACGCCGGGATGTCCTATGAGCGTCTTGAAAGCGAAGGTGGCTTGCAGTGGCCCTGCCCATCGCTCGATCATCCCGGCACGCTCTTTCTTCATTCCTGGCTGTGGGACGAAGTTCTTCCTCCGCGCGGACCAGCACCATTTATCCCCGTGCAATGGGTGCCGCCAGTCGATCCGCTCTCAGAGGACTTTCCGATTCGCCTTACGACCGGGCGAGCCCTGGACTCGTACAACACCGGCGTCCAGTCAGGTGGCTACCGCTCCCCCATTCGCAAAGGCGCCGTCCTGGAGATCTGCGAGGAAGACGGAACCAACTGGGACATTCGGGAGGGCGACACAGTCAAGATCAGCTCCCGTCGAGGCGCCATCGAAGTGCCGGTCATCTTTACCGACTCACTTCGGCCCGGCCTCACCTTCATGACGTTCCACCATCCGGACGAGGCAGACGTCAACCAGCTCACGCTCGACGCCTGGGACCCCAAGTCTGGAACCGCAGAATTCAAGGCGACCGCCATCCGAATCGAAAAGGTGTAGATCATCGATATCAAACTGATGAACAAGGCCGCGACCGAAGCAGAGCGAGGCGCGGTGGATGGTCTCCTTGATTCGCTCCCGGCCGGGTGGGATGGCAACCCGCTTGATGGAAGACTGGCCTTTTCCGGGCTGCACCGCTCCCAACAGCTTCGCCATCTGCTGCTCCCGGCCCTCGATGCCGTTCAGTCCGAGATCGGCTGGGTAAGCCCAGGAGCCCTCGACTACATCTGTTCCACCCTGATCGTGCCGCCCGCCGAGGCGTACGGGGTGGCGAGCTTCTATGCACTGATATCAACCACTCCCCTGGCGCCCATCGTGGTGCACGTGTGCGACGACATTTGCTGTCGTGATCGAGGTGCGGTCGAGATTATCGGGGCTCTTCGGACCGTTTTTGGCGAGCCTCGATCAGCAGATGGTCCCGCCACATGGATGACTAGCCCTTGTCTCGGACAATGTGATCGGGCGCCTGCTGTGTTCGTCCAACGTGCCGGCCAGGAAGACCTGGTGATCGCTCCGGCCACTCCGGCTTCGGTGTTGGCCGTGGTTGATGGACTCATCGAACCTACGACGGCCTCGACGGCCTCGACCACGCTGCTCGGGCGACCGGGCGGCACGTCGCTGGAGGCCTATCGACAGGGCGGCGGGTACGTTGCTTTGGCTATCGCCGCTTCGCAGGGCCCGGATCGCACCATCGCCGAAATCAAGGCTTCCAATCTCCGGGGACGCGGTGGGGCGGCGTTCCCGGCCGGGATCAAATGGGAGGCCGTCGCGGGGATTGCTTCCGACTGCAAGTACGTCATCTGCAACGCTGACGAGTCAGAGCCGGGTACGTTCAAAGATCGCGACCTCATGGAATCGAACCCCTACGCGCTCGTCGAGGCAATGACGATCGCCGGTTTCGCCACCGGTGCCACCCGGGGCTACATCTACATTCGCGGTGAGTATCCGCTCGCCACGGCCCGCCTGCGGGCGGCGATCCGCGAAGCCTATGCGGCCGGCCTGCTCGGCTCAGACGTCGGCGGTCACGGTTTCGCGTTCGATCTAGAAGTCCGGCGCGGACAGGGCGCCTACATCTGCGGTGAAGAAACCGCCCTCATGAATTCGATCGAAGGCAAGCGTGGTGAACCTCGCAACAAGCCCCCATTCCCCACCGTGTCGGGCCTGTTTGGTAAGCCAACGGTCATCAACAATGTTGAGACGCTCGTGAATGTCATCGACATCGTCGAGCACGGTGGCGAGACCTGGGCACAGGTGGGGACGGCCGATTCGACGGGACCGAAGCTCTTTTGCCTATCGGGCGCCATTGCCAGGCCGGGCGTCTACGAGGTGGCGTTCGGGGCAACGCTCGGAGACCTCCTCGACCTGGCGGGAGGGGCTACCGGGGACATCCAGGCGATCTTGCTTGGCGGAGCAGCTGGTTCGTTCGTTACCGGCGACCAACTCGACATACCTCTAACGTTTGAAGGCTCACGGGCCGCTGGAGTGTCTCTCGGTTCGGGGGTCATCATGGTGTTCGACACTTCGACCGACATGACGGACGTTGCCCGCCGGCTCGCCCAGTTCTTTCGAGATGAGTCGTGTGGCCAGTGCGTTCCGTGCCGAGTCGGTACCGCGCGGATTGAAGAGAGCCTCGCTCGGAAACTAAACGGTCACGGTGACCTCGATCTCCAACTCATCGACGACATCGACGTCGCCATGAAAGATGCGTCGATCTGTGGCCTCGGTCACACAGCCGCGACTGCAGTACGTTCCCTTATCGACCTAGGACTCATATGAGCGTCACTGTCACGATCAACGGCCAGGCAGTTTCCGTTCCGGATGGAGCCACCCTGCTTGATGCCTGTCGTTCGGAGAAGATTGACACACCGACGCTCTGTTATTTAGAGAATCTCACCCCGGTCAACGCCTGCCGGGTATGCGTGGTCGAGGTCGAAGGCAGTCGCACCTTGGTGCCGGCCTGTTCCCGGACCGCCGAAGAAGGCATGGTCGTGCAAACCGAGACCGACCGGGTCAAGCACTCTCGCAAGATGGTCCTCGAATTCCTCGCCTCGTCCGTCGATCTGTCGACGGCAGACTCAACCCTGTCAGGGTGGATGGAAACCTACGGCGCCGATCCTTCGCGGTATGGGCCGGCCGCTCCCCCAACCGGAGACCGCGATCAACGCCATGCCGGACATCACTCCGCCGCCAGCGGAGAGGTAACCGAGACGGTTGCCCAGCCGGCCAAGATCGACAACGGGCTGTACATGCGGGACTACTCCAAATGCATCCTGTGTTACAAGTGCGTCGAGGCCTGCGGCGAGGACGCTCAGAACACGTTCGCCATCGCCGTCGCCGGTCGCGGCTTTGATGCCCGGATCTCCACCGAATTCGACGTCGGCCTCACCGACTCGGCCTGTGTCTTCTGCGGGAACTGCATCGGCGTCTGCCCCACCGGAGCCCTCATGTTCCGCTCCGAGTACGAACTACGTCAGGCCGGCGTTTGGGACGAGGATGAACAGAACGTCACCCGGACTGTCTGCTCCTACTGCGGAGTGGGCTGCAACCTGGAACTGCACACCCAGGACAACCGCATCGTCAAGGTGACCTCACCCATGGACCATTCGGTCACCGACGGCCACCTCTGCATCAAGGGGCGCTTCGGGTACGAATACGTGCAAAACCTGGATGACGATCTGGCAACCACACCCATAGACGTCGTTCTCCGTGGAGTCCGCGAGAAGTAAAGCTGCTCGATCGGACGATCGCGGTACACGCCTCGGCGGAGACGCGACGGCCACCTGGCCACCGGAACTCGTAGAGGTTTTGGTGGATCTGCCATCCGGAATCTGAGTCTTGGCAAATCGCCTCGGTCCATCGGCAGCGCAGAACTTCCAGGTCGATAGGGGTTTCGAAAGGTCGGATATTCGGGCAAGTGTCTTCGGGCTGATCGCCCGGGGGTTTTAGGGTGGTTGGGGTTGGTTTGTGTAGGTGTGGCCGAGGCGGCTGGTCCATTGGTGGTGGCCGTTGGGGAGTTTGGTGTAGGTCCATCCG
>JAHEDI010000081.1 GCA_024641305.1 bacterium | reverse complement strand
CCCGGAGGTCGAAGTCGGTGCAGGCGCCTCGGCTCGAGATCGCCAGGCACCCGACGCCCTCCTGGCGGATTATGGGTGGCTCACCTCAGAAACGTGGCAATAGACGCCCAGCTTCATACCTTCTTGTTCATGGGCACAAAAGGGCCACCGACGGTTCGAATCGACCCCCACCGGCACGAACGTTCATTACCGATTCGCCGGTCCCGAAAACCCCGACGAGGGGGAGCTGGTCGAACACGTTGGCGCCGCCTCAGGCGAGGACCTTCAAGCGGCGATGCCTGCCCTGGTGGTCGAGTTAGACGAAGAGACTGCGGCTCGAACTGCGGCCGTCGATCCATCGAACGTGGCGACCTAGCCACCCCACGCGACGTATAGGAACCTGGCTTGGTGGCAGGTCGCGAAAACCTTTTTGCTTCTCAGTTTTCGCGACCCGGCCACTACCTCGTATCTTGGCTTCCAATTGGTGGTCGGGTTCCAGGAGGCTGGACTCAAACTTGGCCGCCCACTTCCCCAAAACAGGCACTATGTCGACCTGGTGTTGGCCTCCCTAATGGTGCCCGCCACGTCGGTTCGTGGCACCCGCAAGGGCCTCACGAACTGGCGTGGCACCACATCTTGTGGGGCAGCGACCACCACATCTTGTGGTCGTTGACAACTGACAGCTCTGTAATTACAGTGCCGTAACGCACCCAACATACAGTGGTCTACTTCCCTTTGAACCACTAGATGTAGTGGTTGTTGGTATTTACGCCTCGCTGGCGGCCTAGATGAAGAAAAGGCAGCCGCGAGGCGGCCCGGTCTCCAGGGCAACCTGGGTCCAGGTCTAGACGAGTGACGCTTTGAGGGAAGGTAACCAAAGAAATGGCAGAAGGATTGCGGTTCACCCGTCGGTTCACCGAAGCAGGCAACGACGGAAGGTCGGCGGCCTACGACGGCATCGAATGGAGCTTGCGAGATTCGAAAATCACCAACCCGGACGGTTCAGTGGTCTTCGAAATGGCCGGGGCCGAGATCCCTGCCGACTGGTCCCAGGTGGCCGGCGACATCATGGTGTCGAAGTACTTCCGCAAGGCCGGTGTCCCCCAGCGTGACGAGAACGGCGACCTCATCCTCGATAGCGACGGCGCGCCGGTCCTCGGTTCGGAAACCTCGGCTCGCCAGGTGTTCGATCGTCTCGCCGAGACGTGGCGCTGGTGGGGTCAGAAGGAGGGCTATTTCGCCTCCTCCGAAGATGCCGGCGTTTTCGAAGATGAACTGAAGTTCATGTTGGCCGCCCAAATGGCCGCACCAAACTCGCCACAGTGGTTCAACACCGGCCTCGCCCACAAGTACGGGATCACCGGCACACCCCAGGGCTTCTGGTACATCGATCCTGACACCAGGGAACTCACTCCCTCCCCCGACTCGTACTCGCGTCCCGCCCCCCACGCCTGTTTCATTCAGGCCGTCGATGACGACCTGGTCAACGAAGGCGGCATCATGGACCTCTGGGTCCGCGAAGCTCGCCTCTTCAAGATGGGTTCTGGTACCGGCACCAACTTCTCGAACATTCGCGCCAGCGGCGAACCGCTCTCGGGCGGTGGCAAAAGCTCCGGCCTCATGTCCTTCCTCAAGGTCGGCGACCGTGCTGCCGGGGCCATCAAGTCGGGTGGCACTACCCGTCGGGCCGCCAAGATGGTCATCCTCGATATCGACCATCCCGACATCGAAGAGTTCATCGCCTGGAAGAAGCTCGAAGAAGACAAAGCCCGCGTGCTCATTCAGCACGGTGGCTTGCCTGCGGATTTCAACGGCGAGGCCTACCTCACCGTTTCCGGGCAGAACTCGAACAACTCGGTGCGCGTCACCGAAGACTTCCTGCGAGCCGTCGAAAACGACGAGGACTGGAATCTGACAAACCGGACCGGCGGGATTCGCAAAACCCTCAAGGCTCGTGACTTGTGGCGCCAGATTGCCGATGCCGCCTGGGCATGTGCCGATCCCGGCATGCAATATCACACAACGGTCAACCAGTGGCACACGTCACCGGCCGGCGGCGAGATTCGCGGATCGAACCCCTGCTCGGAATACATGTTCCTCGACGATACGGCTTGCAACCTCGCCTCGATGAACCTCGTGAAGTTCTATGACGACGACACCGGCGATTTCGATCTCGATGGGTACCGGCATGCCATTCGCATCTGGACCGTCGTGCTGGAGATCTCGGTGGCGATGGCCCACTTCCCATCGGCCTCCATCGCCCAGGGTTCGTTCGACTACCGCACGCTAGGGCTTGGCTACGCCAACCTGGGTTCCCTACTGATGCGGATGGGCATCCCCTACGACTCCGACAAGGGGCGGGCCATTGCCGGAGCGCTGACGGCCATCATGACGGGCATGTCCTATGCCACCTCGGCTGAAGTTGCGTCCACCCCGATCGGGCCATTCCCTCGCTTTGCGGAAAACCGCGACAACATGCTGCGGGTCATGCGCAACCATCGTCGAGCCGCCTACGGCCGGAGCGACTACGAGGGCGTCACTCATTACGTGATGCCCATCGATCCCGATCAGGCTCCTGCCGACATGCTCGAAGCGGCCCGCTCGGCCTGGGATCTTGCAGTGGATCGCGGCGAGCGGTTCGGATATCGCAACGCTCAGGCCACCGTGTTGGCGCCGACCGGCACCATCGGCCTGCTCATGGACTGTGATACGACCGGAGTCGAACCCGACTTTGCACTCGTGAAGTTCAAGAAGTTGGCCGGGGGCGGTTACTTCAAGATCGCCAACCAGTCGATCGCTCCGGCGCTACGCAACCTCGACTATTCCGAGGGTGACATCTCGCGCATCGTGAATCATGTCGTCGGAACGATGTCATTGGAGGGCGCCCCGGCCATCAACCGGGAGACGTTGACTGCCAAGGGTCTGACTTCTGGAGAGATCGACCGAATCGAATCCGCCTTGCCAGGCGTGTTCGAACTGAAGCATGCCTTCAACGTGTTCGTCGTCGGCGAAGACGCCATGCACAGCCTCGGGTTCACCCAGGAGCAGTACACGGCTTGGGACTTCGACATGCTCCAGGCGCTCGGTTTCACGAAGGCGGAGATCATCGCGGCCGGCGATCACATTTGTGGCCGTCAGACGATCGAAGGCGCCCCCGGGTTGGCACCAGAGCATCTTGCCGTGTTCGATTGTGCGAACCGCAACGGCAAGTACGGCGAACGGTTCATCCACCACACCGGTCACATCAAGATGATGGCTGCCGCCCAGCCGTTCATCTCCGGGGCCATCTCGAAGACCATCAACATGCCAAACGAGGTGACGGTCGAAGAGGTTGAGGATGCCTATTGGATGTCCTACCAGTTGGGGGTCAAGGCCATGGCCTTGTACAGGGACGGTTCAAAGGCATCACAGCCTCTTTCGTCATCGTCTGA
>JAHEDI010000029.1:17103-41250 GCA_024641305.1 bacterium | reverse complement strand
CAAGGGCAATGTGACAGCTCCCCTGCCAGCAGGGCAGAACGTGGGCCCGGCAGGACTCGAACCTGCGACCAAGGGATTATGAGTCCCCTGCTCTAACCAACTGAGCTACGGGCCCGGAAAACAAGCACTGCACCAAGCAACGAGATGATAGGCGATCGGCCACCCGTGTCAGAACGAGGGCCCGGCAGTGCGGCATCTCGTCGAGACATCGCTCCACCAACACCAACCCCGGGAATTCCGCTCGCTCAACGAGACGCCGTCGAACCAGCGACCAAGGGCACTATGACAGCACACCTGACAGCAGGGATGAATGGCCCCGCAGAACTCGAAACCCAGCGACCAAGGGATTAGGAGTCCCCTGCTCGAACCAACCGAACCCGGTTCACCGCTACGAGCCCGCAGCGAGGACAGCAGGTGATAAATCGCCCTGCGGCGCTTGAATGGCAAGCCGCAAGATTTCTTCCCGCGCCTGTCGTGGAGCAGAGTTTTTTTGTCACAGCTGGGTCGTACTGTTGGGGAATGGAGATACACATTGCTGGTGACGGGTACGATCGGTCGCCAGATGACATCGAACAACAGATCTTGACGGATGAACTGCTCATCGGACGGTTGCGGGCTCGGCAGATGGTCAACATCCAACTGGCCGACGAGATGCAGCTGGCCGCCGCCGACGGATGTCGAACCCTCACCGAGTGGGTCGCTTCTCGGACGGACACTTCCCTGCACACGGCCAAAACCCTCGTTATGACGGCCCGCCGACTCCGCGACCGGCCCGCCGACCACATGAAACTTGCCGCCGGCGAGCAAAGCTTCGAGCGGGCCAGCATCGCTAGCCGCCTCAACGATTCGGTGGATCCGGACATCTACGACGTCGACGGTCTCCGCCGTATTGCTCGCCGTCAGGCGGGCATCACTCCCACCGAAGAGTCCATCAGGTTCGATGAGCGGTACCTGCACATCCAACCCACCCTTGACGACACCGCCTGGAAACTGTGGGGCCAACTTGCTGCGCTCGACGGGGCCATCGTCGAGCAGGCCCTATTCGCCAGAGCTGACGAACTCCCCAACGATTTCACCACTGCTCGATCAACCAAGACTGCCGACGCCCTCGTGGCGATTTGCCAGGACTCACTAGACCCGATCCCCGATCTAACCGCTCAGCAGCTCCCGACATTGACCATGACCCGTGGCGATTCTGCGTCCGCCGCTTTCCCAACTATGGAACCGTTGGGACGGATCTACGAACGCACCCGGCCCGGAATCACCGTGTTCGTGAACGCCCAGCAGCCCGGCGCCGTGGTTGGCACGCTCATGAGCGGCCAACTGATCGGCCCCAACACGCTTGAAGAAATCCTCTGCAGCGGCACCATCGAAGCCATTTCCGTCACCGACGACGGCATGCCACTCAACGCGGGACGCCGAACCGCCAAGATTCCCGGTCGCCTCCGCAAGTTCGTCATCGGACGGGACGGCGGGTGCTGCACCGAAGGCTGCACGAGCCGGTACCGACTCCAGGTTCATCACCGGGTCCACTGGTCAGACGGAGGAGAAACCAACGCCCATAATCTCGTCACCCTTTGCTGGTTCCATCACCACGTAGTGATCCATCAGCGGGGTTTCACGATCGCTCCGGAATCACCCCCGCACCGACTTCGTTTTAAGGCACCCCAACCGCAGGGCCCATAGACACAGCGGCGTCCGGCCTATCTCCCGTCCGACTCCGACCAAATCAGTCCAAGGTTCTCACTTCACGGTCCAACCCGGCGCTTCTTCGCGTGCGAAAAGCCCGCAAAACTGCAATTCGCCGGTACGCTCCATTCATGCGCCGTGTCATCCTCATCATCAGTCTGTCGTTCCTGGCCGGAAGCTGCACCTCATGGAGCACCCAGGGCAATATCGCGGCAAACACAACCGCACCGACCGTCCCCGCTCCGGCGACATCGACAGCCATTCGGTCGCCGACAACCACCTCAACCTCGTCCACAACGACCACCACCATTCCCGCCATCGAGGTGAGCGGTACGGTTACCGACGCAGGCGGTGCACCCCTGGCTGAAGTCACCGTCGCATCAGATCAAGGCTCGGCCACTACCGGAGTCGATGGCACGTTCGAACTGATCGCTATCGACCCGACCATCACTTTCACCAGACCGGCCTGGCTCCCCCTTGAAGTCGACTGGTCGGCCACCAGCGACACCCAGGTACTCATGGAACCGCGCATCGTCAAGGCCGTGCGAGTCGCCCGATACACCTACCTCGAACGCGACGGGCTTGAGGGCACCCTCGCACTGATCAAAGACACGTCGGTCAACGCCATCGTGTTCGACACCAAGGACGAGGTCGGTACGACGCTGTATCCGACCGCCGTGGCGCTGGCCAACGAAATGGGTGCCGTCGAGGACTTCTACGACCCGGTCGCCACGCTCGAGACGGTCCACGCAGCCGGTCTGTACGCGATTACCAGAATCGTCACGTTCGAGGACCCGTTCTGGACCAAAGCCCATCCTGAATCCAAGTTGGCTGGAAAGTGGATTGATCCACGTAACCCTGACAATTGGGAGTACCCGTTGGACTTGGCCGTCGAGGCTTGCGAGTTCGGCTTTGACGAAATCCAGTTCGACTATGTCCGCTTTCCGGCGGGTAGTACCGCCGGGGCGGCTCCCCCAACCACCCAGCAGGAACGCCTCACAGCCATCAGTGGATTCCTGACCGAAGCTCGCAGCCGTCTCCATCCGCTCGGATGTGCGGTTTCAGCAGACATCTTCGGCATCACGACCTCCTCACCTACTGATGAAGGAATCGGGCAACGGCCAGAAGAACTATCGGCGGTGGTCGATGCCCTTTCGCCGATGGTCTACCCGTCGCACTACAGCCCGGGCTGGTTGGGCTTCTCAGATCCAAACGACCATCCGGGCCCGGTTACAGCGGATGCTTTAGAGGGCGCTCTGCCCCGCATGATACCGGGTTCCATCCTGCGCCCGTGGCTCCAGGCGTTCTACTACAACAGCGGACAGGTGAGGGCCGCCATCGACGAGGCCGAATCTCGCGGCCTGGGTTGGATCCTCTGGAACGCGGTCGGCAGCTACAACGAGGAAGCTCTGTCTCCCACTGAAAAGTGAGGAACGGTCTCCGTTCTACGTGGATCCGGCGATTGCCGCCACGAGAACGAGAACAATGAGCAACACGAGCGCAAGTGCGATGACAACCGGAATCAGCACCACGGCGGCGGCCGCTCCCGTGCTGAGCTTCATGTTCTCCCGCACATTCAAGATGAACAAGTAGACGCCCCACAGGCTGATAACCCAGCCAAGCACCGGAATACCACCAAGCGCCGACGGGACCGCCGCGTACGCATTACCCCGCATTAGCCCTTGAAGATCTCCGTCACCGCCAAACATTTTGGCGAGCGCATAGAACACGAGACTGCCGATCCCCCAGGCAATGTACGCGCCGACCAAACCACCGAAAGCCCCCGAAACCGGAGTGGAATTGGCGTTGAAGATGCCGTTGAGAAGCCCACCAACAAACCCGACAACCCCCACGAGCGCCGCCGCCGAAGAGGTGTGGGATTCGTCAGCGCCAATCTCGGAGAAGACCGTCGCATCGGCCTTGATGGCGCGGGTGGCCCGTTCGATTATGACAGTCGTGTCCATGGTTGCCCCTCACTCGGCTGGATGTACCATCAGACGATAACCAATTGATTGGCCCCGCCCCGGGATATCGGGAGAAAATCGGCGAGTCAGGGACGCCGAAAGGGGGCGTCAACATTGGCAATGGCCACATCGCAGTGAGCGGACTCCATCACTTCTTCGGCAACGGTTCCCAGGAGGACGACGGAGTTTCCTCCCCCACCCTTTGAGGAAGCCGTCACGAGATCGACCGACCGACGGCGAGCCGTTTCAGAAAGTGCCGTTGATGGGGGGCCGGAGACGACTATCGGCGTAACCGTGGGATAGTCCGAGACGAAGTCGGCCAGGGCCTGCGTGGCCCGTTCCATACGATTCGCATGCAACTTCTCGACTTCGGCCCGAGAGCGACCTGACTCGATAAGCATTTGATCAAACCGTGAGACAAGCGCGTAAGCCGCCAACACCTCGGCTCCGGGGGCGAGTGCGAAGGCCAGGTCCAGTGCCTGGCGTGACGTGTCTGACAGATCAACTGTTGCGAGGACTCGGTGGTACGGCCGTCGAGGTTGGCGGCGGACCGCCAGGACTCCTGTCCGTGCCTTTCGTGCCAGACGTCGGGTCACCGGACCGACCTTGCCGGCATCGAGCGAAGAGGTTCCGGCCACGATGAGGTCCGCCGAACGGGCGATCCGTGAGATATGGGCAGTGGGGTTCCCGGACGGGATTACCAGATCAACCGGTACGTCGGTGCGCCCACGGACCCAATCAGCGAGGTCGTGGGCCATCTCGTTGGCAGTTTGCTTGAACAAGGTCATCTCGGCAGGCGCGAGCAGAACACCCTCGGCAGGGTCGAACACATGAACCAGCGTCAACGTGGCCCCTTGCTCCTCCGCAATCATTCTGGCCCGGTCCGCCACCCGACGACCGACCGGAGTCAAATCAATCGCCGCTACTAGCTTGCGCACAACAACCTCATCGCGGGAAAGTTAGCCGATGCGTCACGACCGTCCTCTCGCCTGTCGATATCGACGAATCTGAGCGTTGGTCGAAGCATCATGATGCAATTCAGGCACCGACTCTGCAGTCAACTCTTCGATGATGGCCGTAGCCAGTACCTTGCCAAGTTCTACTCCCCATTGATCGAACGAGTTGATCCCCCATATGACACCTTGGGTAAACACCTTGTGTTCATACAACGCAATTAGCTGACCGAGCACCGACGGAGTCAGCTTCGGGGCGACGATCAGCGATGTAGGGCGGTTTCCGGGGAAAGTTCGATGTGGCACCAACTCCGGAGCGACTCCGTCAGCGGCAACTTCCTTCGCGGTCTTGCCGAACGCCAATGCCTCAGCTTGAGCAAACAGGTTCCCCATGAGGAGGTCATGCTGCCCGCCGATATCGTCCGATGGCTCGAGGAAGCCAATGAGGTCGGAGGGCACGATGGTCGTCCCCTGGTGGATAAGTTGATAGAACGCATGCTGTCCGTTGGTGCCGGGTTCACCCCAGACAATTGGCCCGGTGTCCATCTCGACCGGGCTGCCGTCCTTGCGAACACGCTTTCCATTCGATTCCATATCGAGTTGCTGGAGGTAGGCAGCAAACCGGTCGAGGTCCTGGCTGTAGGGAAGCACCGCATAGGTCGGACAATCGAGAAAGTTGCGATACCAGATCCCGATGAGCCCGAGCAGCACGGGAACGTTCCGCTCCAGCGGAGCGATTCGGAAATGAACGTCGGCGGCACGCATACCCGACAACATCTCCCGGAACGAGTCCGGGCCGATCGCAATCATCAGGCTCAGACCGATCGCCGAATCCATGGAGTACCGGCCCCCCACCCAATCCCAGAACCCGAACATGTTGGCGGGGTTGATCCCAAAGGCAGATACCGCGTCGGCGTTGGTCGAGATGGCCACGAAGTGACGGGCGACTGCCGCATCGCTCCCCAGTCGATCCACCAGCCAGGCTCGAGCATTGCGGGCGTTGGTCAGCGTCTCAAGGGTCGTGAACGTCTTGGAAGCCACCACGAACAGTGTCGTGGCCGGATCGACCTTGGCCAGAACAGAAGCGAGGTCATTCGGGTCAACGTTGGAGACGAAATGGGCCTCGAGGTCAGGATGGACGTAGGGCCGAAGCGCACGATAGGCCATGGCCGGACCGAGATCCGAGCCACCGATGCCGATGTTGACGACCGAGCGGATTCGCTCCCCGGTGTACCCCTTCCACTCACCCGATCGCACCCGGTCGGAGAACGCCGACATCCGATCAAGGACCTCGTGAACGTCACCGACGACATCATGTCCGTCGACGATGAACACATCGCCGGGATTGGACCGCAGTGCGGTGTGGAGTACTGCCCGATCCTCCGTCGTGTTGATGTGGTCGCCTTCGAACATCGAGTCAATCTGCTCGGGCAGTCCGGCTGCGCGAGCCACCCCAATGAGACCAGCAAGGATCTCGTCACTGATGAGATGTTTTGAGAGATCGACCGTCAGATCACCAAGCGAAAACGTGAGACGATCCACCCGGCCAGGATCGTCAGCGAACGCCTTCCGCAAGTCCAGCGCATCCTGGCCTTGTTTGATCGATTCGAGGGCCTTCCACTCGGACGTGGCACGTATCGAAGTCAAACTATCTCCAAAGTCGAATCCATGATGGAGAGTCTGGCACGCATGCGAGTACTGCGCAGGTCGCGCTGCGATAGATTCCCGGGCCGGAATCAAAGAACCCAGACCATCCGCGCTGGGCGGTCGATCTGGGTTCAGTGTGCGACAATCGGTACGCTCCGGGGGTGAGACTCGAACTCACAACCTACGGATTAACAGTCCGACGCTCTGCCAATTGAGCTACCCCGGAAGGTCGCGTTTGCGAGTCGCAACAGTAGCAGACCCTTCCAGACAGTCTGTCAACGGTTCTGAAGGACCTCGCTAGGCGTCACCCAGGAAGCCTTCGAGCTTCTTGGACCGAGCGGGATGCCGGAGCTTCGCCAACGCCTTTGTCTCCAACTGGCGGACTCGTTCCCTGGTGACGTTGAAATGGTTGCCAACCTGCTCGAGTGTGCGGGGTGGGTTGTCGTCGAGACCGTATCGCATGATGAGAACCGTGCGCTCCCGTTCATTGAGATCTTCGAGGGCGTGGGCCATGTACTCCTGAAGCAATTTGAAGGAGGCGGCCTCAACCGGAACGACGGCCTCGGTGTCCTCAACGAAGTCACCGAGCGTCGAGTCATCTTCCTCGCCGAGCGGCGTCTCCAAAGAAACCGGACTCTGGGCGATTTTCTGGAGTTCGCTCACCCGATCCTCATCAACTTCCATCTCCGCGGCGATTTCCTGAATGGTTGGTTCACGTCCGAGGTCTTGGAGTAACGCCCGCTGGGTTTGGGCAAGTTTGTTGATGGTTTCCACCATGTGGACCGGCACCCGGATCGTCCGGGCCTGGTCGGCGAGAGCCCGGGTCACGGCCTGACGGATCCACCAGGTCGCGTAGGTCGAGAACTTGAATCCCTTTCGGTAGTCGAACTTCTCAACGGCTCGCATAAGGCCGAGGTTGCCCTCCTGGATCAGATCCAGCAGCGCCATACCCCGACCAACGTATTTCTTGGCGATCGAAACAACGAGTCGCAGGTTCGCCTCGACCAATCGTTTTTCTGACCGGTCACCGTGACGAATCGTGCGATCCAGGATCACCTTGTCCTCGACCGTCAGGTCTTCCATCCCATACCCGGGCTGTTCAAGCTTTTCGACCGCCCGTTTGCGGGCCTCGATCGCCATCGCCAACTCAACTTCTTGCTGTGCGGTCAGCAGCGCTACCCGACCGATCTCCTGGAGGTACATTCGAACCGGGTCGGAGAGCGAAATGTGGTCGTCCTCGGAGAACGGAACCAAGAAGTTCTCGGGTCCATCCTCGGAGACCTTCACTTTCGCCGCCCACAATCGCTCGAATACGACGTCGAAGGCCTCGGGGGGTGCCTCGGCATCCTCAAGGTCTTGTTGCACCTCGGCGGCAGTGAGAAAACCGCGTTGCTGGCCGCGTTTGATCAGCGCTTCAACGAGTTCGTTAATCCCCATGCGAACCGAGCTCCCGCTTTTGTTTCTCCAACGCTATCAACTTGTACTGCAGCTGTGAATACTCCTGTGGAGTAACTTGATCCAATTGCGCTGTCAGATCGGCAATCTGGCGGTCGATAGCCTGAATGTGTACCGCCGTGGCAATTTCTTGTGGATCCCCCTCGGGGGGGTCGTCCAACATGATGGTCATCAAGAAACTACGAATCCCCTGATCTTCCACTGCGTTGATGTCAACCCTATCGGTTTCCGCCCGCTGTGCGGCCAGGATCTCAAATACCTCCCGGTAGTCGGCCCGCCCGATCCAATCGGGGTCCACCACGACGTGACCAAGATGATTCGAAACCAACAACCGAAGAACTTCCCGCTCGAGGCGCTCGGCGCCGGTACGGGGAGGAGGAAAATCCCGGATCGGCGTTGCCGATGCAACAGGTTTGGCAGCCCCTGTGCTCGTACCTTTCCGGCCACGAGCGGCCTGTTCGACGGCTTCGGTTACGGCCGAGGCATCAGCGCCGGTAAGACGGACGATGTAGCGAGCGTATTCGGCCCTGGCCACCTTATCGCTGAGCCGTCCAACGATTTCTGCGCAGGCCCTCACTGCCCTCGCCCGCCCTTCCGGTTCATTCAGGCGATGATTCCGAACTTCGCTGTCCAGACGAAACATCAACAGCGGGATTGAATCGTCAATGGCCTTCCGCAACAAGGACGCATCGCCATCCTGGACCATATCCGCTGGATCTCGGCCTTCTGGCATACGAGCCACCCGCAGATCCAAACCGAGTTCGGCGGGAAGGTGGAGTTCGTCTCCCCGGATGGCCGCTCCAGCCCCGGCCTGATCGGCGTCGAAGGCCAGCACGATCACATCGGTGAAGCGCCTGAGCAGGTCGAAGTGGTCTTCGCCGAGCGCCGTACCGCACGACGCAACGGCTAGAGGCATCCCTGCTCGATGAAGGGCGATGACGTCCGTGTAACCCTCAACGACAATCGCCAATCGATTGAGGGTAATTTCCTTGCGGGCCCGGTCGAGGCCATACAGCAGCTTCGCCTTCGAATAAAGCTTGGTTTCCGGGGTATTCAGGTATTTGGGGCCTTCGCCCTCAAGGAGCCTGGCACCAAAGCCGACTGCATCGCCTTTGACATCTCGAATCGGAAACATGACTCGCCCGTGGAACCAGTCGATTACGGCTCCGCGCTGGGACTTGCGGGCCAGTCCGGCCCCGATGAGGTCCTGATCCTTGAAGCCGGCCTTCTTCAGATGCCGGACCAGATCGGTTCGGCTATCCGATGGCGAGAATCCAAGCTCAAACTCGTCAACCACGTCTCCGTCGTAGCCCCTCCCCCGCAGATATGAGCGGGCTGCCCCGGCATCATCGCCAATCTTGAGACGTTCGTTGTAAAAGTCGACCGCCGACTCAACGGCGTCGATCAGTCGATGCCGCTCGCCGCGACGTTGGGCAGCTTGCGGGTCAACCCGCAACGTTACCCCGGCCTGACGGGCGAGAAGTTCCACCGCTTCAGAGAAGTCGAGACCCTGAGTTTCCTGAACAAACTTGAAAATGTCACCGCCGGCCCCACAGCCGAAACAGTGATAGAAGCCGCGGGAAGGGTCAAGCGACATCGATGGCGTTTTCTCCTGATGGAACGGGCAAATCGCCTTGTGTGAACGTCCGGTCTTTTTGACACTCGTGACAGCCTGGACCAGGTCGATAATCGACGTAGCCTGCCTGATCTTCTCGATGTCATCGCGGTCGTAGGCCATACCTCTACCCGGAGTTCGCCAGAGGTCTCACGATAGCCGTGACAGAAGTTGGCGAAAACGACAAACACCGTCCCCGAACGAATTCGGTGGGAGGTCCCACCGTTCTAGGATGCAGCTTTCATGGCCATCGAACTCCCAAAACCCGTCCCTGGCGTCCCCCCGTACGTTGATCACCTTGGTTCGTCGCGCGAATACTGGCGCGACATCATCCTCGGGGTCAACGACGGCCTCGTTTCCATGTTCCTCCTCGTGGCCGGCGTGGTAGGTGGCGCACTCGATACGAGAACGGTCCTCCTCACCGCCGTCGCCGGCGCCATTGCCGGGGCGATTTCCATGGGCGTCGGCGAGTACATTGCCACCAAAGCCCAGGAAGAGGTTTTCCACGGCGAAGTGGCACTCGAGCGGCAGCACATCAAGTTTCACCGGAAGTATGAACTCGAAGAACTCAAGGAAATGTTCGTCGAGACCGGCCTGAGTGGGGAGCTTTCCGAACAGGTCGTTGCCGCATACGACCAGGATGACGAATCACTCATGAAGATAATGATGGCGCTGGAATTCGGATTCGTCGACGAATACCGTCGCAATCCGTATGTCGCCATGAGCGTGTCCGGTGGTCTCTTCCTGGCGGGAGCGTCGACGTCCGTCATACCGTTCATGTTCGACGTGGCTCCCCGCACCGGTCTCCTGTGGGCGGCGGCCCTTTCTGGAGTAGCCCTTTTTGTGGTTGGCGCGGGTAAAACCTTCGCCACCCGCGGTCATTGGCTCAGAGCGGGACTTGAGAACCTCATCCTGGCGACCGTCGGAGCTGGTGTCTCGTATTTCGTCGGCGTCTGGTACCAGGCGAACTTCTAGTTCGCAACCTCCCCTCACCCGTCTTCCTTCAAGTGATGGAGGAAAAACCCGTAAATATCGGCCGCTTCCTCGATCTGCTTCGTGGTCGGTTTGCCAAGACCGTGACCCGCCCGGCGATCGATCCGGATAAGAACTGGTGATGCATTCGAGGCAACCGCCTGCAGGGCAGCCCCCCATTTGAACGAATGCATCGGAACCACCCGATCGTCGAATTCGGCCGTCGTAATAAGAATCGGCGGGTAGCTGCCATTCGGATCCACGGTGTGAAGCGGTGAGTAGTCGAGCATCGAGGCGAACTGTTCGGGGTCTTCGTCAGCGTTGCCATATTCGGGGGTCCAATATCGGCCTGCCGTAAAGCGGTGGAATCGCAACATATCGGTGACCGGCACAGCCGAAACCACGGCCCCGAACAGGTCGGGTCGTTGGAGCACGCTGGCAGCCGTCAGTAGACCACCGTTCGAGCCGCCGAAGATCCCAAGCTGGTTGGGAGTCGTCACTCCCGAAGCAACAAGAAATTCCCCACACTGAGCAAAGTCATCGAAAACTCGCTGTTTGCGCGTGAGCATCCCGGCCTCATGCCAGCTCTCGCCGAACTCCGACCCCCCTCTCAGAACGGTTGAGGCGAACACGGCTCCCGCCTCCAATAGAGCAAGTCGAGCAGGCGAAAAGGTCGGAGTCACCGCAATATTGAAACCGCCATAGCCATACATGACCGTGGGAGCGGGCAGACTGACGTCCCGGCGATGCGTCAGGAAAATCGGAAGCTGGGTCCCGTCGTCGGCTGTGGCGAATACCTGACGGGTAACAAACAATTCCCGGTCGAACTCGGCGGTAGATGCGTGGAACGAGGTGGTTTCCCGGGAGGCCACGTTGTACCGCAGGATGGCCGGCGCATCGAGATGGGACTGAAAGTTGATGAACAGGTCTTCGTCGTCTGCCCGCCCGGCCATCTCAGCCACCGAACCCATCGAAGGAAGTTCAATGTCGTGCACAAACGTGCCGTCGAGGGCAAAGATCGCCAGACGTGAATAGGCATCATGCAGATAATTGGCCACCAGGCGGCCCCCAACCACCGCGGTCGCTTCCAATGGGTCGTCGACCTCGGAGATGACCGACTCAGCCTGGCCTGACGCGACATCGAAGCTGATGACCTTCGACCGGGGGGCATCCTTATTCGTTTGAATGTAGAACTTCGAACCCTCGGAATGTACAAAGTGGTGCGCAGCATCGAAGGCGTCAAAGAGACGATGGAAACCGAAGTCATCGGGATCGCCCACCACTCGATCTCCGGCAAGCGGCTTGACGTACAAACGAGTCTGGGAGGCCGTACCATCCCAACAACTCATGACCAGGTACCGGCCATCGTCGGTCACCTGCGGAAAGAACCCGAGCCCCGGCAGATCAGGGCGCTCGTAGATTAGTTCGTCATCGGAGCGGGCCTCGCCCAACCGGTGATAGAACACCCGCATGTTCGTATTGATCGCAAAACCCTCATCAGCGTCGGGATAACGTGGGTAATAGAACCCAAGATCGTCAGGGGACCATTCGGCGTTCCCGAACCGCATGCCGTCGATCACATCGCCGGTCTCCTGCCCGGAAGCCACCTCGAGAACGTGCATGTCCATGTAGTCCGATCCGCCCTCGGCAACGTTGAACGCCATATAAGTACCGCTATGAGAAAGAAACGTGCCGGTCACCGCCACGGCGCCGTCCTCCGAGTAGGTGTTCGGATCGAGGAGCAGTTCGGGCTCGCCGTCCAGGCCCTGTTGCCGGTACAGGATCGGCTGATCAGCCAGACCGTCGTTATAACCGAAGACGTACGTGCCGTGCCGGTTGGTCGGAACCGACCAGCGGGGAAAGTCCCACAACCGGGTAAGTCGCTCGACGAGTTCGGCCCGGCCAGGGATGGCGGCCAGGTAGCCGGCCGCAAAGTCAGACTGAGCCGCTACCCACCCGGCAACTTCTTCGGTCTCTTCTTCAAGCCACCGATAGGGATCGGCAACAACCGTCCCATGAAAGTCGTCAGCCTGGTTGGTTCGGCGCGTTGCAGGATAGGAAAAAGGCATCGTGGGTGCCATGGTAGATGGCCCCGTGAGGCTCGGGAAGTCGACCCCAAACGCCGCTCCACGTTGTCGTGTTGCCCTAGCCGGGCACGGCAACGAAGTCGATCGTCAGGGTCACTTCCTCATCGACATTGGCAACAAATGGCACATTGGGAATGATGAGATCAAAGTCGGACCGGTTGACCGTGGATCTGGCACTCCCCTCGATCCGGTCGGAAGATCCGCTCACTTGAACTTCAAACCTGACTGGCCGGGTCACGTCGCGAATGGTCAGATCGCCCGTCACAGTAAAGGTGATTTCGTCAGTCGGCTCGGTGGGCAGGCCATCGATGGACGTCGGCGAAAACGTAATAAATTCAAACGTGTCGGTATTGAGGATGACCCCCCGAATGGCTCGGTTCCGATTGTTTGAGTCGGTCGCGAATGTTCGGGCATTGACGACAATATCGCCAAGCAATGATGCCGATGGATTCTCAAAGTCGACGACAATTTCTCCGGCGACCTGATTCGTCGAACCAACCACGGTGGCATCCGCACCACGCAACTCTTCGTTGAGCGTGAAACTCACCGACGACTCCGGCGACGAGATGACATAGATAGCCGGCCCGGCCAAGGTGGATTCGGACACTGCAGCCGTCGACGGTGTCTCGATCGGAGCTGCCGTCAGGTCGGTGCTTGGCTCAACATTTCCGTTCGAATAGAACCACGCCAGGGCGACTCCCGTACCAAGAACTCCTACAGCTGTCACGAATGCAAGGACGCGTTTCATACCAACTCCCTGGACAGGTTTGTTCATTGGATACGATTCCAGAAAGGATCCGGTTCGAGTCAGCCTAGGCAAATTGGGATATAACCTGGTGGAAGAGTCAGGCGGTGAGACCCGTTCACGGGTTCACAGTGGGGCGACCGTGTCTCGCTCGACAACCGAAACCGCCAACGAGACGTTCTCGACTTCCTCTTGCCGCAACCGAGCCATTAGAAGACCGGCTCCCATCTGGCCCGACTCGAACAGCGGCTGGTGGACTGATGTCAACCCAACATACGGAGCCAGTTCGATGTCGTCATACCCGATGACCGAAACGTCTTCCGGCACCCGCAAGCCATCTGAACGTATCGCCTCAAGAACCCCAAAAGCCTGAACATCCGAGGCGGCAAATACTGCGGTCGGCGGGTGGGCAAGTGTAAGGAGCTCACGGGTCAACCGATGAGCGCTTGCCCGCCCAAACGGACCCGACTTGACGTACTCATCTGCTTGCTCGATACCAGCGTTGGCGAGCGCATCGAGGTAACCGAGCCGCCGATTCTGGGAAGACCGGAACCCAAGAGGCTGGTCTTCCAGGTCACCAACGAATGCGACCGCCCGATGGCCGCGATCAAGTAGGAACCGGGTCGCCAGACGGCCGCCTTCGATGTCGTCGACGGTCACCGACGGGACCCCGTCCAGAGCCACATCTACGCCTACCGTAGCGATTTCGGCCTCGCGCAAACACGCCATGACGTTGTCCGAGAGCGGCAAGGAAATCACCAATAGTCCGGCCGGCTTGGCGCCCTCGACAATCGAGGCGATCGCCCGATCACGTTGGTCGACTGAATCGACGATCTGGAGAAAGGTTTCTCGACCCGAAGATTGGAGACCCTCGACGACCCCCTGGAGACGGGCATTGACCGACGCCGACGTGAGGTAGGGAACGAGTAGACAAATGGCTTCGGTGCGTCCCCTCGATAGTGATCGAGCGCTCAGGTTTGGCGAGTAGTCGAGGCGTTCGATCACCGCCAGCACCCTGGCTCTGGTTCCAGGTGCCACCCGCTCCCGACCGTTGAGGACCCGCGAGACGGTTCCAACGCCCACCCCGGCCTCCCGTGCGACGTCCAGAATTGTGGCCAAGGTTCGTACCTCCGGTCATTCGGGGCGTGGCACCGCTTCCACGTTCAACGAGCGTGAACCTATTACCTCACCACGCGCTCGTCAACCGTGGCTAGCGCGGACTCAACCGTTCAGCGAGATAACCCTCAAGCCGGTCGATTGAAACACGATCCTGCGCCATGGTGTCGCGATCTCGCACGGTTACCGCCGCGTCGTCGAGCGAGTCGAAGTCATACGTAATGCAGTACGGTGTCCCGATTTCGTCCTGTCGTCGATATCGCCGTCCGATCGCCTGGGTTACATCCACCTCGAGTTCGTAGGTGCGCCGCAACCGATCAGCCAGCGCCTCGGCCGGTTCGACCAATTCAGGTTTCTTTGAGAGCGGGAGCACGGCGAGTTGATAGGGGGCCAATCGCGGGTCAAGCCTCAAAACGATACGCTTCTCTTCGTTGACGACTTCCTCGTCGTAGGCGTCGATCAGAAGCGCAAAGGTCGTTCGGGTGGCCCCGGCGGCAGGTTCGATGACATACGGAAAGAAGCGCTCATCGGCTTCTTGATCGTAATAGCGCAGGTCCTCACCGCTCGCCTCAGCGTGCTGACGGAGATCGAAGTCCGTCCGGTTGGCGATACCTTCAAGTTCATCCCAACCCCAGGGGAACTGATATTCGACGTCAGCGGTACCGGCCGAATAGTGCGACAGTTCAGTGTCGTCATGGGTGCGGATGCGGAGATTGTCCGGGTTCATTCCCAGGTCGATATACCACTCATGTCGGGCGCGCAGCCAATAGTCGTACCATTTGGCCGCTTCTTCCGGCCGACAAAAAAACTCCATTTCCATCTGTTCGAACTCGCGCGTCCTGAAGACAAATTGGCCGGGCGTGATCTCGTTACGAAATGACTTGCCGATCTGGGCGATTCCGAACGGCAGTCGGAGCCGTTGTGTCCGGCGTACGTTTTCGTAATTGATGAAGATCCCCTGGGCCGTTTCCGGGCGCAGGTAAATGAGGTTCTCGTCGCTCTCGATCGGGCCAAGATGCGTCCGCAACATCAAGTTGAATTGTTTGGTTTCGGTGAACTGACCCTTCATACCGCAGGTCGGGCATTGATCAGGGTCGTCCAGCTTGTCGAGGCGATGCCGGGCGTTGCAGTTACGACACTCGACCATCGGGTCCGTAAAGACCTCCTCGTGCCCACTCGCTTGCCAAACCTGGCGCGACTGGAGAATCGCCGAGTCGATACCGACCACATCGGACCGGTACTGAACCATTGACTTCCACCATTGACTCTTGACGTTGCGCAGCACGGCGTTGCCGAGCGGCCCGTAGTCGTAAGCAGACCGCAGTCCGCCGTAGATCTCCGAAGACGGAAAGACAAAGCCTCGCCGCTTGGAAAGGTTCACGATCGTATCAAAATCAGCCGGCATGGAAATCCTCGTTGCGAAGTGGCATATTAGACCCCCGCCGGGCAACGCCCGCCCGGTTACGCCGAGCCGAATCGGCGGACCCGACCCTGGTACTCAACAACCGAATCCACGAGCGCCTGAGCGTCGTAGTCGGGCCACAGGATATTCGGAAAGACCAACTCGGAGTAGGCAGCTTGCCACAGGAGAAAGTTCGAGATGCGATGTTCGCCCGACGACCGAACGATCAGATCCGCATCGGGCATTCCCGGGATACCGACCAACGACCCGATGAGCGCCTCATCGACGTCGTCGGGTTGTATGTCTCCGGCTGCCACGAGTGCGGCAGCCCTCCTGGCAGCCCGGGCAATGTCGGCCCGACCGCCATAGTTGAACGCAAAGACCACGTGAAGCCGGTCATTGCCCGCCGTCATCGACTCGGCCTCGGCCATAATCTCCCGGTTTCGGTCCGGAACCCGGGGATCGTCGAGGATGCCCATGAAGTGCATGGCAACCCCTTTGGCATGCAGCTCGTCGCGCCGGCGCTCCAGGATGTCGCGATTGAAGAACATGAGGAACTCGACTTCACTCTCGGAGCGAGTCCAGTTTTCAGTTGAAAAGGTGAACGCCGTAAGCCACTTGATCCCCACTGCCAATGCACCATCAATCGCAGAAAACAGGGCGGCTTCCCCGGCCGCATGACCGACCGTTCGGTCGAACCCGCGCTGGTTGGCCCACCGACCATTCCCGTCAAGAATCAGACCTACATGCTGCGGGATATTGGTCGGGTCCAACCCGGCCAGATCGAGAACTTGCGTTCCCTCCGAACCAGTCATTCGTTCATGACCGACATGGAGACGATCTTGCGTTCGAGGTGATACTCGAGGAATCGCCTGGCGACACCAAGAGTCTCGGTCGGTGCAATTGCTGACAGATCGGGAAGGTTCTGAATATCTGCGGCAGCGAGAACCGCCAGCCGATCAGTTACCCCGGGACGCAATTTGTAAGCGCCCGACGGTGCACATGAGCTGCACACCACTCCCCCGGCTTCGAAACTAAACCGTTCCGGCGATGGCTCACCACATCCAGCACACGTACTCAGGGACGGCGCCAACCCGAGAACCCCGGCCACCTTGAGCATGTAGACCGTCAGAAGCTCGGGACCACCGACACCTTCGTTGAGCGCGAGCAAGCCACGATGCAATAGCAACAAGAGACCGGCACTGGGTTCGTCTTCGAGAGCCACCGCATCGGCCAGCTCAAGCATGGTCGAAGCCAAGACAAAACGATCAAGATCCGTCCGGATGTTCGGATAACTCTCGATCGTCTCGACCTGAGTAATGGTGTCGAGATTTCGACCCTCGTACAGGACCAGGTCGACATGCATGAACGGCTGAAGTCGACCGCCAAAACGGCTCTTCGTCTTGCGGACACCCTTGGCAACCGTTCTGAGTTTGCCGTTATTGGCACTCAGAAGCACGACGATATTGTCGGCTTCTCCGAATGGGTAGGTCCGGAGAACGATCCCCTGATCATGTTTGAGTCCCACGGTTACTCAAACCCCAACCGATCGAGGATATTCGGTCTTTGTTGCCAATCCTTCTCGACCCGAACCCGCAAGTCCAAAAACACCGAGGTACCGAAGAGAGCCTCCAATTCGATCCGGGCTTCCGCCCCGGCCGTCTTCAGCAACTCCCCGCCCTTACCGATGATGATGCCCTTCTGAGAGTCGCGCTCGACGATCGCCTGAGCATCGATATACAGGGTGCCGTTGGCGCGCTCTTCCATCTCGCGGACCCGAACCACCAGCGAATGCGGGAGTTCGTCATGGAGTCGGTCAAGAAACTTCTCCCGAATGATCTCCCCTACCACCAGATGCTCAGGCTGGTCGGTCGTGGCGTCGGAAGGGAAGAACATGGGTCCGTTAGTCAGTCGTTCAACGATGGCGTGACGCACGGTCTCGACCGCCTCACCGGTCAGTGCCGAAGTGGGGACGTACACGTCAAAGTCCCACGCAGTTGCCTCAATAAGACGTTCGGCCACTTCCGCCGGATTGCCCCGATCGACCTTGTTCACGACACAGATCACGGGCGACCCACTCGCTTTGGCTCGTTCGGCCACTCGACGATCGCCTGGCCCGACCGGAGCGGTGGCGTCGAATACGACCACCACACAATCAGCTTCGTTGAGTGTCCCTTGCACCATGGCATTGAGCCGTTCGCCGAGAGCCGTCCTCGGTTTGTGAAGCCCGGGGGTATCTACCAGTACGGCTTGGGAGGCCGGAACGCCCTCCTCATAGTGAGTCATGATGCCCCGGATGGTGTTGCGGGTGGTTTGGGGCTTGGTCGAAGTGATCGAGACCTTCGATCCAACCAACGCATTGACGAGGGTCGACTTCCCAACGTTGGGGCGACCGACCACCGCTACAAAACCGGAGCGCATGGCAATCAGCCCGCTTCGACTTCGTGGACCGGCGTTTCATCATGGCGAGCAACCCGAACTTTCGAAACCCGTCGACCCTGAACCCTGACAGCGGTGATGGTGATGTGCCCTACGTCGAACGATTCACCCTCACGGGGGACCCGTCCAGCCAACCCGAGCACCAGGCCCCCGACCGTATCCCAATCTTCGTCCGGCAGGTCAGCTTCGACGAGGTCGCCTAGTTCATCGACATCGAGGCGGCCATCGACCAGCCACGAACCATCTGGCCCGGCGATCACCATGGGATCTTCCCGGTCGTACTCGTCGACGATCTCGCCAACAATCTCTTCCAAGATATCCTCGATCGTTACGATCCCGGATGTGCCACCGAATTCGTCGACCACCACCGCCATGTGGGTCTGATTGCCCTGCATATCTCGCAACATGTCGGAGACCCGCTTCGTTTCTGGCACAAAATACGCCGGTCGGAGAATGTCGCTGATCGGTACCGGGCTGGCACCTTGATCCATCAGCCGCAAGAGATCCTTGGCGTACACGATGCCCTTGATATCGTCGATGCCCTCGCCCGTTACGGGAATACGGGAAAACCCGTGAGTGATGATGGTGCTGAGCGCCTGTTCCGAGGTTCCGTCCACCTCGACGGTCACCATGTCGGTCCGGGGCACCATGACCTCACGAAGCAACGTGGCGGAAAAGTCGAGAATCGACGAGATGAGTCGGATTTCCTGATGGTCATCCTCGTCGTGACCTTCGGTGACGGCATCCAATTCGTCGTCGCTGACAACATCGTTGGCCATCTTGCCTACCGAACGGGCAAGCTTCAAAAGCCAGGCAAATCGGTATGCCAGTAGCCGGGGGTGGGAGCGGCCGATCGATCGAGGGATGGCTTCACCAACGGAAACCACGATCGCCCCGGTGAGGGCCAACGCACCGGCGAGCATCACTCCTTTGATACCAGCCGTTGTCAGGCCCCAGGCAGCCAGCAGCGCCGCCGCGATCAGCAAGCCGGCATGAACGAGGCCGATGGCCGGCTGCAACCTGGTTCGATCCTCCAAGAGGCGGGCGGCGATATCGGCCCCCGACAATTCATGGGCATCATGCAAAGCGTCGGCACGATGGGTCCGGATGAGCGAAGCAAGCGCGGCTCGCAACACACCAGCCACGGCCAAGACCAGCACTGACAACACCATGGCGATCATCATCAGCGGCGTTTTCTCCCAACTTTGGCCAACAAGACTTTTTCGCGATTCTCCATAACTTCGGCTTCGGCGTCATCGCCATGGTCATAGCCGAGCAGGTGCAAGATGCCGTGCACCACCATCAACGACACCTCGTCGTCGAACTCGCTCCCGTGGTTGGGAGCATTGGTTCGTACGTACGCCGGAGCGATGATGACATCGCCGAGCGTCACCGGTGGGTCATTCTGGCGGCGCACCGGTACTTCGCCCGGGGTGAGATGTTCGATCGGGAAGGCCAAGACATCAGTCGGTCCGGTTTTGCCCATAAACCGCTGGTTGTATTCGGCGATAATGTCGTCAGAGACGAAGAAGAGCGACACTTCGGTCTCGTCATCAAAGCCTTCCTCGGTGAGCACCAGTTCGGCGAACTCAACAAGGATGTCCGTACTCAGCGGATCATCTTGCTCATCCGCTAGAAAGATGTTCAAAACCTCATCGCTCCTTTTGTCGCCGCATCGGAATCACGTCAGGTGCGGCGTCTTCGGAGTCTATCGGAGCGTCGTCGGTCTCGGGGGAAGTCTCGAGGACAGTCTCAGAGGCAGACAACGCCGGAGTCCCATGAGGGACCCCCAGATCGGTCGGGAAATTGGGGTACGGAATCCGCTGGTGATAATGACCGACCAGGGCCTCGACGAAAGCCTTTTTGACCTGCGTCAACTCGCCGAGCGTCAGGTCCGACTCCAACAGTTGACCGTCGTTCACCTTTTCGCCGACCACCCGTTCGACAACCTCGACGATCCGGCCAGGCGTCGGAGCTTCGTGAGAGAACACCGCCCGGGTGGCACCCTCAAGGGCGTCCGCCATCATGAGAATTGCCATTTCCTTGGTGCGCGGTTTGTGGCCGACGTGACGATACTGATCAACGTCGACAGCGTTGGCACCGTACAGGTCGATGGCCTTCTGATAGAAGAAGCGCATGATGCCGTCGCCATGATGGGACAGGATGCCGTCGGCAACCTCGGTGGGAATCCGGTAATCCCTGGCCAACTTCACCCCGTCGGTTACGTGCTGGCGAATGACGGCCGCTGACTCGGCTGGCGGCATCTCGTCGTGGGGATTCGAAATACCGAACTGATTCTCGATGAAATGAGCGGCATGCTGGGTCTTGCCAATGTCGTGATAGTACGCAGCGGCTCTCGCCAACAGATTGTTGGCTCCAATGGACGCAGCAGCCTTGTCGGCCAACGTACCAACCATCAATGAATGATTGAACGTGCCCCACGCCTTGTCCTGAAGGAGCTGGAGGGCAGGATGGTTGCGATTTGTAAGGTCCAAAAGACGCAGCGACGTGGTGATGTCGAAGGTCAACTCGAAGAAACTAACCGCCATACCGGCAGCCAACGCAGTCACCATCGTCACGGTACCGGCCACCAGAGCCGACAGGCCAACCGTCTGGAGCGCCAGTGATTCATCAACCAACGGGGTGTGAAAGAAGAAGGCCATGGCCGCCGCGGCAGCAGCCGAACCCGCCGCCCCTGCCAGCACGGCACTACCAAAATCGGCCCGCCGGGAAATCGACGCCACAAACGGAACCGGCACGAATCCGGATAACAACGCATAGATCGTGTATCCCGGGTCTCCCGTGGCAAGCGCGGTGATCGAAGCAGCCGCCACGGCGATGAGGACGGCCATCCTGGCGTCAAACAAGATGGCAACCATGACCCCGAACGCAGCAGCCGGGACGGCATACCCACCGGCCAGATTGAGAACCTCCATCACTGAACCCAGTGCGGCGCTCGCCCGGATCGACAACGCCAACATCACCAACAACAAGCCCAACAGCGTGACACGCCGAAGCGACGCCCACACTCCTGGCCTAAAGCGAGAGATGTAGAAGGCGAGCACAGCCATGATGGTGGCGGTTGCGACCAGAAGAGCGAGATATTGCGTGGGCGTGCGTCCGTTCAGATTGAGCTCGGTAATGGCGTCGAACTGGACCTGGGTGATTACCTGCCCATCCTCGACGATCGTGCTGTTCTCTTTGTAGGTGACCTCCACCGGTGCGACGCTGTCCCTAGCCGCAATCCTGGCGGCCTCAGTGGTGGCCTCATCGGCGAAGCTGTTGGCTTCCAAAAAGTCGCCAGCTACCGCCCGGGCGGCGTCCTGGGCGGCTTCGCCCTGGGCCTGGTCCATATCGAGCGGAATGAACATTCGCTCCGAGGCCACCTTCTGGCGGACCGCAACCAGTTCGCCGGACTTGATGCCGTCACGCAATACGCTGAGGGCTCTTTGGCGCGCAGCGTCAAGCACGATAGGTAGCTGGGGTTCCTCGCCGGCTGCCGTCCGCCACACATCATCGACGGCCACCCTTACCAACGTGGCGAGCGTCGGCTGAGTCGGATCGGTGTCAATGATGTAGTCACGGGCCAGATCGTCAACCTGTTCACTGATCGGACGGGTAAACGGCGTGAAACCAATCGGGGCAATGACACTGCCCGATTCGGCATTGACTTCAAGCACCTGCGGATTATTGGCTGTCGACAATGCAAACGCCTTCGGAAACTGAGGGTCGCGCGTGTCGACTTCCACGACAACCGACCCCTCGGCTGAAATCCCCGTCGCCGTGAACATTCCCGAGGCGTCCGTCCGGGCCCGGGTCACCGCGCCAGAGCTATCGGTCAAGATCACATCGACATCGACCAACGGCACATCCACTTCAGGCGAGGTTTCAGTTGGCGTCTCTGTGAAGAGACCATCTCCGGTGCGGTCGAGAAACAGCACGCCCGTGATGTCGGTGGTCGGGGCGTTCACCGTGGTGGTCGGGGCGACGAGGGTCGTAGCGGTGGTCTCGGCGATGGTGGTCGTCGAACCCGCAACCGGATCAACCGGGACGGGCCGATCGACCTCGACCGTCAACGCGGGTTCGGGTGCGACGACATTGGCCTTGATCGTTGTAAAGAGCGCCACGATGTCTTCTTCGATCTGCGCAGTTACGTCGGTGTCTTCTTTGAAGAGTTGCGGAACCGCCGCAGCCGCCGCAGCTTTGGCTTCAGCAGTGGCAACCGTATCCGTGAGCGTGATTTCCTTCTCAGCGACGTACCGATCCTTTGACACGTCACCGGCCGCAAGCTGAACCGTTCCTGATTCGGCCCCAACGGCCAGAGATGCCCACACGAGAGTCGTCGTGGCGGCGATGATGCCCCAGCGCGCTGCAAAGCTAACTCGCTTCATTTGCGGCCCTCCTTGCTCTCGTAGCGCTCGTAGGCGCGGACAATATCTGCCACGATACGCGCTCGCACCACATCTTTTCCAGTTAACCGGACAAAACCGACGTCTTCGATGCCGGCCAAGATCTCTTCTGAGAGCCGCAACCCGGACTTCTTGTCCACGGGAAGGTCCGTCTGGGTCACATCGCCAGTGATGACCATCCGGGAATTGAAGCCCAGCCTGGTCAAGAACATTTTCATTTGCTCCGGTGACGTGTTTTGAGCCTCGTCAAGGATCACGAAAGCATCATTGAGGGTACGACCCCGCATGAACGCCAGCGGGGCGATCTCGATGGTGCCCTTCTCAATGAGGGCAGCCGTCGTTTCGGGTCCCAACATGTCAAAGAGCGCATCGTAAAGAGGCCGAAGATACGGATCGATCTTGGCAGCCAGGTCTCCTGGTAGGAAGCCCAGTCGTTCCCCTGCCTCGACGGCAGGCCGGCTGAGGAGAATTCTTCTCACTTCGCCGGCGTTGAGCGCCGCCACCGCGGCGGCCACCGCCAGATACGTCTTGCCGGTGCCTGCCGGGCCAATACCGAACGTCAAGGTATGCGCCGCCAGAGCCTCCACGTATCGGCGCTGACCGGCTGTCTTGGCGCGAACGATGCGTCCCCGGGCGACTTGAATGCCCGTGGCCATCACAGCAGACGGACTCGGTTCACCAGAGGCAACCATGTCGACCACCCGCTGAACTTGTTCGCCGCTCACGGACTGGCCCATCTCGGCAACCCGGACAACCTCCTCAAGGACAGTGCGGACCAGGGTCACTTCGGCGTCCGGTCCGGCCAGAAGAAACTCATTTCCACGAGCGACGATTTGCACGGACGGATAGGCCAGTTCGACGACGCGCAGATGCGAGTCGTGCTGGCCGACCACGGTGGGAACGAGTTCTGCAGACGGCACGCGTACGCGCACCTGGTAATCAGACAAGGGGAACCTCGAAGAAGATTTCGATGAGTCACTCAGTATATCGCCCGTTGCGCCCATTCCGAAAGAACGTTTCCGAGACTCCAGTAAGTTCCCGCGCTAGTTTTCGGGAATGCCCACACTCTTCACCCGCATCATCAACGGCGAAATCCCCGGACGGTTTATCTGGCGGGACGATCGGGTAGTCGCCTTTATGACCATTGCTCCGATCAAGCCCGGTCACGTGCTGGTGGTGCCGATTTCAGAAATAGATCACTGGATTGACGCCCCGAACGATCTCCGCAACCACCTTATGGACGTGGCGGCTCAGATCGGGCAAGCCCAGATGTCGGCGTTTCATCCGGCGAGGGTGGGAATTATCATCGCCGGCCTCGAAGTACCCCACCTGCATGTACACGTCATTCCGATCGATACCGAGCGAGACCTCAATTTCGCCAATGCCAACGGGTCGGCAACGGATGGGGAATTGGAAGAAGCCGCCGGGAAGCTTCGGGCAGTATTGGCCGGGAACCCGAACGTGTCGGGGGTCTAGGAGACGGAGGGCCCCCGGTCCGGCACATCGATGGCGTTGAGGAACGCTTGAGCTGAGAGGCAATGCCATCCAGAGCGGCCTGGTGCCGGTACAGAAAACTGGTCCACCTAGTTTGCGGTGGTCCGCCTATATGGCGGTGGTCCGCCTATATGGCGGTGGTCCGCCTATATGGCGGTGG
>JAHEDI010000029.1:0-17003 GCA_024641305.1 bacterium | reverse complement strand
GCGGTGGTCCGCCTATATGGCGGTGGTCCGCCTATATGGCGGTGGTCCGCCTATATGGCGGTGGCGCCCAATTCGGAAAACATGGTGGCAATTGACTGCTCAGACTCCTGTAGCAATCCAGCCAGCACTTGCAGATCGGATCTCCTGATGGTCAAGACCCGACCGTTGAAGTCCTGGCGCATGATCTGAATCGCCTTGAGAAACCGTTCGATGATCTCGGACCCTGACTCATCGGATTCGAGGGCGTTGAGGTCGATGGAGATCCCTCCGGAACTCCACGCTGGAAGTCCGTCGGTAACGCCCCGACCATCGGGCGGCAACAGCTGATCAACCGGCACTGAATAGAAGGCAGCCAGACGCTGCAGGCGCGGTAAGGACAAGCTTCGCTCGCCCCGCTCATACGCTCCAAGGACCGACGCCTTGAACTCCTGGCCAGAATTGGCCTCAACGTCTTGGAGAGACAAGCCCTTTTGTTTTCGGATCGAACGGAGGCGCCGACCAACCGCCTCATTGTAGGTTTCAGTCACGCTTCCCCTCCTTACCACAAACAATAGCAACTAAATCACCGCGCGTGAAGCTTTCACTCTCGGTGACATTCTCCCAGCCCCGCTTAAGTTACCATGTGGGACCGGCGAATTAGTGCACCTCCGACAATGGCGGCAGTCTCAGTACGAAGTACCTGGTCCGACAGCGAGGCCGTTTGGTGGCCGACGAGCTCGTCTGGGTGCCATCCCCCTTCGGGACCAATGCCGAGCGTATTCACGTTTGCACCAAGCTCACCTCCACTGGCATCAGCCAGGACGATGCCAGGAAGGTCATCCAAGGATCCTGTTTCGACCTCCATGAGGAAAGCCGACCGGCTCTGTTCGAGGGCTCCGACCGCCCACGCCCGGCACCTGGCCCTGGCAGGCGGGGCGACCTGACCGAAACGGGTCGACAGCCAAACCAGGCGGGAAATCCCCAACTCTCCAAGTTTTTCGACAATAAGCCGTTGGCGATCCTTGGCCTTCGGAGGGGCAACGGCCACGGTCACACTACGACGAGGAGCCACCATCCGTTCATCACCCCGGACCAGTTCAGTACCATTCCAAATCCCGGTGCCCAGCAATCCCCGTCCATCCGTATACGACAGGGAGGACCCGGCCTGGTAGCGCAGGACCTTCTGAAGATGGTGCCGTTGGTCCTGGTCGAGCCCCACGAGGTCGGAGCTGAAATCGTTGATAAGCAGGTGTGGAACGTGGGCCATTTCGGCTAACGAGCTTTGCGCCGCCGTCGAGAACTCGCCACCGTTTCATCGTTGATCTCGGCAAATTGCCGGAGAAGGTCCGCTTGCTCGCTCGAGATGTCGGTCGGGATGGCCACGCCCACCTCCACAAGAAGTCGTCCCCGACCACGTCGGCCCAACCGATGCATCCCGCGATTGGGGAAGGTGATGACGGTTCCGGGCTGGGTACCGGGGTCGATGTCAATTTCCACATCAGTGTCATCAATGGTGGGCACCCAGCGATGGGTGCCGAGAGTCGCCTCGGCGATACCGATACTCAACCGGTGGATCAGGTCTTCGCCATTGCGGCTGAATCGACTGTCAGGCTCGACGCGGAGCTCGACATACAGATCACCGCTCGGGCCGCCCCGCCTCGCAACCTCTCCTTGCCCTGACAGCCGCAGGCGGGTTCCTTCCGAGACACCGGCCGGCACCTCCAACAAGACGGTTCGATCCTCCACGACCCGACCATCTCCGGCGCAGGTCGCACAAGGGCTCTCGACGATCTGCCCAAGGCCAGAACACTGGTCGCAAGAGACGACGGTCATCATCGCACCCAGAATCGTCTTGCGCTGGACCCGCACCTGCCCGGCTCCCCGACATTGGGTACACGTGACCGGACGACTGCCTTCGGCAGCCCCCGTCCCGGAACAGGTTCCACATTTGACCGCACCGCGAAACGCAACTTCGATCGTCGCTCCGAAGGCGGCATCCTTCAATGAAATGGAAGCACCGGCCAGGACATCGCGTCCCCGTTCCGGTCCGCGACCACCTCCAAAACCGCCACCGCCGAAGAACGAACTCAACAGGTCTTCGAGACCGCCCCCGCCGAACAAATCGCCGAAATCGAAGGTTTCGCCCCGGTCATACGCACGCCGCTTGTCGGGATCGGACAGCACCTCGTACGCTTCGGCGGCGAGTTTGAAACGCGCTTCTGCCTGGGCATCGTCGGGGTTGATATCCGGATGGTTTTCACGGGCGAGACGCCGGAATGCCTTCTTGATTTCGTCGATCGAAGCATCGCGAGCGACGCCCAGCGTTGCGTAATAGTCTTTGCTCATGTCGGCGACAGCTTAGGATGTCTACGAGCCAAGACGGTCGACGAGACCGTCCCGCACTTCCTCGATGATTTTGATCGTTCGCCGGTAGTCCATGGCCATTGGCCCAACGACGCCGATTGAGCCGGCCGACCCACCGGCCAGCTCGTAGCTGGAGGAGACGACAGCCAGGTCGCGTCCGGCCGGGCCGGGTATCTCTTCGCCGATGCGGATCGAGGTCCCCGGATGGGTGCTGATCATGAGCGCCAGCAGGGTGGCTTCTCGCTCAAGGACTTCAAGAACCCGGTTGACGGTTGAGACGTCCTCCCAAACCGAGGCCATCCGCGCCGTACCACCAACGTAGATTTGGCGGGTCGAATGATCACTGCGCACGACCGCCTCAAACGCTCGATCGAGGATGACGGTCGCAGCAGGTGACGTCACAATTTCCTGCTCGGCGTAGCGAGCGGCCGCCTCGGGGATGCTGTGACCGACGACCAGCTCAGCGAGTAGGCCCTCAACCTCGCTCACAATGGGTTCCTGGACGTCATCTCGGAGACTGACAATGTCCTGGGAAACCTGTCCGTTGACGGTCACCAGAACAACGAGAATGGTGCGGGTGCCGGTCTGGACGACGTGAACCCCTCGAATCTTGTCTCCACCAAGGCCCGGACCAAGGACCACTGCCGGATAGGTCGTCTCGTCGGCGACCAACTCGGTGGTCGCTTTGAGAAGACGAGACAATTCCAGCTGGACGGAAGAGAAGAAGCTGTTGATGCGGTTCTGGGTACCTCGCCGGAGATGACCCGGCTCGGAGTGGTCTACGTAGTACCGATACCCCTTGGCCGTGGGCAGCCGCCCGGCCGACGTGTGGGGCTGGAGAAGATAACCCTCAGCTTCGAGTGAGGTGAGGTCGTTGCGGATGGTGGCCGTCGACACTGCCAAACCACTCTCCTTGGCGATCGCGGCGGAGCTGACCGGTTCACCGGTCGCAATGTACTGCTCGATCAATGTCTGCAGAACGACGATCTTGCGATCATCCAGCATGTCGGCCATCCAACATCGTGTTATCCAAGATAGATCAACGGTATCACTCTGGCGGCGGCATCGTCAGGACTTCTCGGATGATGGTGTCGGTCAGCAGAGTCCGGACCACGACGATCCGCCCGTTTTCTTCCTTCACGATCCCGGCTTTCACAAACTCGGGATGGAGTTCCAGGACCCGTCGACCACCTGGCCCCGTGATGACTCCGGCCGCCCGCCGCAACCCGAGCATGAGCCGTTCCTGTTCACGGTCCCAACCAGACACGACCGTTTCTCCTGCCAGCGGCCGCTTCCCCGATTCGACAGCCTCCATGTAGCGGTCGATCCGCCGGAGATTACGAGTCCGAATGCCACCTCGATGGCCGTGAGCGCCGAGCCCGAAGGCTTCATATTCGCCCTGGGCCCAGGTGGCGAGGTTATAGCGACACGGTTGCTCGGTGGCGTAGTTGGACACTTCGTACCGGACGAAACGCTCTTCGAGTCTCTCGGCGGCTCTCTCCCACCGATCAGCCTGGACGTCGTCGTCGGGAGCCGGATACCCATTGGTCACCGCTCTCGAAAGTGGTGTACCGAGTTCGACCGTCAGCGAGTACGCCGAAACGTGATCGATACCAAGTGCCAGCGTGAGGTCGAGCGTCTGTTCCCAGGACAGATTCGTCTCGACCGGATGGCCGTAGATAAGGTCGATCGAGACTCGCGGAAAAACAGCCTGGGCGGCCGCCACCGCGTTTTGAGCCTGGTCGGAAGTGTGCTGGCGCCCCAACTCGCGTAGGACCACGTCGTCGAATGACTGCACTCCCATCGACAGCCGGCTGACCCCCGCCTTCGAAAAGGCGGAACTGGAGGTCGCGTTGATATCCTCGGGGTTCGCCTCCATGGAAATCTCAACATCGCTCGCCAACCCGAATTTCGAATCGAGCGCTTCGATCATCGAACCGGCCAACTCAGGGGGCAACCGTGACGGGGTCCCACCACCGATGAACACGGCATCGAGCGGCCCCCATTCATCGGACATCTCGATTTCGCTGATCACCGCACGGTGATAGCGCTGTACGAGATCGTCCTGGCCGGCGACAACGGCAAAGTCACAGTACGGGCAGACCCGTGCGCAAAACGGGATGTGGATGTAGGCAGATCGCCATTGTCCCGCCAGATCAGCGAGCCGGGCCGAATCGGGACGCATGCCTGGCTCCGGACGGATCATCAGCGATCGCTGGTGTCGACCCGGAGCGCGGCGACAAACGCCTCCTGGGGCACTTCAACGGCGCCAACCATCTTCATCCGCTTCTTGCCTTCTTTTTGCTTTTCAAGCAGTTTTCTTTTTCGGGAGATGTCACCGCCATAACACTTGGCGAGAACATCCTTGCGACGGGCCTTTACCGTCTCTCGGGAGATGATATGACTGCCGATGGCCGCCTGGATCGGGACGTCAAACAACTGACGGGGAATGAGTTCCCGAAGCGTTTCAACCATCCCTTTCCCGTACATAACTGCTTTCGCTCGGTGCGTAATCGTCGAGAACGCGTCGACCGGCATTCCGGCTAGCAAGATGTCGACCTTCACCAAATCTGAGACCCGATAGCCGACGGGTTCGTAGTCGAGCGACGCATACCCCCGGGTCCGCGACTTGAGGTGGTCAAAAAAGTCGAAAACGACTTCGGCGAGCGGCAATTCGTAGATGAGTTCGACCCGTTCCGGGGTGAGGTATTGCATGTGATGCATGGAACCCCGCCGGGACTGCACCAACTCCATGATCGTCCCGATGTACTCGGAAGGGGCGATGATCATGGCACGCACGTACGGTTCTTCAAGTTCTACGACGCTCGACAGGTCCGGAAGATCCTGGGGAGACCGAATCTCCATCACTGATCGGTCGGTAAGCGTCACCCGATAGGCGACCGAGGGGGCCGTCGACACCAGATCAAGGTTGTACTCACGCTCAAGGCGTTCTCGCACGATCTCCATGTGGAGCAACCCGAGGAAACCAACCCGAAAGCCGAAGCCCAGGGCCCGTGACGTTTCCGGCTCCCAAACCAAGGACGCATCGTTGAGCTGCAGTTTTTCGAGGGCTTCGCGTAACCGTTCAAAGTCATCCCCGTCGGATGGAAACAAACCCGAGAACACCATCGGCTTGGGTTCGTCATAGCCTTCAAGCGGCTCGGTGGCCGGGTTGGCCACCAGGGTGACGGTATCGCCCACTCTGATCTGATCGATGTGTTTGACACCCGTGATCAACAGTCCGACTTCGCCGGCACTCAACTCGGTGATCGGAATAATGCGCGGAGTGGAGACTGCCAACTCGTTGGCTGCATGCTTGTCTCCGGTGGCCATAAAGAGAACTTGCTCACCCTTGCGAATCCGACCGTCCACCACCCGGATGGAACAAACCACACCACGGAACGTGTCGAAATACGAATCGAACACGAGGGCTCGTAGCGGCGCTTCCGGGTCTCCGGACGGTTGCGGGATCTGCTTGACGATCCGGTCCAGGAGTTCTTTGATGCCCTGACCTGTCTTGGCGGAGACGCCCAACACGTCGTCGGGATCGCCACCAAGAATGGCGGCGATTTCGGCGGCGGCGGCGGCCGGGTCGGCCGACGGAAGGTCAATCTTGTTGATGACCGGGACAATTTCGAGCCCTGCCTCAATCGCCAGGTAGGCGTTGGCAAGTGTCTGAGCCTGCGCTCCCTGAGCCGCATCGACCAAGAGGACGGCACCATCACAGGCGGCCAGCGATCGAGAAACCTCGTAGGAGAAGTCCACGTGCCCCGGGGTATCGATCAGATTGATCTGATATTCCTGACCGTCGTCGGCCTCGTATGACAGCCGCACCGACTGGGCTTTGATCGTGATGCCGCGCTCGCGCTCAAGGTCCATGGTGTCGAGCAGCTGTTCACGCATCTCGCGCTCGGTGACAGCTCCGGTGTATTCCATTAGCCGATCGGCGAGAGTTGATTTCCCGTGATCGATGTGGGCGATGATCGATAGGTTGCGAATTCGGTCAGACATCGATCACGTCCGAGAGCCCGGAGGGGCCGGTAACAGATTGACGAGAAACGTCAGCCCAGGAGGGAATTGACTTGCTTCGTCAACTGAGATTTGCGGCGGGCAGCAGTCTGCTTCTTCAAGATGCCGGAAGAGGCCGCCTTGTCGATCCGGATCTGCGCCAGGCGCAACGCGTCTTTGGCAACGACGGAATCGCCGGATTGGGCGGCTGTAACCGCCGACTTAATGCTGGTTTTGAGCTCGGACCGCACCGACTTGTTGGCAACACGCCGCTTTTCGTTCTGGCGGTTACGCTTGATTTGAGACTTGATATTGGCCATAAGAATCCCGGTGAAGTAAGAGAAGTCGTTCGGTCGAGACGCGCTTATACGTCTTCGAGGGTCCCACTCTACCAAACGCCGCTCCGACCAGCAAAGCTGGTGCGGTCGGTGCCATCAACGAGCCCACCGACAGAGGGCCACCGTCAGTCGTTCCATCGTCAACCGGTAGGTGTCTTCCGGAGCCGTCTTGAGGAGATTGTCCGCTCGAACCAGGGCAGCCACCGACCGGCGCAAGTTCTCCTCGGAAAAGCTCGCCCGGGAGGCGTACAGCTTCTTGGCTTTCCAGTCCGGCATGCGGACCTGCTTCTTGTACGTTTCGAAGTCGGTCGCGACGGCCGCCAGTGAGCGGGCCCGCAACTGCGCATCGAGCTGGCCGACGAGTTGTAAGGGGTGACCGTGCACGAGGAAGTCTTCCAGGTGTTTGAGCGCCAACCCCACGTCGCCCGCTTCGACGGCGTCCCCATACCCGAATGTGGCAACCTCCGGCCGGTTCTTGAAGCGATCGAGGACCAGCTCCCTGGTAATCGGTTCCCCGGCCATCGCCAGCTGATCCAGGGCCTGACCGACAGACGCCACGTCGGTCCCGAACCGACTGATCAAAGCCTCGGCAGCCGGATTGTCGATCTTCATGCCGCGTGAGCGCAGCTCTTCACCAAGCCAACTGAGCGCTCCCTTTTCGCTGAGTGGGACAACCTCGATTTTGTTGACCAACTCCCCCAACTTAAGACTCCGCGGCAACGCTCCGAAGGCGATCATGACGACGAAACATGCCTCGGGATCCATTACCGAAAGCAGATCAGAGAGGATTACCCCTTCGTGGCTCTGGATCCACTGGGCATTCACAAACTCAACAGCCTGACGATCACCAAAGAGCGACCCGGATTGAATGGCCGGAATGGCAATCTCGAGCTCCGAGCGCATGGGACCTTCGCTGTCGCCTTCCGAACCCCGCTGGGGTACGTCGATGCGAACCCGACTGGTGGCCCCGAACCGTTCGATGGCAGAGCTGGCTTGTTCGAACAGTTGCTGGCGTTCGCCAGGACCGTCGCGCCTGCAATACAAGTGCAGGATCGGTTTCACGGGCCGACCAGCAGCGAACCGCTGAACTCGTGGAATCCCTCTCCGAGATGAAACGAAACGGTTTCTGACTCGGTGGCGCCCGGCGCCACCGTGCCGATCGAAATGGGGATGATCTGGCTTCCCATCAAACCCAGATCTCCCAGAGCAACCGCCACAGTACCGCGCCAGGTGAACTCGGAGTTGTTGACGACGATGAGCGTGAGATCGGCGGTTTGAAGATCCGAAGACGACGCCTGAACATCCACCTCAAGTCCCCCACAGATGCCGTCCGTTTGGGCTTGATCGGCGGTAATCGTCACCGAGGAAAGAACGATCGCCTCGCCATCGTCAAAGATCACCGAGAACGGCTTTTCGACCGCTGCCTCACAGGTCGCAATGTGGGTGAGGCCCCGCAACGACGAGGTGCCAAGCGGAATGATGAACACCGCCAGCAAGGCGACCATGGCAACACGTGATTTGAAAATGGACGGCATCAACACAGACCTGGCTGGACTTCGGCGAAGGTTAGTCACGTTTCCTCAAGGTCCGATGGCTACTATCGCGGCCGATGGCTGCGCCGATGAAACGATTGAATTACGAACGTACCCGCTGGCTGCTCCTCCTGGCCGGGCTTGTCATCCTGGGCGGGATTGCGGCGATCATGTTCGCTCGCCGGGTCGACCCGGTGGAAGTCGCAGCCACGATTCTGTTTCTTCCTATCTTCATGTCGTTTCTCATGTTTGGACTACGCGGTGGGGTGATCGCCGGAGTTCTCGCGTCCCTCGCCTACCTGTATCTTCGGTATCCAGCCATTGACGCGGTTGGCGCCGATCGGTTCGTAGGGTTGTTGGTGACCCGAACCGTTGGCTACCTGTCGTTCGGCGCAGCAGGGGGCTGGGCCTCCTCGGTACTCAAAACCTCCATCACCAAGCTCGACCTGTACGACCACATCGACAGCGAAACTGGCCTTTACAACTCTCGCTACCTCATTGATACGATCGACCTTGAGAAGTCACGAGCCGTTCGATACGAAAAGATCTTCTCGGTCGTCACGATCGAACAACGACTGGCGGCCACCGGCAAAGCCAGGGTACGGCTCGTCAAGGAAATCGCCGCCAGTATTCGCGCTGGCGCACGCACCGTCGATCAGGTCGTCCACGCCACCGACGATGGGGTTGACATCTTTAGTGTGGTTCTCCCGGAAACCGGCCCAGAGGGATCGGCCATTTTTGCCACGAAACTGACACAGCAAATCGACGAGGCCCCGTTTTCGATCGGACCGGGAAGTTGGACGACCAAGACGGTGACCTTTCCCAATGACGAGACGGAGGTCGATCAGCTCGTGGCTCGATTCCGGTCGATTGTCAAGGCCGACTTTCCTGAGACGGCAACCGTATAACAACGTCGCCGTCGAGGTCGGTCCGCCACACCTTCAGGCCGGCCCCCACGAGAGTTTGCAGGACGAGCGGATCGGGATGGCCGAACGAGTTCTCACCCACCATGATCACGGCAGTGGTGGCATGTGATGCGAGGAGCCAATCCGGATCATTGGTGGCCGAACCGTGATGAGGAACCTTCAGAATGTCCGCCGGTATCTCGCCGAGTTCGTGCTGGGCTAGCGCCTCGGCGTCGCCGGCGAGAAGAATTGACGTACCCGCCAACGTAAGACGGATCACAATCGACTGATCGTTGAGATTGTCGTAACGGCGAAGGGGTCCGAACGTCTCGATCTGAATGTCCCCGAGACCGAATCGGCCATGGGCCGGGGGGACACTGATGGGCACGCCTTTGGCCAACAGCGCCCGCTCAAGCTGATCGAATTGGGGGCCGGACTCGGGCGACCCGGAGTGCCAGAACGATCCAACCTCGAGCCGGTCGATCACGCCCAGAAATCCGGCCAGATGATCGGCATGAGGGTGAGACAGAATAAGCAGGTCAATGCGGTCGACGTCATAGCGTCGAAGCCCGGCCATCAGCTCAGGAGGATCCGGTCCTCCATCGAGGAGAATCACCTCCCCACCCGACCCAAAGACCAGGATGGCATCACCCTGCCCGACATCAAGAAACACCACGGCGGGCCCGGCTGGTCGCCCTCCGTGCCCGATGTTGATGATGACAAAGAGAGCAAGGGCCACCACCGCGGCCGGACGGAAGGCCCGGTACCGGAGCACCCACAGCCCGGTCATCATCACCCCGAAACCCACCCATCCCACTTGCGGCCAGTCTGCCGCAGCGTGGGCGATCGCCAGAACCACCGATGCCAGCCCGACGGCCAGCCTTGTGATCCACTCAGCACCCACGAGGACTCCCACCCCACCCGTGGCAGTGGCGGCCGCGACAAGCGGAGCAGCCACCACATTGGCGATCGGTGACAGGACCGGGACAGAACCGAAGTGGTACAGCAGCAACGGAGCCACCGCCAGTTGCGCACCCATCGTTACCGAGACCGCCGACCCCAGGAAGGCCGGTCGGATTCTCGGGAACGCCCTCGTGGACGCCATGACCCCCAGGGTGGCGGCGACCGATAGCTGAAACCCGACGCTGCCCGCCATCTCGGCCGACCACACCAAGAGGCCGAAGACGGATACGCCCAACGCCGACCATCCCGACAAGGGAAGACCTGCCGCCCGACTCGCAAGAAAGATCCCGGCCATGACCGCCGCCCGCAAGACTGAGGGTTCCCACCTCGTCACAACGACAAACACCGCCAACCCGACCAACCCGAAGATGGCCCGGCGTCGGGGGCCTCCCCCAAGCGGACCGATCACCAGCCACCAGAGTCCGAGAAAGAGAGCGACATTGCTACCGGACACGGCCACGAAATGGGTAAGGCCGGCGCGCCGTAAAACGTCATAATCCACATCTGAGAGCTGGCGGGTGTCCCCGATGAGAAACCCGGAAACCAGGGCGGCGCCCGGATGGCTTTCCCAGCTGGCCAACCCGTCGGAGACTCGATCTCGCAGGAGATTCGCAGTCACCGTTAGGGGGCCTTCGGCACCGGGGACCGACTCAACCTTTCGTGCCCGCAGGCGACCTTGAAACGTTCGGCCGACCATCCGACCTCCGGCGGACGTCAGCCGACCGGTCACAATGACAGTCTCCCCCGCCGCCAAGCGAGGCGCCGAGCCGTCCATCTTCACCGCTACCCGGGGTCCCACCCACCGAACCCACTCGTCGCCAACCCGAACGGCGTGCGGTTCCAGCAGGAATTGTCCTTCGACTGGATCCGAGGCGACTCGCCCCAGGGTCACAATCGGACCATCGGCCAGATGGACCTCACTGGCTCTGGCATGGGCCAATGAACCCGAACCGACGCCCAGCACAACGGCAACAACCAGGGCGAAGGCATGATACGAAGACCTCCACACTCCGACCACCAGCAAGGCTCCGATTACTGCCGCCACCAACCAGACCTTCGGAGCGGTGGCGATCCCCACCCAGGCCGCGGCGGCCATTGCCAGGGTCGCCCGCCCAACCTGATCTGGCAGCGTGAGGCGGTCGATCACGGAACCCGAACGGACTCACGAAGTGACGCCAGTTTCGCTTCACCGATCCCGGGAACGTCGAGCAGGTCCTCGACCGCCTCGAACGCACCGTTCTGCGTTCGGAAGGCCACAATTCTTTCTGCCAGAACGGGACCGACTCCTGGCAATGTCTCGAGGGTGGCGGCATCTGCCGAGTTGATGGCAATCCGCCCATCGCCGGCCACCGCCGATGCAGAAGTCTCGGTCGGCACGATGATCTGTTCGCCGTCATGAACGACCGCGGCCAGGTTGATCGCTTCCAACACGGCCGCCGGCGAGACGCCGCCCGCCGCAGCCACGACGTCGGCAACCCGACTGTCGATCGGGACCACCACTACCCCCGGTGACACAACCGCCCCCGACACATGAACCAAAATTGAACGGTCCGACGACGTACCTACTTCTACGACCGCGGTCGGTTGTGGCTCGGGCACATCGGCCGAATTCCAGACATAGACAAGCCCGGCCGCTGCGACCACAGCCAGACCCGCCAGAGCGACGACCCGCTCCATGCGTCCCCTTTCCAGCCACCGGTGCCGGTATTCGTACCACAGCGAACCAGGCCGAGGAAGGGGTATCCTGAGGCAGCCAGTGGCCCCAAGCGACAGGAGCTGTCGTGGATCAATACCGTGTCGAACCCGGATCGAGCGTCGATCTTTCAGCATTGGATCCATCCGGCGGTGACGCGCTCACCTGCGGCAAACGAGAAGGCAAGGCGGCCCTCCGGTCCTTGAACGTCGAACTGGAATCTCTCCAAGAGCTTCTGTACGCGCAAGGCAAGCACAAGATTCTTATCGTCCTGCAGGCCATGGATACCGGCGGAAAGGACGGGACGATCCGCTCCGTGTTCGAGGGTGTCAATCCACAGGGTGTGAGCGTTGCTTCGTTCAAGAAGCCGACGGAAACAGAACTAGCCCATGACTACCTGTGGCGGGTTCATCCTCGGACACCCGGATCAGGACAGATCGTGATCTTCAACCGTTCTCACTATGAGGACGTTCTCGTAGTGCGGGTTCATGACCTGGTGCCAGCTGAACGGTGGGAGAAACGGTACGAGCACATCAACAATTTTGAACAACTCCTCGTTGATGAAGGCACCACGATCCTCAAATTCTTCCTCCACATATCAAAAGATGAACAGAAGGAGCGTCTCGAGGATCGACTGGCGACACCGGAAAAACATTGGAAATTCGCCACCGGAGATCTAGCAGAGCGGGAACGGTGGGATGATTACCAGGCCGCCTACGAATCGGTCTTGACCCGTACCTCGACCGAGGCGGCCCCCTGGTACGTGGTACCCGCCGATCGGAAGTGGTACCGGAACCTCGTCATCTCGCAGGTCATTGTCGACACGCTGAATGGTCTCAACATGGCCTACCCCGCAGCGGAAGACGGCCTCGACGACGTGGTGGTCGTCTGAATCCCCTGGACGGTTCGGACCTTACGGGTCCTGACGAGCTTCGCGTTCGAGGGAAATAGCCGTATAAGCCTCAAGGTGACTCATGCCGGCCCGGCGAGCCCTCAAGTAATCACCAACGTACGACATGATGAATCCCAGCACTCCGAGTCGACGCCACTGGGCGATATGGACGAGTTCGTGGTGGAGAACCCGACGAAGATGTTCAGAGTCCAGGACCCCGACGTCATGACGCAAATAGATACCCCACGGCATAGCGATCGCCACAAACGGTTCCTGCCATATCGGGTTGAGCCATCGGGGGGTGATACGAACCCGAACACTGGCCGGATCGACTGCTGGATGATCGAAGTCGAACAGGTCCCCGGCCAGGACCTTCGGCATCAGTTGGCGACGATGTTGACGAGGTTCGGCTGACGGACGATCACTTTGCGGACCGTCAGATCCCCCACTCGTTCGCCAATGCGTGGGGAGGCCAGTGCCGTTGCTTCGGCGTCTTCTGGGGAAATGTCAGCCGGCACTTCGATACGATCGCGGACCTTCCCGTTGACCTGGACGACCATCGTGACCTGCACATCCTTGGCTACGGAGGGGTCGGACTCCGGAAACGGTTGGACGTGGATCGACCCGGTTTTTCCGAGTCGGTTCCGCCACAACTCTTCTGTCACGTGCGGAGCGATCGGCGCCAACAGTTTCACCATTACCTCAACTGCCTCTGCCCATGCCCCCGCCGACACGACCGAGGTCTTATTGGCATCAAGCATGACGTTGCGCAGACCCATGAGTGCCGCAATGGCGGTGTTCCACTTGAAGTCCGCCAGGTCACCATCCACCTTGTCGATGGTCTGGTGGACCGCCCGACGGAGGGCGGCGGTGGCCTCATCGTCGACATCGCCCGGCTGATACGCCAGGTGGGCGATCTTCCAAACATCCTCCAGGAACCGATGGGCTCCCAGGATGCCGCGACCATCCCACGGTCCTCCCTTCTGCCACTCGAACGCAAACATGAGGTAGGTACGAACCGTGTCGGCGCCATAGGCATCCACCAATTCGTCAGGGTTGACAACGTTGCCCTTCGATTTCGACATCCGCTCGACTTCCAGATGATGGCGCAGTTGCGAAACGTCGTTGGTGCCTGCGATGCTCGGGATAACCACCTCGGCATCGTCGGGAACCTCAACCGAAATAAGGTCACCGTCGACCATCACCTGGAGCAGGTTCTCGGTCCGGCGCATGATCTCACCAACCACCACACCTTGCGGAGATGTGGCCCCGGTAACTACGGTCACTAGCGAGGCGATGATGCGGTTGCCGTCCCGACGGCCTTCGACGGCCACGACATCGCCGGCATGCTCCGCGCCCAGGACCTGACCCTGGTTCCGTAGCACCCGAAACGGTTCGTCGAAAGCGTCGTCAGCCGACCGGCCGTGGGCACGCATGGCCACTTCCGTGTCGGCGAAGAGGCCCATATCGCGCATTACCTTGACGAAAAAGCGGGAGTAGAGCAGATGCATGACTGCGTGCTCTGCCCCTCCCGTGTACACATCGACCGGCAGCCAGTAGGCAGCTTCTTCGGGATCGAACGGTGCGTCGTCGAAATCCGGCGACAGGTACCGGAACCAGTACCACGACGAGCACATGAAGGTATCCAGCGTGTCCGTTTCGCGCCGGGCCGGTTTGCCGTCCGAATCAAGTACTGATAGGAAAGCATCGTCGTTGACGAGCGGACTACGGCCCTCGAACACCACGTCTTCGGGGAGCACGACCGGAAGCTGGTCATCGGGAACGGCTTCAACCGTGCCATCTTGACGGTGGATGATCGGAATCGGCGATCCCCAATATCGCTGTCGGGAAATCAGCCAATCCCGCAACCGATAGTTGATGGCTTCAACCCCACACCCGTTGGATTCGATCCAGTCGATGGCGGCCGAGACGGACGGATTCTTGCGACCCTTGGCCTCAGTCGTTTCAACCCCGTTCAAGGGTCCACTATCGGTCATGATTCCTGGGCCAACGTAACCGTCAACCATGTCGTCGGCCACGAGCGGTTCACTTCCTTGCGGAATGATCACCGGTACTACCGGGAGATCGAACGCCCGGGCGAACTCGAAATCGCGGTGATCGTGCGCCGGCACCGCCATGATGGCTCCCGTGCCATATGACACGAGAACATAATCTGCGATCCAGACCGGGATACGCACTCCGTTGACCGGGTTGATGGCGTAGCCACCCGTGAAGACGCCTGTCTTGTCGCGATCTTCCTCCATCCGTTCGAGCTCTGAACGGGCGGCCGCAGCGATTCGATACGCGTCAACGGCCGCTCGCTGGGCCGGACTCGTCAACTCATCAACGAGGACATGTTCAGGAGCCAGCACCATGAAAGAAGCCCCCCACAACGTGTCAGGGCGCGTTGTGAACACTTCGATCTCGGACCCTGTCTCAGTCGCGAAACGAACCCGAGCCCCTTCTGACCGACCGATCCAGTTGGTTTGCATGCTCTTGATGGGATCGGGCCAGTCGATATCGTCAAAGCTGAGCAGCTCGTCGGCATATTTGGTGATCGAAAAGAACCACTGCTCCATAAGCTTTTGTATCACCGGTTGGCCGGTCCGTTCATCCCGGCCGTCGATGACTTGCTCGTTGGCAAGAACGGTCTGGAGCGTCGGCGACCAGTTGACCATTGCCTCACCGCGATAAGCGATGCCGTGTTCGAACATTCTCGCGAAGAACCATTCAGTCCACTGGTAGTAGGACGGTTCACAGCTGACCGCTTGGCGTTCCCAATCAAACATGGCGCCCATGGACCGGAGCTGTGTCCGCATTCTCTCCATGTTCGAATGGGTCCATTTGGCCGGATGGATGTTGCGTTGCACTGCGGCGTTTTCGGCCGGGAGTCCGAAGGCATCAAAGCCGATCGGGAACAACACGTTGTACCCCTTCATGCGCATGTAGCGAGCCCGGGTGTCGGACGGTGTCATGGCATACCAGTGCCCGATATGCAGGTCACCCGACGGGTAGGGCAGCATCGTCAAGGCGTAATGCTTTGGTCGGGACCAATCGACCCGGGACCGATAGAGACCCTCGGCCTCCCAGTCCGTCTGCCATCTCGATTCAAGCTCTGCAAAGTCGTACGCGGACACGATTTCTCCGGTATTCGGGGTTTGTCAGGCTACCAGCCCGAACCAACCCACCAGCTTTGATTAACCGAGCTCCTGGCCTAGGCGGTGCCGGACGGAGGCTGGGTCCCGCCTTCTGACTCGTCGCGCAAGAACCGTTCGATTTCCAGGCCGATTTGTTCGGCTGAGGGCACGGCATCATCCTCGCTCGACAGCGTCTCGAGCCGCTCGATGTGGGCGGCAATGTCTGGCTGTTGAGCAGCCATTTCGTCCAACTGGACGCGCTGCTGATCGGCCCGATCAGCCAGGTCGTTGAGGGGGAACATCACGTCAAGATGGCGACCAACGCGTTCGACCAGAGTGATGACCGCCTGGGTAAAGGGCTGATTCATGTAATGCGGGACTTGTGCCCAGAAGCCGGCCGTCGGCAGGCCGAGTTTGCCGAGATGCCACTCGGTGGCGGTCACCGCCCCCGATGGGACCATCAGCAAACCTTCGGCGACGCGTTCTCCCTCAGCCGAGAAGTCTCGCTGCATCGAGGTATTCAAAACCGGGGTCGGCAACGTGTGCGGCACCGGACCAGGCACCGAACCAATCGCTATCAGCTGGGACACTCCAAATTGCTGGGTCAGTTCGTACATGGACTTGACGAACCCATGCCAGCGAAACTCGGGTTCGGTGCCTGACACAACAAGTAGATCGGTGCCCTCGATAGATCGAGCTGTGATGCTGATCTCGGGGTACTCGACTGCGGTCAGCTTGCCGTCGATGAACGAGGCGGTGGGACGGTTGACCCGAAAGTCAAACAAAGCGTCGGCGTCGAAGTGTCCAACCACCTCGCCTCCTGACGCAATCAGACCGGCCGCCTCGGTACCGACCCCACCTGCGTCGACCCATCCCGTAAAGCTCAATAAGAGGACGGGTGCGTGAAGATCGACCGATCGTTCAATCGTATACATAGGCACAGGATGGCGCATCTGACCGGTAATACCAACCTGACCGAGTGGTTGCACATCCGACCACGGCTTCAGGTCTTGACCAGAATGCCGATTCGTACCCCATGGCTTTGTTCGCCGCGCTCTTTTTGACACTCTCCCTGGTCGTGCTGCCTCCGGGTGGGTCGTTTATCGACGACGACGCCAACGTGCACGAAGGATCCATCGAAGCCATCGCCCAAGAAGGCATCACCCGAGGCTGCAACCCACCCACCAACACC
>JAHEDI010000080.1 GCA_024641305.1 bacterium | reverse complement strand
AAGACTCGATGGGTCTCGTGACCGACCTGATCGGCGATCCTGGTGTCGTCGCAGTGGGGGAACAGTGCTGGTCCGGTTTCCTGCTCGAACTGCAGCGACGCTTGCCGGAGGCGTTCTGGCAATCCGCCACTCCGCTTACCCGCCCGATGCGAATGCGCAAGGCATCGGATGAGGTGGCCGCTCTCCGGGCCACTGCGGCCAGCGCCGATCGAGTCGCCCTTCGTCTGGCTGATGAGACCTTCGCTGGTCGAACCGAAGCCGATTTGAGTGTTTGGATCGAGGCAGCTCTCCGTGAAGAGGGCAATGAAGGGTTGTCGTTTGCGGCCATCGTCGCGTCAGGTCCCAACGCTGCCTCGCCGCACCACCACGGAGGAGCCAGGATCATGCAGCCTGGCGACACAGTTGTGTGTGATTTCGGTGGCCGGATGGCTGGATACTGCTCCGACACGACGCGCACGTTTGTGGTTGGCGAACCATCTGCTCATGTCGCCAGAGCTCATGCCGTGCTGCTTGAAGCTCAGCAAGCTGCGGTGGCGGCGGTCCGTCCTGGTGTTACCGCACAGTCGATCGATCGAGTCGCTCGGAAGATCATCGACGAGGCTGGATATGGTCAATACTTCATTCATCGAACCGGGCATGGCATCGGCCTCGACGTCCATGAAGACCCATATATCGTCGAAGGAAACGACCTGGTTCTCGAACCCGGTATGGCTTTCTCAATCGAGCCGGGCATTTACATCGCGGGTGAGTTCGGCATGCGGATAGAGGACATTGTCGTCGTCACCGACTGCGGTGTTGAGAATCTCAACCTCTCGCCACGTCAATTGGTGTCGGTTTGACGGCTGGCAAGGTCTTCGTCTTGATTGCCGCGTTTGACGTCGAAGCACCGAGGTCATCTCAGGTTGCCTTCCTATAACGCTGACGCGTAGAGGCCGACACCCGCGATTATTGCGGCGGCACCCACCCAACGATTCAGAGGTATGCGTTCGTGAAGAATGAAACGACTGCCGGCGAGGATGAACACATGGGTGAGACCCGTGGACAAGTACACGAGTCCAATACCTAGAGTCCTGAGAGCGAAGAGCGTGCAGACCATTGCTGCTCCTAGAGCGATCAGCCCCACGCCGGTGATATGGCGCTGGTGGTTGACCACGCCGAATTTGAACGCAAGCTGTCCTGATGCTGTGAGTAGAAGAGCCCCGGCGAGGAACCCCATCAGGTGGCGCTCTCCTGATCAGGGAGCTGGGTCTTGTGAACAATGACGACCCCCGCGACGATCAGGACAGTTGCCATGACGTGGGCCAGTTTTACTGGCTCACCGTAGAACGCTGAAACTCCCAGGGCAAAGGGGAAGACAAGCCCGGTAAACGGGTACGTAAGGCTCAGCGGATACCGCCGATGGGCGCTACGCCACAGCAAGAACTGGATCGCGCCGAGTGTTCCCGCCACGGCCAAAGCACCAATGACCACGCCAGCAGTACTGTCGCCATCTGCCTCCTTGAGGACCACCCCGGCGAGGACATTCAGAAGTGAGGCAGTCCCGATGATCCCAGCTGGTCTCAGACGATCCCACATTGGATTATCGTTTGGTCGCCGGGGAGCCAAACCAGGTCTCTCCCGCTGGCACATTCTTTGTTACGACCGAACCCATGCCGATAAGGGCGCCCTCGCCGATTAGGAGCGCCTCTCGTACGAGCGCACCCGCTCCGACGTATGCTCCCGATCCAACTCTTACTCCGCCGGCGAGCATGACACCTGATGCGAGGGTGGCGTAGTCCTCAAGCACGTCATCGTGTGTCAGGACGACGTTCGGCATGATCGCGACGTGCTTGCCAATTTGAATGTCAGCGGTGGCGGTAGTGTGGGCATGGATGATCGTGCCGACTCCGATCGACACTGATGTGGCCAGAGCCGCTGTTGGATGAACGAGGCTGCTGTACCGATCGTCCGGCAACCCGAGGCGATTCGCGATGTCGCGCCGTACGGTGGCGTTCTGCGGGTTGCCGATGGCTAGTACCAACAATGTGTCGTCTTGTCGATGTATGGAGTCAAGGCTTCCGACGACTTGTACGCCGTTGAAGGTCATTCCGAGCAGAGCGGGGTCGTCGTCCAACAAACCGCGCAGCTCCAGGCCAGACTTCAAGTGGTTAATCGCACGGACGATTTCGATCGTCTCTCGAGCAAGTCCGCCCGCTCCGCCAATAAGCAAACTTGAGTCAGACACGGGTCACGGCAGCTTCGGCGACAGCTTCGGTAACTCGCCCCATGTCGGAATCAGTCATCTGGTGGTAGAGGGGCAGAAGGATGGTTCTTGCTGTCAATCTCTCGGTTACCGGCAGAGTTCCCGAAGAACTGCCAGCGAATGCGGATTCGAGGTGACTAGCCATCACTCCTCTTCGGCTGGCAATACCGCGTTGGTGCAGGTGTCGAATCAAGTCATTGCGGTTCAGACCGAAGGATGCCTCCAATTCGATGCAGAACGATTGGTAGTTGGTCTCGCCATACACCGGGTCGTTGGGAAGGATTACCCCCGTAACCCCGTCGAGCAGTTCGCGATATTGGGCTGCCAAGCGGCGACGCCTCTGCACCATCTGATCAAGTTTTGACAGTTGCACAGAACCGATGGCTGCCTGGATGTCCGTCATTCGGAAGTTGAAACCCATCTCCGGGTACGATTCGAAGTCCGCCGGGTCAGATTCATGACGGTCGAAGGCGCTCACGGTCATGGCATGTTGCCGCAAAGCCCGCAGGCGGGTGGGTTCAGCACCCTCGTTCGTCATGATCATCCCTCCCTCGCCGGTGGTGATCACCTTGCGAGGATGGAACGAGAAGACGACGTACGGTGACCTGCCGCCGATTGGCTTCCCTTGATAGGTAGATCCGATGGCACAGGCGGCGTCCTCGATGAGGACGATCCCGTTGGCGTCGCACAGTTCTCGAATCGGGTCAATGTCGGCTGGCATGCCGAGTTGGTGGACCAGAATCACTGCTCGTGTCCTGTCTGTGATCGCAGGTCCGATGGTGTCGACGGTTAGGTTCATGGTGATCGGATCGACGTCGGCAAAAACTGGCGTGGCTCCGACGTAAAGAGGAGCGTTCGCCGAGGCAATGAAGGAAAGAGACGGGGTTATTACTTCATCGCCCGATCCGATTCCCAGGGCGTGAAGAACCAGGTGCAGCCCGGTTGTACACGAGGAAACGGCCACCCCGGCCTGAGCGCCCACCTTCCGGGTGACGGATTCTTCAAAGGCTGCCACGCGTGGGCCTTGTGCGACCCATCCTGAACTGATGGCTTCGCCTGCCGCGGCGACCTCTTCGGGGCCGAGCCAGGGTTTCATTATCGGGATCAGGTCCAATTGCGCTCCACTTCTTGAGCAAGCAGCGCCGCCGGGTCGAAGGCACTGAAATAAGCGATCGTTTCGGCAAGGCCTTGTTCAAAGGTTGT
>JAHEDI010000058.1 GCA_024641305.1 bacterium | reverse complement strand
CCAGGACGGGATTCTTCGCTTCCTGTTCGTCATGGTCTGCCTCCTCGGAGTCTCGGTGGTCGCCGACCTGGGTGGAACGGAGCCGATCGTTGGAGCCTTCTTTGCCGGGCTGGCCCTCAACCGACTGGTTCCCAATACCGGCTTCCTCATGCGTCGGATCGAATTCGTTGGGTCTGCCATCCTCATCCCGATCTTCCTCGTGTCGGTCGGCATGCTCGTCGACCTGTCCACGGTTACCGACTCCCGCACGCTGTTGCTGGCCGGCGTCTTTACCGCGGTCACGATCGTGACCAAGTACGGCTCGGCCTGGATCACCGGACAACTGTTCAAGTTCGACCGGGCCCATATCCAGGTGATGTTCTCGCTGTCGGTCGCCCAGGCGGCAGGCACGCTGGCAGCTGCCATCGTCGGACTTCGGGTCGGCATCATCGACGAAACTGCCGTGAACGCCACACTGCTCGTCGTCCTGGCCACGATCATCGTCGCCTCTTGGTCGGCGGGGCGATCCGCCGACAAGATCCCGGTCGCCGTTTCTGGTTCGTCATCAAAACTCGGGCGACATGTGCTCGTGCCCGTCGCTCGACTCGACGGTATCGATCGACTCATCGAGTTGGCTCTCATGCTGGCGCGAGCAGATGCCGGAACCGTCATTCCGCTCCATGTCGTCACGACTCGCGACGCCGAGTCGGTCGCCCGCGGTCGCCAGATGCAGGTAGCCGCCGAACAGTTCATTTCAAGCTTCGGGGCCGAATCGGCCGGAGTCGTACGAATCGACGCCTCGATCGTCCGGGGCATTTCTCACGCATCACTGGAAACCGATGCCTCCGTCGTCCTGATCGGCTGGACCGAAACGTCGGCCACCCGGCGAACCGTGCTCGGCTCCGTGGTCGACGACGTTGTAAGTCGGGTCCCGGCACCGGTCGTGGTCGCCTACCTGCCCCATCTCACGTTCGACCGGGTTCTCGTGGTGGAGGTCAAAGGGGCATCACCCATCGAAATCGGTGCCGCCCGCGACCTGGCCATCCGGGTCGGGCGCACCAATTCAACCAAGGTAGCCGCCTGGTGGATTCATGGACCGGGCCCCGTCGAATCGCCACTGCCCAAAGACACGCAGATTCGCCCCGGCGATCTCGTCGTGCTCGCCGCCCCGGGAGGACCCGACTTCACCAAGACGATCAACGACCTCGTTTCCGCCAGCCCGGACCAGCCACTTTTGGCGATACGGGCCTATGCAGAAAGCCCGAATGGGTTCGTACCGATGTCCGAACTATTTCGCGAGTAGCACCGGGCACTAGCCGACAGTCGGGTTCGTGGGGGGACCGACAACCAAACCGGCCAGCCCTAGGGGGGCGACAACAACACCGGGGCGAGACGTCGAGGGACCGACAACGAAACGTGCCGGAGTGCCGATCAGAAGAGTTAACCAGCCCCCCTACCCATCCTCTCCGAGGACGGGACCCTTCCCCCCGGACGGGCCTACGGCCCTGGGGGGACCGACAACCAAACCGGCCAGCGCTGGGGGGACCGACAACCAAACCCGGCCAGCCCTGGGGGGCCGACAACAACACCGGGGCGAGACTTCGGGGGATTGACAACGGACGATGCAAATGGGGGGCTAGACGTGGCCGGGGGGTTGGGGGATCTGAGATAGGGCGCTCCGACGGGCGGCGACGATCTCGTCGGCGATCTGATCGAGGCTGTCCATCAGCCACAAGAACGCCGCCTCACCAGGACGGAAATCCGCCTTGGCCATTCCCTGGATCCGGCCTTGTTCCTGAAGGCTTTTCACCTGGCGAAAATTGTTGGCGGGTTCCGTCGTATAGACCCCCAGGGTCTTGCCGCCGTTGGCATTGAGAATCGAAAATACGGGAACATCCGACGGGCCATCGGCGACATAGACCATATGGCGCATCGGGACCCGGCGCTGCTCTTCGGACATCCGACTGTTCACGTTGATCGACGGGTTCTTGTTCACGCCCTTGGATATCTCGAAGATTGCCTTGGTTTTGGCCGTGTTGTCCATCGTGTATCCAAGTCCGCTGATCGGCACGTCGGAAGGGGCAATGTCAAGGTGGCCGAGATAACCAGGCGGGGCAGGTTGTTCGATGAAGTCATTGGCCCAAACGCCATCGATCTGATCGGCGATCTTGTTGCCAAGTATCATCGGCACGATCCCGGTCGACACTACATAGTGCTCGACCGAGATGCCTTCCTTCACGTAGCCGGGATTCTCTTGGACGTGTTGGCGAGTCGAAGCGAAGAACTCTGGAATGCCCGGAGCGAGTTGCACCCGACTTCCCAATTCGGCCAGCTTGGCCCTCGTGAGACCAGGAAACAGACCATTCTCGACGTACGTGACCATATGACCGAGATACACAAGGTCCCGCGACGCCCGCACCCCGCGGGCTGCGTAATAGTCGACGAGGCCGTCGACCTCGGCCCAAAATTCCCCGGCATCGACGTCGTACTCCTCGAAGATGGGGTCTTGCTGGTTCCCTGGAACCAGGGTCCGGTCGTAATCCCAAACGAAAGCGATGACATTCTGGACGTAGAGCGGCGGCGGCATGGGATCAGGGTACGACGAGCGGGGTCGAAACGCTAGGGAACCTCGACCCGACCGAAACACACCAGATCAGCCTCGGTCCACCAAACCTGGAGGCGTACGTTATGAAACCGGCCCCGCAACAACCGGTGACCAGTCCCCGCCAGGGAGGCAGGAAGGATGACCACCACGTTCCACACCTCGGCGATTTGGGCAACATACCCGATGGCTCGCTCGATTGAAGCCTCATCTTCGATGATGATCTCGGCCGTGTCTTCGTCAGAAAACACGGTGAGAAACGGACGGTCTTTGATGATGATCGACGAACCATGGGCCGAGTAGGCGTCTGCACAGGCCAGCGCGGCGACGGGAAGCAGGTCGGTGTTCATCGCCAGGGCCATCAGGTTCTCTCCTTGAATTACAGCCCTGTGATTCTAGCGTTTCAATTCGGAGCCTGGTGGCTTGGCGTACACTCGCCTTCGATGCGTCATATCCTTCTGCTCCGCTCGGTCGCCCGACTGCTCAACGAGGGTGAAGGACTCGTGGAGGCCGCCTACCTGTGGCGACGCCACCCGTACATGCTCTGGTACGGCGGTGCGGCCTTCGGCGCCCTGGTAGCGGTCGCCTCCTCGGTGGGATGGCAGGAATGGCCGGCCCGGATCGGGTTCGGAGCGGCGGCGGCCGCCGTCGCCATCTACTCGACCAGCGACTACCGGGTGCTGGCCCGAACCCCCGACCGGCTGATCCTGCTGCAAGCTTCCAGGATCCGGCAAGTCGCCCGATCGATCATCAAGACCTACCCGGCCAACACCCCGGTCACTATGGAAGACGGGAACATGCTGGCCACTACCTGGACGTTCGACGCCATCACGTACACGGTTCCGAAAAGCTCAGAACGATCCATCCGACTCATCGCCACAATCTAAGAGTCGTCCGCCCCCGATCTACCGATACTCCGGGCGTCGGCTTCTAGGGCAGGGCGAGCCGGGACGCGTCCGGGTCACAGACGATCGGAGTGCGGTCATCGGCATGGGCGGCGAGAAACTCCGCTGCAACGGCACTGGAGGTAATCCAGGTCGTCTCACCCTCGTCGCTGATCGCGAACACGATGCCGATCAGTCGATCGTCCTCGTCGTAGGCCCCGGCACCTGAATCTCCTGTAGTGGTGGTCGCATCAAGCTTGTAGCCGAGTCGACTGTGACGTTCGGAACCAAGAATCTCCTCGATCGAAATCCGGACGATGCCGTTGACCTGGAACGGGACGGTTCCCGAAGCGGCTCCGCCAACGATCGAGCCCATGGCGCCGGTATCGGCCGACGCCGTTTCGATGGCTGCCAGCCCGTTGGCCGGTAGCCGCAAAACCGCCAGATCGAGATCCAGGTCGACGGCGACGACAACCGCGTCAACCCGGCCACCGGATGTCTCGTTAACGGCCAACCGGTCCGAGCGGACCACCAGATGAGCCACCGTGAGCACCAGGCCATCTCCGACCGCCACCCCCGATCCCATCCGGTCGGCGGCCAAACCACATCCGGTCGTGTCGATGGTCACGGCACGCTCGGCTGGGGCAACCGGCACGGCAGTCGAACCTCCAACGTCGACGACGTCGCTAGCGCGGCATGCATACCCGACCATGGCCAAGATCGTCGCCGCCACCAGTGAGCCATATCGCACGTCGCGCATAGTACGCAGAATCCAGCCCTCCGCTGGATCATTTCTTGTATGGTGGCCGCGGTTGCCACCGCCAACCGCGGGAGAGGTCGATTTGGACGATCAAAGCTCGAAAGCAGATGTCACCTCCGCGGCTGAGGATTTGCTAGAGGTTTTCACCCGGCATCAACAAGCTCAGCCGCTGGTCGTCCCTGCCGGCGTAGTCGGGCTGCTCTACCGTATCCGCATCGGCATAGAGGCGGTGACGACTGCCACCGGAAAGGTCTCCTGGGTTCTGGTGTGGGCCGTGTTCGTGTTGGGTTTAGTCAGTGTCGTGACCCGTTACATTGCGAGATTCATTCAACGCGACATCATCTTCGGTGAAATTTTCGACCTCCAATGGATGCTGTTCGGCGCCCTGGTACTGATCGGCCTCAACTACGGGGTTCTCGAAGGCGTCAACCCCCGCATCGATTTCTGGTGGGCTGATTTCACGAACAAAACCAAAGCCATTATCGACCTGCTCGTCCATACCCTGTTATTTCTACCGTTCCTGGTCGTCGCCATGAGGACGCTGTGGAATTGGTCGCTCGCCGGTATGGGTCGATCGTTCAACGGATCGTGGTCGACCTGGCAGTTTTGGAAAATCTGGGAACAGTCGACCGACGCAGGTGGACTTCCCCGTGGTCCCATCAAACTGATGATCCTCATCGGGTTCTTCTTGATGGCAACCCAGATCGTCGCCGAGATCGTCAAACAAATCCTCGTCTTGATGGGTCATGAAGATCTCGCCGGAGTGGCTGCCCACGTCGCACCAGTGAGGATCGAGTAAATGGATCTCGGTGTCGCCCTTGCCCTGGCGATGTTCGCCATCTTCCTTGGATTGATCCTCATTGGATACAACGTGGCCTTCTCGTTTGCGTCCACGGCCCTCCTCTTCTCCTTCGTCGGTTCCGTCACCGGGACCTTCGATGTCGGCACGCTCAACGCGTTGCCGGCTCGATGGTTTGGGGCCGTTTCCGATTCGACGCTCCTCGCCGTGCCGTTCTTCGTGCTCATGGGGGCGATCCTCGAACGATCGGGCCTGGCCGAACGACTGCTCACTGCCATCGGCATGCTGCTCGGCCCCATCAAAGGTGGAGTCGCTGCCGCGGTAGTGCTGGTCGGAACGTTGCTGGCGGCCGCCACCGGCGTGGTCGCCGCCACCGTGATCGTCATGGGTCTGCTCTCCCTCCCAACCATGATCCGCCTCGGCTACGACCACAAGCTGGCCACCGGAGTCATTACCGCCTCAGGGACCCTCGCTCAACTACTCCCACCCAGCCTGGTCCTCATCCTGCTCGCCTCCCAAATGGGGGTAGGCATTCTCGGGTTGTTCGCCGGTGCCCTACTACCCGGGCTCATCCTCAGCGCCCTCTACGCCGCCTATGCGATTGGGATCTCCTACCTGCGCCCGGGAACCGGCCCGGCCATGTCGATCGAAGAGCGAACCCTGACCGGAAAAGTCCTGGCACTCGAAGTCCTCTTTTCGGTCGTGCCGATCATCCTGTTGATCTTCGGGGTGCTGTTCTCGATCTTCCAGGGCATCGCAACCCCGTCCGAATCGGGAGCAGTTGGCGTGTTCGGCGCCCTGATCCTGGCCTGCTTCGCCTACCTGTTCGACAGGGTCCTCATCCGGGCAGGCGCCACGCACATCACACCAAAGTGGCGGCTCACGCCCAAAGCCTTTCGAGACGCTGCCCGGTCGACGGCCAACATCAGCATCCTCGTTATGACACTGCTCTTCTGCTCGTCGTTCTTCTCCCTCATGTTCTTTCAACTGGGGGGATCCGATGCCACGGCCAGATTCCTGGCCGAGATCGGTGGGGGAAAAACCGGCTTTGTCGTTGTAGCAATGATCGCCGTGTTCTTGCTGGGCATCAACCTCGAGTTCATCGAGATCACCTTCATCGTCGTCCCCATCTTCCTGCCGGCCATGGACACACTCGGATTCACCAACCAGGAAAAAATCTGGTTCACCGTGCTCATGGCCGTGAACCTGAACATGGCTTTCATCTCGCCGCCAGTGGGCTTTTCGCTGTTCTACCTGCAAAGCGTGGCGCCGCCCGAGGTCAAGACCTCAGACATCCACAAGGGAGCTATTCCGTTCATGGTGCTACAGGGAGTAACGCTGGTGATCCTGGCGGTCTTCCCGGCGATCGTCCAGACATCGTTCGACCTTTTTGTACCAGGCGGATAACACGGCGGGAGGAGAGTCACACATTCCAGGCAATACACGGGTGGAGGTTCACGAAGACGCCACCCAACGGCAACCCTCAGAACCCATGACACCAAAGAGAGCTACGGAAAATCAACAAGCCCGAACTGCAACAAAGGATCAACTACTGGAGGAGTAGCGATATGCCAGATAACACCTATCCCGAAGAGACCCAGACCGACAACCACAGCGAGCGTTCAGGTGTCAATAGACGCCAATTCATCAGGAATGGCGTCGGTGTGGCAGGATTCGCAGCCGTAGGATCGCTCCTCGCTGCCTGCACGACCAAGGACGACACAGCCGCCACGACGCTGGCCACGGACACGACCGATATCACCGAGGCCATCCTGTCCCAGTCCGACTTGCCAGAAGTCGAATGGCAAATGCCAACCAGCTGGCCAGGTTCCCTCATCGGAACGATCGGCGCCGGAGCCCAGATCTTCGCAGACGAAATGCTCAAGATGACAGGCGGCAAGTTCAAGGTCACTCCCCGGGTTGCCGGCGAACTCGTCGGTGGTCTCGAAGTCTTGCCGACGGTGCAGAACGGCGGGGCCGAGGCTGGACACACGGCTTCCTATTACTACGTCGGCCTGAGCCCAGCCATGCAGTTCGGAACTGCTGTGCCGTTCGGGCTCACCTCCCGCCAGCAGGATGCCTGGCTGTATGAAGCCGGCGGCCTCGACATGCTGCGGCAGTTCTACGCCGAGGAGTTCGGGCTGATCCAGTTCCCGGCCGGCAACACCGGCGTGCAGATGGGCGGTTGGTTCACGAAAGAGATCAACTCTGTCGCCGACCTCCAGGGCCTCAAGATGAGGATCCCGGGCATGGCCGGGCGAACCTTCAACAACCTTGGTGCCGAGCAGGTAACCGTGGCCGGCGGCGAAATCGTCGCCAACATTGAGACCGGCGCCATCGACGCAGCCGAATGGGTCGGGCCATACGACGACCTCATCCTGGGCCTCGGCCAGCTTGGCCAGAAGGTCTACAACTACCACCCCGGGTGGTGGGAGCCGGGTTCCACGCTGGAAATAGTGATGAAGCTCGACACCTGGAACGCCCTCCCCGAAGAGTATCAGGCAGCCATCGAAAACGCCTCCAAAGCAGCCAACCTCGGCACCATGGCCAAGTACGATGTGCTCAACTCGGCAGCATTGGCCGAGGTCATGGCCGTGGCCGAAATCCGCCAGTTCCCCGATGACGTCTTGAGTGCATGCAAGACCGACTTCGAGAAGGTGCTCGACGAAACCGCAGCAGCTGACGGCCGATTCAAGGACATCCTGGGCCCGTGGCGCGAGTTCCGCGACTCGGTGCAGGCATGGCATGCTCTGGCGGAAACGTCGATGTTGCACGCCTTCACGCTCTAACCAGCGAACCGGCTAAACGAAGTGTGGCCCGGTCCTAGGACTGGGCCACTCTTATGGGGCAACTACCTCGGTCCTAACGAAGTCGTCGATCGCATCGGAGAATGCCCGCCACTGTGAAAGGCTGCAAGCGTGGCCCCCACCGACCACCATCTGCACGGTGGTCGCAGGTCGGTGCTTGAGGAAGTCGACCTCTTCACGCCGGTTTATCACATCCCTTTCACCATTGAGAACCATCAACGGCCCCGGATAGCGGGCCGCCATACGACGGTAATCCCGACCGGGGATGTCACGCAGGGCCTGGCCTCCCCCCTCCACCGAGCCCGGTTCGGTCATTATCTCGTCTGCAAACTCAGGCGGGGCGATCCTGCGCAGTGAGGCATCACTCTTTTCGCGAAGCTTGTCACCAAACAACGGAAACACCCGTGCGTAGACCTTCGTCGAGAACCCGCCCCAACCCCGATAGGAGGCGGTGGCGCCCGACAGCACGATGCCGTCAACCCGGCGTGGATCCATCGCTGCGACAGCGAGAGCCACGTACCCGCCGAGCGACAAGCCCACCAGAACCGCCTGCTCAACCTCGACTTCATCGAGAACTTGAACCACAGAATCGGCAGCACGTTCGAGTTGGAACGACTCGCCGATCCGACTCCCATGGCCGGGGAGGTCCATTGCCACCACATCGTAACGGTCGGCTAGACAAGCCATCTGCGGAGCCCACATGGTCCGACTCGACATCGCGCCATGAAGGAACACGATCGTCTGATGGCTGGCATCCCCGCGTCGATCAATCATTGGCATCTCCATCACCTGTGTAGACAACATTGCTGCACCGGCGAGGCAGTCCGATCGGCACTAGCTTCGAACCCCTCCGACGAAACGATTATGAGTTGCTGTCGCGTTCACGCTGCCAACTCATTATGGGCTGAATCGGCGCAGTACATGAGCGCGTGACGTGATGCAGGGTTCTTCGAAATCGCAGATAACATCGAGCCCATGAAGACTGTCGACATCGCCGTGATCGGGGCCGGACCGGCCGGTGCAGCCACGGCCATCCAGGCTGCCCGTCTCGGCGCCTCCGTAGTGGTCTTTGACAAGGCCGCCTACGGCCGTGACAAGGTTTGTGGGGATGGTCTCACACCTCGAGCGGTCGGCGCTCTCAACGAACTCAAGATCGACATGACCGACGCCCATCACATTGATGGGCTCCGGATGATCGCCAACACCACCAGACGAGAACTCGACTGGCCCGCCACCGCCCGATTCCCTTCGCATGGGGCGGTCTGGCCACGGCGTCGACTTGATGCAGCATTGATTGACGCCGCCGCCGAAGCCGGAGCTGAGATCGTCTGGGAGACCGAGGCCCTGCCGGTCATCGACGGTAAACGAGTGACCGGTGTGGATGCCGGCAAGGACCGCTGGGCGGCAGGCCTGGTTGTCATCGCCACGGGCGCACCGGGTCAGGTGGCCCGAATGGTCGGTGCCACCAAGGTCGCCAACGAGCCGTTCGGCCTGGCCATCCGCAGCTATGTCGAATCTCCCCGCCACGCCGACCGACATCTCGAAGCCTGCTTGACGATGAAGGACGGCAACGACAATTCGGTCCCCGGCTATGGGTGGATGTTTCCGGCCGGAGACGGCACGGTCAACATCGGGGTCGGGGCATTGAACACCATGAAAGGCTTCAAAGGACTCAACCTCAACACACTCATCGACCTTTACTACGACCAGGTCCGCGAGGAGTGGGAAATCGGGCCCTATCTCGAAAAGCCGCGAGCCTGGCGCCTACCCATGAGTACCAAACGCCGGCACGGCCCAGGTTGGGTGGCCATCGGCGACGCCGCCGGGCTTATCAACCCGATGAACGGCGAAGGTATCGACTACGGGCTTGAGTCAGGCATGCTGGCCGCCGATCTGTTCGTTGCCGATCCATCCACCGCACCGGAGCGCTACGACGCGCTCATCGGCGAACGCTTCGACAGCTTCCTGCGGACGGGCCGTCGGTTTTCCTTTCTTATTGGTCATCCGTGGATACTCAACTCGGGCCTTCGGCTGGCGGTCGGCACCCAGGCGATCGCCAATATCACGCTCAAAGTGATGGGCAACCTGGTCGACTCCGAGACACCGGGTACCGCCGGACTGGTCCTGGGAGCGGCCGACCGGGTCCTGGCAGTCGCCGACCCGATCCTGCGGCGAACCAGAGCATCCGGCTAGATCAGGCTATATATTGAAGGCATGATCGACACGTCAACCATCCCCGGATCAGGGTCCAATATTCGGACTCTGGAAGTGGAAACGACCGTGTCGGCCGGGCCTCTGGAGGTGTGGCGGGCCTGGACATCCAAGGAAGACCTCCAGAAGTGGTGGCCGGTCCCCGATGCTCATATCGAGCTACGAATCGGCGGACCATTCGAGCTGATGATGACGATGAGCCTACCGGCGGGATTACGGGGCTCAGAAGGCTGCAGAATCCTGTCCTATATTCCGGGCGAGCTGTTGTCTTTCACCTGGAACGCTCCCCCAACCCTCCCGTTGCGCTCATCGAACACCTGGGTAGCAATAACGTTTCGACCCGCCGATGAAGGCACCCGGGTCCGCCTCGTTCATACCGGCTTTCTGACCGGCACCGATTGGGACGACTATCTGGCGTACTTCGCCGAAACATGGCCCTACGTTCTGGATCTGCTCTCCAATCACTGGGCCTAGACGCCACAATTACCCCAGTCGTGTAGATTTTCCCCAGCAACGTCAGGGACCCGATGCGCCGAATCATCCTCGCTTTTCTCATTCTGGGGCTACTCGCAGCTCCGGCGACTGCTGCGACGATCCCACCCGGTGGGACGTTCGTAGATGACGACGGCAACATTTTTGAACCCGACATTGAGGCAATCGCCGCCGTCGGGGTTACCAAAGGCTGTAACTCGCAACATACGTCGTTCTGTCCGACCAGTTCGGTTACCCGGGGACAGATGGCGGCGTTCCTCGTCCGGGCACTCGGACTGACGGCCCAGGACTCAGCCATCAACTTCACCGACGACAACACCTCAATCTTCGAAAACGACATCGAAAAACTCGCCACCGCCGGCATCACCAAAGGATGCGGGGGCACCAATACGTTCTGCCCGGACCGGGCGGTCACCCGTGGCGAGATGGCGGCATTCCTCGTCCGGGCACTCAAGCTCACAGCCCAAGACCCCGCCATCAACTTCACCGACGACAACACCTCAATCTTCGAAAACGACATCGAAAAACTCGCCACCGCCGGCATCACCAAAGGATGCGGAAACACCAATACGTTCTGCCCGAATAGTCCGGTCACCAGAGGCCAGATGGCCGCTTTTCTCACGCGGGGACTGCCCTACGTGAGGCTGCCGGTGCCTGCCAGGGGAGCCACCACGAACGGAATCGACCTCGCCATTGCCGAAGCGGCCGCCGACGACGGATGTGCATTCGCGGGCGGCACCACCTGCTTGACAACCATCACGATCGCCCAGGGCCAGTTCTTCTACTTCGATGAAGGCTTCCTTACCGGACCGTGGTCTCAAGTGGGCGCCGTCGATCGCAGCAATTTTATGAGTAGCCAGGTGCGGACCGAAGCGAAACTGAATGGCACAAAATTAGGTGTCGTCGTACAGCCAGTGGTCATCGCAAACGATGTCGCCGAGAAGATCGTGACGTTCCAGTTCCCCGATACCTGGACCGGCACCCATCAACTCGACATCACGTTCATCTCGGAGCCGGCCGGGTACCAGATGACCGTCAGAGCCACAGTGGTCATTTCCAACGGTGCCGCCACGGCGAAAACAGGGCTGCTCGCCCTGAACCCCTAGCTCAGCAGTTCCACCGCGACCTTCAGAGCAGAAACGGGTCGGGTTCACTATTGTCACAGGGCTTTGACAAACCAGCTGAGTCGCCAACAACTACTGCGCATGTTCACCATGCTCTACTTCGTCCAAGGGGTCATTCAGGCGTACCAGCTAAACTTTTTCAAACCCCACATGGCCTCCGAAGGCATCGACACCAAACGCATCGCGTTGGTAGCCAGCCTCGCCATTCTCCCCTTCATCCTGAAGTTCGTCTACGGCATCATCTCGGACCGGTACAGCCTGCTCGGACGCGGCTACCGGGTGCCGTACATGGTGATAGGTCTCGTCGGGACGGCATTGGCCTTTTTCGGTGCCTATTTCGTCGACCCCTCGACCAACTTCGGAATCCTCGCCACCGCCGTGCTCTCGGCAACCTTCATGATGGCGCTATTCGACACAACTGCCGATGCGTACGCAGTTGACGTCATGAAACCAGAGGATCACTCGGTGGTGCAGGCCTACATGACCGGCGGACGAGCGATCGGGCTCATCGCACTGTCGGCGGTGTTCGGCTTCATGGTTGACCGGGTTGGCTACCAACCCATCTTCCTCGTGATCGGCGCGCTACTGCTGATCCCCCTGTGGCAGGTCGGACGGGTTCACGAATCATCCACCCGATTGCCTGACCAGACCTTCGCCTGGAGTGCGTTCCACTTCCTAAAGGAGCCGCGCTACCTGCTGTTCGGGTTGTTCCTCATCGGCGGATGGACCGTGTTCCAGGGCATCGACGGCCTCGTGACGTACTACTTATCCGAACGGTTCGAGGCATCGGGCGCGGTTATCGGAACCTATGGGACCCTCAAAGGAGTCGGGATGGTCGTCGGCGCCTGGGGCGTGGCCACCATCGTCCGAAAACTCGGCCACCGGAACGCCGCTTTCATCACGTTGGCCGCCGTGTCGGGCGGAGGCCTAATCATTTCATCACTCGGAACCGCCAACGGCATCGTTGGTTTTGCCGCGGTTTGGGGTATCGCAGTCGGGCTTCAATGGACGACGTATGCCACGTTCGCCATGGACATCACCGATCTGCGGATCGCCGGGTCGATGTTCGCCATTCTTGGG
>JAHEDI010000009.1 GCA_024641305.1 bacterium | reverse complement strand
CGTTCTGCCCTGCTGGCAGGGGAGCTGTCACATTGCCCTTGGTCGCAGGTTCGAGTCCTGCCGGGCCCACGTTCTGCCCTGCTGGCAGGGGAGCTGTCACATTGCCCTTGGTTGCTGGTTCGACGGCGTCCCAGGGAAGCAACTGCTGTGGTGAGCGCCACGAACCAGATACCGACTCTCTGGTCTCCTCCCGGAGCCGGGCGACGTATGCTTGGCTGATCGAAGTGGAGGGGCAGAGCGTGAGATTCATATCGGGATCACAGCGTGGCGACGCGATGGCGATCGGAATCACCGGGTCGTTGCTGATACTGGCGAGCTTCATGGTGTGGGTGCAGGTACCGGTGGTACGAACACGCGGTGTTGAGATAGACGGTTCGATTACCGCGGTCATGGGCATCCTCGTCGTGCTCATTGCGATGGCTGCTCTTCGAGAGCCGATCACAGTTCTGCGTTGGGTGGGCTTGGTGGCTTTTTCGATCGCGACCTACGTGTCTTTCGCAGCTTTTATCACCTCGTCGGTGGACGGCCTTGAGTTGGATGATGTCGGCCCGGGGCTTCCGCTGGCCATGCTGGTTTCGGTGGTCGGGGCCGCCCTGAGCATCACGTGGCTTCGGGTGAACCCCGAAGAGGTCTCCGCCTATGTCGGCGGGTCGATTGACACGATGTCTACCGTGCCCAGACGGCCCGGATGGACGGTCGCAGTTGTGGTCGCGGTCGGTCTGGTCGCGGCCTGGCGGGTCTTCTCCTCTGTAGTAGGTAATGCTCCGATCGGTGGCTACGGAGACTTTTCCAATACGGCCTACGGAGATGTTGACTGGGATCGGGTTGCCGTTCTGGTCGTCGAATGTGCATACGATCAGGGTCTCCCCGTTAGCGTGCGGTTCGAAGGTTCTGGTGTGTCATTCGCAGAAGTTCCGATGGAACATGGCGCTTCAGCCGTCAGAACGGTCGATCGCTGTGAGGCAGGGCTGAACCTTCCCGAGTTTGACGGGGGTGACGGCGGCTAGATCGATGTGTTAGTCGTTCTCGAGAAATCGAAGACGAATTGACATCGTTTGACAATGCGAGCCGGGGTGGCGAGATTGTGTACCTGGGCCCCACAATCTGACTTCTTGGGTGATGTGGGCTTTCGCCTTACAGGACGGTCCAATGCTCGAGCTAGACGAACTCCATCTGATTGTCGTGACCGACAATGAAACCGACGCGCTGTCGAGTATCGACAACGACGTGCAGGCGAACGAGCGGGTGGCGCTCCTTGACCGCCTAGAACCGTCGTATGTCATCGACGGAATAGACCACATCTCGGTCCTGGATCACATGTGTTGTGCATCCCACGGGTTCTCCACCCTTGTAACCGGTGTCAAGGGCAGCACATCACGAACGGTCCTCTTCGATGTTGGACCGTACGGCGACATCTGGTTGGCGAACGCGGTTCGACTCGACATTGATCTCTCGGCGATCGAGACGGTCTTCCTATCACACTGGCACTGGGATCACAGTGGTGGCCTCGTGGCTGTTCTATCTGCGATCGCTGGCGCTCGCTCCGATGCGGGTCTTTCAGCCCCGGTTCTTGAGGTTCATCCCAACCGACCGGATCACCGCGGTACTCGACTTTCCGATGGACGGGTAGCACTATTGCCTGAGGATCCGACATTTGACCAGCTCGCCGCAGCTGGCGCGACTGTCGTGTTGAGTGACGTCGATCACGAGATCGCCAATGGGTTTTTCCATGGCAGCGGCGAGATTCCGCGGATCACAACCTTCGAGACAGGGCTGAGCGGCCACGAAACGCGACGTAACGGAACATTCGAGTCTGACCCGCTCATTCTTGACGAGCGGTACTTTGCGGCGCATGTAAGGGGCAGAGGTACGACCATTCTGTCCGCCTGTTCACACGCCGGGATCGTCAACGTTGCCACGGCCGCAAGTCAGCTACACGACTCACCGCTGGATCTGGTCCTCGGTGGCTATCACCTGGCCGGAAGGGTCATGGAGGAGCGGATATCGGACACCGTAGCTGCCCTCAGGGCATTCGATCCGCGCCTGGTCGCTCCCGGCCATTGCACCGGATGGCGAGCCAAAGCCGCTCTCGCCGCAGCATTCTCACCGTCAGGACAATACGCCCCAAGTGTTGTCGGTACCCAATATCACCTCCAGGCCTAGCCAGCTTTTCGGTGACCCGGTGATCAGATGTCGAACCCGATGGCGGCGACCGGGGTGGTGACCGACATTTCCGGTGGTGAGGCCATCAGCGGTCCAAAGGCCGCCATGGCAGCCTTCATGGCATCGCTTTGACCGTGCTGTTGCATGGATTCCTGATCGGTCATGAGAGCGAAAAACCAGAAGCGGTCGTTGTCGCCACGGTGGTATGAGTAGATCTCCACGCCAGGTTCGAGCCGGGCGGCCTCGGTCATTTGCGACAGTACGGCCGCCATCTCGTCGCCCTTGCCCGCTTGACAGGTCACGGTGCCCATCATCGAAACTTTGCTCATCTGCTTCTCCTCTTCGGGTGTGCTGCGTCGACTGTCGACATCAGTATCACGAACGGTTCACCGGATTCCGGACATCTCCATGCCGATTCTTTTTTTGGCGGCCGATGAAACGTCCTTGAAGGTGTCGTCAGACCTGCATCCCATTCGTAAGTAGGGTGAGAGCGGGAACCGCCCGCCTGAATTGAGGAGCCATCATGAGCCAGTACTTGTTGTCGACCTACACGTCGACCGAAGGTGCTCCCACCGCGCCGGGTTCGCTCGAAGAAATGGGGGCTTTCATGAGCAGGGTTATCGCCCTGGAAGCCGACATGACTTCGACCGGAACGTTCCTATTCGGTGGTGCCCTTCATGGGCCAGACGCTTCGACGGTCGTCCGGGCTATTGATGCCGACATGATTATGACCGACGGTCCGTTCGTCGAGGCCAAAGAACACATCGCCGGGTTCTATGTCATCGAAGCACAGGATCTTGACGAAGCCCTTTCCTGGGCTCGACGGGTGGTGGATGCCATCGGACGTCCGATCGAGGTACGGCCATTTCAAGCCACTGGCCGGGCAGCCGATCACATGCCTGAGATGCCAGGCGCCTAACGGATGGGCGGGGTTGCCGAGCGAGGGGAGGCGCCCCTGGTCGAGCAGGTCTTCCGGGATGTGTACGGCCAGGCCGTCGCGACGCTCACCCGGGTGTTTGGTGACATTTCGCTGGCCGAAGATGCAGTCCAAGATGCCTTTCTGGTGGCGAGCGATCGTTGGTCACGGACGGGGATTCCACCAAACCCGGCGGGATGGATCGTTACGACCGCTCGAAACCGTGCCATCGACACCCTCCGAAGGTCGAAACGAGGCGCCGAGCTCATCGAGCAACTGGTTCCCGCAAGGGCTGTTTCGACGCCGCTCGACTTTTCCGAAGAGGCAACGATGGTGCCTGACGATCAACTCCGACTTATCTTTACCTGCTGTCATCCGGCGTTGCGGTCCGAACATCAGGTGGCCCTGACCCTCCGCCTGCTGGGCGGTTTGACCCTCGACGAGGTCGCCCGATCATTCCTGGTGAGCGAGTCGGCGATGGAGAAGCGGCTCGTTCGAGCCAAGTACAAGATCAAAGCAGCCAACATCCCGTATCGAGTCCCGCCCGACAGTGAGTTGCCAAGCCGACTTCGGTCCGTTTTGGCGGTGGTGTATCTGATCTACAACTCGGGTGCTGACGATTCGGAGCGAGGAGCACTGCGTCACGAAGCGGTTCGACTCGGACGGGCGCTGGAGGAGTTGATGCCCGACGAGCCAGAGGTGGCCGGTTTGCTCGCCCTCATGCTGATGAACGACGCACGGGTGCCTGCCCGAACCGTCGACGGGACTCTTGTTCTCCTGCGCGATCAGGATCGGACCTTGTGGGATCAGGCGATGATCGCTGAGGGGCAGGCCATCGTCCGTGCCTGCATTCGACGCAACCGACCAGGTCCGTACCAGCTCCAAGCCGCCATCCAGGCGGTCCATTGTGACGCCGCGTCATTCGAGGCAACCGACTGGGCCCAGATCGTGGAGCTCTACGATCAGCTCATGGGGGTAATGCCCACCCCCATCGTTGCGCTCAACCGAGCCATTGCAGTCGGCGAGATCGAAGGTCCTGAGGTGGCGCTGGCAGCATTGGACGCCGTGGTCGCCGACCTTAACGACTATCACTTGTTGCATGCTGCTCGCGGAGCGTCCTTGAGGCGGCTGGGTCGACTCGAAGCTGCCAAGGTGGCCTATCTGAGAGCGATTGACCTCGCTGTAACAGACCAAGATCGACAGTTTCTCATTCAGCAGATCGAAGGTTTCTCCGGCGACAAGTAGGTCGCGGTTCGGTCGGGGCCTACTACATCTCGGATGACTCGTGCATGGTCTTCCATGCATCCCGCTCAATGATCAGAGATACGGCCAGGCCGCCGACGATCGCCCAGAAGAACGGTCCCAATCCGAACATGGTGAGTTCCGAGAGGGCTATGGCGAAAGCAAATAGCGGACCCCAAATGAGTGGCCCTGCGGTGACGCGCTGTAAGGCATGCTCAAGGATCCCGATGACTGCGAGTGCGACTCCGGTTACCAGGAGGGCGGCAGGAATGGCTGTCGCCAGTTGGACTGCAAGACCACCTAGTGCCGCGATCACCATGGCTATGCCAGCCACGGTTGCGGCTGTCAGGTAGCGTCGATCGTGTTCTCCGGACTCCGGTCCGGCAATGAGAGCGGTGGCGGGAAGCGAAAGCGAGACGCCGGTGGGGCCGAGCAGGGATCCGCCCATGGTCCCTAGCCCGCTTACTGTGGTGACAATCGTCTCGGGCGCCTCATACCCACTCTCCTTCAGGAAGACGATTGACGGGGCATTTGACTGTATCTCGATCAGGACCACCATCACTGGCGTGACAGTAAGAATCGCGGCCAGCGAGAATACCGGTGTTGTGAATACGGGGGTGAGGAAGCTGTCTGCGAGGGAGACGGCGGTGAGGTCACCGGAGATTGTGGCAATGAGTAAGCCTCCAACCAGTGCAGGCAAGATTGCCGGGACCTTTGGCTCCAGGAGGGATCGGGCAAGCAGGTAGATGAGCAGGGTTCCGCCGATGAGAATTGGGGCATCTCCCAATACGGTGAACAAATTGACGAAGAACGGCAGAACAGCACCTGCCAGAAGCCCGAACACGATCGGAGCAGGAAGCCATGCGATCAGCTTCTTAGTTAGCCCAAGTGGCTCAAGGAGGAGCACGACGCCTCCTGCGACGATCGAGGCACCGACCAGTTCGGCCCACGGCACTTGCCCGGCTAGTCGGCTGATGAAGATGAGGACGAAGAGGTTGCCGGTCAGGAGCAGAGGTTCTCTAAACCGCAGTGCAAGCACGAGGGCAACCGCACCAGGCAGCCCGTAGATCGCAACGAGCCATGTGGCGGTTTCCGCCGGCGACAATCCAAGATCGACCGCCGCCTTCAATGGGAGCGCCAGGACGGAGATGAATATGACCGTCATCGAGAGCACAGCAGCCCAGTTGGGCAAGGCGCGACGCGATGCGCTCGGCTCGGGAGCTGCTTGGTCCATGGGTCCCACGTAAGCATCGCCCCGGACGGACGTCAAGGAATTGTTTAGGGGGCCGGGAGCAAGAAGGCCTGCCGATGGTTCACTCCGTGCGGCATCGGCGAACGACGTGCTGATCGTTGGGGCCGGACGGTCGCAATCGCGAAATGACGCCCGTATCCTGGGTCGATCAAATTGGCAAAAGGCAGGCATTTATCGAATGAATCCCATCGGTGCAACACCTGACAACAAAGATTGGACCTGGGTGCTTGACCGTCCCTGCCCGGAGTGTGGAGCATGGGTTGGTGCCCTGCTCATCGCCGAGATTGCCGAGGCCAATCGTGGGAACGCTCAAGGGTGGTTTTCTGTGATTGAGCGGGACGAAGCATGGCTACGAACTCGACCCGAGCCAGGAGTCTGGTCGCCCCTCGAATACGCCTGTCATGTACGGGACGTGTTTCGACTCTTCGCCTACCGCCTCGATCTCATGCTTTCCGAGGACGATCCAGCCTTCGCCAACTGGGATCCGAACCTCACTCAAGAGGCCGAGCGCTACGACCTGGCCGATCCCCGAGTTGTGCGGGTGGAACTAATTGCCGCGGCTGAAGCAATCGCCGCGAAATTCGACGAGATCACCCCTGAACAGCTTGCTCGCACGGGTCGTCGCAGCGACGGCGCCAACTTCACGGTTGAAACCTTCGCCAGATACGAGATCCATGATCCGGTTCACCATCTGTGGGACGTCACCGGCGAGGCTTCCACCCTCGGCAGGTAGGAGTCGACCTCTGAACCCTGGGTCGTTCTGCAAACTCCCGACGCGGAAACGGGTCCGTCCGAACCCGGTCAATGGTTCAGATCTGAACCTTGGCGAGAGCGGCAGCCGGGTAGCGGTCCCCGGCCGTCCTCGCCGGATCGAACGTCTCCGAAAGCACGGAGAGTTCTTGATCGGTCAAGGTAACTGCGGTAGCGGCGACGTTCTCCTCGAGGTGCGAGATGCTCGTCGTCCCCGGGATCGGCAGCAAGAAGTCGTGTTGTGCCAGCAACCAGGCCAGGGCAACCTGTGATGGAGAAATGCCGTGTGTTATGGCGACGTCCTGGAGGGCTTGAAGCATGACCTTGTTGTGGTCGATGTTCTCCTGAGCGAAGCGCGGATGCTGGCGTCGTCGGTCGGTCTCGTCGAGGTCTTCGGTGCCCTTGATCTCGCCGGAGAGGAAGCCTCGTCCGATGGGCGCATATGCGACATAGGAGATGCCGAGTTCGTCGCACACGCCGAAAATCTCTTCCTCGGCGAACCGGGTCCACAGCGAGTATTCGGTCTGGACGGCCGCCAGGGGATGGACCGCATGGGCGCGTCGGATAGTCGCGGGGGCAGCCTCGGAAATGCCGAGGTGACGAACCTTGCCTGCCGCTACGAGACCCGCCATTGCCCCGACCGTTTCTTCGACCGGAATCGTCGGGTCGACCCGATGGATGTAATAGAGGTCGATGTAATCAGTTTTCAAGCGGGCCAGGCTCTGGTCGCAGCTGTCTCGTACGTACTGAGGTTCGCCGTGCACGACCCGTTTTCCGTCCTCCATGGCCTGGCCGAACTTGCTGGCAAGAAAGACCTGGTCCCTCCGTCCGGCCAACGCTCGCCCGAGCAGGGTCTCGTTGTGCCCCCAACCGTAGGCATTCGATGTGTCGAGGTGAGTCACGCCCAGTTCGATCGCCCGATGGACCAAGGCGATTCCCGATTCATCGTCCGACGGCCGGTAGGTCCCGCTCAGGGCCATACACCCGAGCCCCATTGCCGACACGGTGACATCCGTGTTTCCCACACTTCTTTGCAGCATCACGTGATCCCTTCCAAGACAATCTTGACCTTACTAGGAAGACCCGCAGGCGATGGGGGTGCGGCCAGCCCTGGTATCCAGAACGGAACCAGACAGGTGCGTGATGTCGATCGGCCGCTCTGGGTCTTGCACCGTGCAACTGGCCACGGCTGGTGTGACGCGGTATCAGACAGAGTCAAGGGCGGCTACCTCGTGCTGCGACATAATCCAGGCCGCCGCGGCAACGTTGGCCCGAACCTGGGATGGGGCAGTCGCGCCGGCAACGATAGAAGCGACCTGGGGTCGTGCGAGTAATCCGCTGATCGCCAGATCAAGAAGGGTGTGGCCGAACTTCTCGGCAGTTTCGGTGAGTTTCGCAACGCGGTCCAATACGTCGTCGGCCAGCGTCTGATGGGGGCGGGGCTCCCAGAACGCCAACCGGGACCCTTCGGGGGCAGCCTCGCCCTTGCGGTACTTTCCCGTCAGGAGGCCGCTCGCCAGTGGGAAGTACGGAATGAAGGCGATGTTGAGGCGTTGACATGCCGGCAATACGGCCTCTTCAACTTCGCGACTCAGCAGGGAGTACTCGTTTTGGACGCTCACGAAGCGGGCAGTACCGAGGTCTTCGCTTACTGCCTCCGCCTCCTCCAGTTGCTCGGCAGAGAAATTGGAGCAACCGATGACGCGAACTTTCCCCTGGTCGACTAATTCGTTCAACGCCCCGAGAGTTTCGGAAATGTGCGAGTCGCGGTCCGGTCGATGGATCTGATAGAGATCGATGTAGTCGGTCTGCAGGCGACGCAGGCTGTCCTCGCAGGCGCGCTGGACCCAAGCTCTCCCCCCACCCCTCATCGACTTGTCGGTCTTGCTCATGGAGATCCCGAATTTGGTAGCGATGATCACGTCTGAGCGTCGTGTCCCTAATGCCTGACCCAGGAATTCTTCCGAACGGCCAGTACCTGAGTACGGGTGGTCGCCATACCCGTAGATATCTGCGGTGTCGAAGAGGTTGATACCAACGTCGATTGCGGTGTCGACGACCGAGGCGCTGTCTTCGGCGCTCAGCTTGCGGCCAAAGTTATTGCAGCCGAGTCCGACGGTCGAAACCGATAGCGGACCGATGTTGCGATGCTCCACGCTTTCTCCTTTGACAATGTGTCAAACCAACTCATGGGAAACTCGCAGGATGCTAGACGCTTGGCGGAGGGTCGCCGGGCGAGTTCGCCCTGGGCCGCGGGCCGTTTGGCACCGCGGGTAAAGTAACGGCCATGACGGCCGATCCATTAGAAGGACCACTACGCGGCGTGCGCGTTCTCGATATCGCCACCATGCTTGGTGCCGGCCATTGTTCCTCGCTGCTTGCCGACTTCGGAGCCGAAGTCATTCACGTCGAGTTGCCTGGTCGCGGTGACAGCCTGCGCGGCATGGGTCCATTCAAGAACGATCAATCTCTGCGTTGGGCGGTGGTCGGCCGTGGCAAGAAATCCGTCACAATCGACCTCCACACAGAGGCTGGCCAGGATCTCGTTCGGCGACTGGTTGGCCTTTGCGACGTCGTGATAGAGAACTATCGGCCCGGAACGATCAAGAAGTGGCGCCTGGGCTACGACGACCTACGTACTATCAACCCTGGCCTCGTGCTGCTCAGTCTTTCGGGCTACGGCCAGACCGGTCCCAAGAGTCACCTGCCCGGCTTCGGGCGAGTCATCGAAGCAGCAAGTGGACTCATGAATCAAACCGGTGAGCTTGATGGCCCTCCGCTGCAGATGGGGGTGCCCCTGGTCGATTACGTGGCTGGAACCTTCGGCGCCATGGCAGTTTCGATGGCGTTGTACGATCGGTCGGCCAATGGCGGGGAGGGCCAATGGATCGACCTTTCCCTCTACGAATCGGTGATCCGTCTGCTCGATTCCTTGATTACCCGTCAGGACGTGCTCGGTGACACGCCTCAACGAAATGGCAACCGCTACATCAACGTTGCCCCTTCCGACGTTTTCCGGACCAGGGACGCTCACTATGTCTTTCACAGTTCGGCAACCCAGACGGTCTTCGAGCGCCTGATGACAGCCATCGGACGATCGGATCTGCTCAAGGACGATCGCTATGCGACCAATACTGCTCGCACCGCCCCGAGCGGGGATATCAATGACATCGTCCAGGGTTGGTTCTCGGAGCACAACCTTGACGAAGTTATGGCGGTTATGGACGAGCACGACGTTCCATGCTCTCCCGTCAACACCATGGCGGAAGTGATAGTTGATCCTCAGCTTTTTGCCCGCGACAGCCTGATCCGCAAGGCTTACGCAGACATTGGCCAGGTGCTCATGCCGGGGGTAGTCCCGAAGTTCTCGGCAACACCGGGGAAGGTGCGGCACGCCGGACCCGCGATTGGCGAACATACCCGCGAAGTCCTTGCAGAGTTGCTTGAGCTCACCGCCCCAGAGATCGATGACCTGTACAGGCGTGGGGTGATCTGACATGGACCTGCTTCGCAGTCTCCTCAGCGTCCCCGGCAATCAGCCACGCATGTTGGACAAGGCGGCAGGATACGGTGCCGATGCCCTCATTCTCGATCTGGAGGATTCAGTGCCACTGGACCGGAAAGCCGAGGCTCGTGAGATGTCTGCAGAGTTCATCTCTGGAGGAGCTGGGGGTGCCTTGACCTACGTTCGGGTCAACTCGTTCGGCTCGGGACTATTCGAAGGAGACTTGGAGGCGATCGTCCTTCCCGGTCTCAGAGGGATTCAGTGTCCGAAGGCTGACTCCCCTGAGGTGATCCGAGCCATCGACGAAAAACTGTTGACGCTTGAACGGGAGCGCCGTCTGGAACCAGGGTCGGTTGAGGTGATCGTGGGTATCGAGTCGGTGGCCGGGGTATACCGCTGCTACGACATTCTGTCCGCGGCCGCCCGGGTGGGATCGTGTGTGGTGGGGGTGGCCGTCAATGGCGACCTCCAGCGGGATGTCGGTTATCACCATTCGGATATTGGCATCGAGAGTCTCTATATACGATCGAAGGTGATTATCGAAGCTCGCCACGCCGGGATTACGAACCCGCTCGATGGGACGTACCCGGCGATCCGCGATATGGCTGGGTTCGAAGCTGAGGCGTCACGGGCTCGTCAGCTCGGATACCGGGGTAAGAAACTCGTTCACCCGGGTCAAATCGAGGCAGCCAACCGAATCTTCATGCCGACCGCCGAGGAGATCGACTTCCAGGAACGAGTGCTGGCGGCCCTTGAGGAGGCCGACAAAGAAGGCAAGGCGGCCACGACCGTCGATGGTTTGATGGTGGATACCGCCATGGCGGTCAACGCTCGACGGGTACTGGCCTGGGCGAAGCAGGCCCGGTAGCTCGACCGGCCTCAGCGGGCGAATTGCGCCGGGTCAAGGCCCAAAAGGTTGAAGGCATTAAGACCACAGATCTTCTGGCGGTCTGACTCGGAGAGGCCTTGTGTTTGGTAGACCAGTTCGATCGGATCGTAATCTGCCATGTCGGCCGGATAGTCGGTACCGAGCACGACATGATCGGCGCCCAGCTTTTTGACCAGATATTCCAGCTGGTCGGGAGCGAATACGAGGGTGTCGACATAGAAGCGTTTTAGGTAGGTACTTGGCAGCTCATCGATGTGATCACGGCATTCGGGCCGGACTCCGAACGCGTGGTCCATGCGTGCCCCGTAGGCACCGGCGAAGGCTCCGCCATGCGACAGCCAGATTTTGAGGTTGGGATGGCGGGCCATCACGCCGTCGAATATGAGGTAGTGAACCGCCACTGTGGTGTCGAGGGGATTGCCGATGACGTTGGCGAAATGGTGGCGGCCGAGGCGGGGGCTTGCGAACGATGATGGGTGAATAAAGATCGGGACATCGAGTTCCTCGCACCGGGTCCAGAACGGTTCGAAGCGCTCCGCGGAAAGCTCCTCATCGACCACCCGGGCGCCAATTTGAATGCCCCGAAAACCCAGCTCGTTTATGCAGCGGTTGAGCTCGCTGATTGCGAGGCCGGTGTCCTGCATCGGCACCGTACCAAGCCCGACAAAGCGGGTGGGGTAGTCCCTGATCTTGGAGGCGATGCCGTCGTTGACGATCTGGCTCGTCTCGTGCCCAACGCCCGGTTCGACCATGTAGTAGAACTGGGGAGGCAAGCAGGAGACCGCCATGACGTCGATATTCATCTTGTTCATGTCGGCCAGGCGGGTCTCGATGTCGGTCCATTCTGAGATCCTCGATGCGTGAATCCGGTCGTAGATCTCCCGGCTTCTAGGATCGGAATAGCGGTAGGCGGTGTTGGCCCCCTCAGACGGGAGATGCGGCCTCACGAACTCATCTGCGGCCGTGATCCGAAGGTGATTATGCAGGTCGACCGTGACCGTGTCAGGACGGGACGTGTTGGTGGTCGGGTGGGTGCGCCCGGCGGTCGGCCCGAAGGGATCGAGGGGGACGGTTGGCAGAGACATCGGGATTCCTTCCGTACAACTTCGGGTTCGTGGCTGGTTTCAGTTCAGGTCCATAACGGTGTCAAGTCCGCGGTGGACTCCAACGAGCCTGCTGACCTGCCGGATCGCCAGCAGACCTCCCGCTACATAAGGCTTGGCGCTGGTACCCGCGTCGTGTCTGATGCTGAGTCGCTCGTCTTCTGCGCCGAATAGCGACTCGATGGAGAGAACGAAACCCGGCAGGCGAATGGAGTGGACCTGGGTCCCCCCAAAAGAAGCACCTCGAGCTTCCTTTTCTCCCCGGGTGTCTTCAACCGCTACTCGGATGTCAGGCAAGCCGACCTTCGCCAAGCGGTTGGCGAGTTCTCGGGCGGTCCCGCTTGGGGCATCTACTTTACCGGCGCTCGCATAGTCCATGACCTCCCAGCTTTTTACCCATTTGGCGGCCATCTCGCTGAACTTCATCATGAGAACGGCCGTTATCGAGAAGTTGCCGCACGCCAGCACTCCGAGTCTCTTTTCTTGGGCCGACCGATCAATGGAATCGTAATCCTCGTCGGTCAGACCGGAAGTACCCACGACGACATGAGCGCCTGCGTCGAGTGCCTCGAGGATATTCTGCCGGGCGACCGACGGATCGGTGTATTCCACGAACACGTCAGGTCGGGATGCCAGGGCCTGCTTCGTGGTTCCGCTGATTTCCACGGCGGGGTCGATGAAACCGAGCACCTCGCCTAATTGCCTACCGGCGAGCGACCGCGATATTGCACCGGTCAACTCCATGTCGGCAGCTTCAACTATCCCCGTTACCAGTGCCGAACCGGCCCATCCCGTTGCGCCGGCCACCACGACTCTGATCCGGTTCGTTTCTTGCCTACCAGCCACTCTGACTCCCATCCGATGCCTTCGGCAACACTAGGGCTCCTTCACCCTCGAAATACCTGTCATTCGGGGAGGAGGGCTGGACGGCTAGGTCGGGGCTTAGTAACCCGAGGCCGGCGAGTGGCATTGGGTACAGCGCACGGTTTTCCATACGTCGCCAATCTCGACGGGGTGTTCGAACTCCAAACCTCCGATATCGCTTGGCAGGTCGGCGACGTTGTCGGCTGGTCCCTGGGCCACGATGGTGTGGCAGGAAGTGCAAGAGCTCGAGATCTTCCTACCTGTTTCGGTCTCAAGGTCCGAGAAGTGACAGCGGAAACAACCCTGGCTCACGAAGTGGCTCAGATCGTTCTCCCTGGCCCGGTAGTCCGTTTTCATCTCCGGAAAGAAGTTGGCCTCGTAGATGTCGTGTAGCACTTTCTCTGTCTGGTCGATATCGGCCCGCAGCACTTCATACTTGCTGTTGTACTGGGTTAGATAGAAGTTACGGAGGCCGCTGGTTATCGCCGCTTTCGCTTCGGCGCTGGTTTCGTAGGGGGCATTCAGAAGATCCAGGCCAACCTTGCGGATGAACGGTAAATCGGTTGAGATGGTGCCTTTGGACAATTCCAGGTTCATGGCTGTGGCCGGGGGTAGGAAGTCATGACTGGGTCGGTTGTGACAGTCCATGCAGTCGAAGGTGCGGACTTCGGTCGTTTCGGCCTCCGGGTCGGGGATGTCGACGTTCGGGTCCGAAAAGACCGCCACATCCTGGCCGGATGCATCGGTTACCCGGACCCAGGCGATATCCTGGCGTTGCTCATCTGTGGCGATGTACTCGACTTTCTGCTCACTGAGCATGTGCCAGTGGATTCCCTCCAGGCGCCCGGTACGCGGATTCCCGCCGCCGATGTTCATTAGCAGGCTGATGGTCCAAGGTGAATTATTCTCGTCGGTCCGGAAGTAATTCTTCGTGATCAGTTTCTGGCCGAGAAACTGCTGCGGCCAGTGGCAGCCCTCGCAGGTTTCCTGGGCAGGTCGGAGGCTCGTGACCGGAGTGTGGATCGGCCGGTCATAGCTGTCGGTGGCCACGGCCAGGACCTGTCGGATTCCGTCGATTTTCGACTTGACCCAGAAAGAACCACCCGGACCGATGTGACAGTCCACGCAGAGAACCCGGGCATGTGGACCGTTAAGGTATGTGACGTCTTGGGGACCCATGACGTCGTGGCAGGCGCTCCCACAGAAGGCCACCGAGTCGGTGGTCTCATAGGCTTTGAAGCCGCTGAATGCGGCGAGCGTGACGAACAAGGCGCTCAAGCCGAGGAAGAGCCATAGGTTGCGCATGTAACGGGGGTCGGATGGTTCGATGCGTAGCAAGAACCGGACATGTTCGCCGCGTCGTCGGGCCCGCACGACCTGTATGCGGATCGAGATGAGGAATATCAAGACTCCGAGAATGATTATCGCGGGAATGGCGATGAATGTGACCAGCGACCGGTAGGGGTTCTCGCCCGGTGAGAAGAAGTCGAAGAAGAAAAGCACGATGAAGCCGAGGACTCCACCAACAATGAGAGCGCCACCGACGGCTGCCAGAGGATGCTGATACAGAGTCCGTGTCTCTCGAAGTACTCCTGAAGGGGGTTCTCCGCCGCGGTCGGGTTCTTGCTCCATGTTCATTCCTGACGGTAGGGAGCGGGGCAGCGGCCTGCTAGAGCACACCGGCCCGATCGGGATGGTGATGGGAGGGGAGGGTTCATGCCGATGTCACTTTTCCGGGGCGCCCGCGTCGATCCAGGCGCGTAGGTTGGCGATTTCGTTGGCGTCGAGTTGGCCGGGATGTCCGCCGGCCTCCTGGATCGTCACGATCATCGAAGTCCCGGGGTCGCCAGGGACGACACCGGGTCCGTCGTTTCCTCCGGCAATGGTGTCATTGAAGGTGGCGAGGCTCAAGCCGGCAGTTTGGTTCGTCGCGCCGTGGCACATGAGGCATTTCGCCTCGAAGATCGGGCCGATAGAGGCCCAGGTGAGATCTTCGGCGATCACGATCACAGTTGTCGTTGTGCTGGGCAGCGTCGACCCGGTGGTGGCCATGGTCGTGGTAGTGGCGAGCGGCATGGTCGTGGTGGGGATCGGAGCGTAGACCGCCGGGCTTTCCAGCGGTTCGATGGTGGTGATGGCGGTGTCCTCGAAGCTGACAAAGAGCCAGATTCCGATGAGCAGAACGAACGCTCCCAAACTGTAGAGCGGGACATACCTGTTGCGCCGGTGGCGGAGTTCGTCCTGTGACGGCGGGTCCGCCACTTCCATGGTCAAAGCGAGGGGGTGCTCGGACTCCATTTCTTCGAGCGTCATGTATCCGGTGAAGATGCTCTTGTTGAAATGTTTGAGATGCACGTGGTAGAAGTGCCAGACCAGAATGGCCAGAATAGCCAGCACTGCTTCCCCGCCATGGGCGGCTCGGGCTGCGGGGATGAAGGAGCCAGGGAGTATCTTTGCGCCGGCGATCGGGTTCCATAGAAGGAATCCTGTCGCGACCATGAGGACCGTACCCCACACCAGGGACCAATACTCGATCTTCTCCTCGAATGTGTACCGACCCTGCGGCGGACGAGAGTCGCGCCTCCTGAGGTTGTAGGCGAGTGTCTGGCCGGCGGCTCGCAAGTCGGCCAGGGATGGACCCATGCTGCGGGGAATATTCAGTACGAATCGCCGGTATCCGATGGCTCCCAGGTGGTAGACGACCGCCACCATCAGGATTGCCGCGAATACCCGGTGGATAATTCGTACGCTTTCGATGCCGCCGAAGAGGGTGATGATCCCCTGCGAGAGTCCGCTACCTGCGTAGCGCTGCACCAGTCCGGTGACGGCGAGGGGGACAAAAGTGGTTATTTGGGCGATGTGTTCAAGACGGTCCGAAACCGTAAAACGCAGGATGCTGGTGGATTCAGCTGTGCTGGACACGTTCGGCCTTACGGTGGAATCGACCTCGCCGGGCCAGATCGAAGATGATGTAAACGAGCATGGCCCCGATGACCACCGGGATCAGGATCCGGTAGAAAAGTCGAACCACAAATACGAGGGTGGTCTTGCCGGGGCTCGGCTGATAGTGACTGAGCCAGGCGGCCGGGAAGTTTGTCGTGGCGTCGGGGTGACAACGCTGGCAGGTGCTCAGGATGTTTTCCTTGAAGACCGAGCTCTCCGGGTCGGTTGGAGCCGTGATGTGGTGAACGCCGTGGCAGTCGACGCACACGGGTTTGTTGGTCTCTTGATCAGGGGCCAGTTCCTCGAAAAGAACAACTGTTGAGCCGTGGAAGTCGGACACGTACGTATCGAAAACATCCGTACTGATGCCGTACTTGCCCATCAGTTCCTGGTCGGCGTGGCAGTCGGCACAGAGTTGAGGGGAAAAGAGATGGAAGTTGGTGTCGGTGGGCCCCTGAGAATCGTGGACACCGTGGCAGTCGGTACACGTCGGCACGTCTGTGTTGCCGTCGGTCAATGCCGCTCCATGAACGCTGCCGGCGTACAGGTCGTAGACCTCGGAATGGCACGACCGGCAAGTTTGGGTGATGTCGACGTCATTGTGACTCGGGCGGGCGACGTCGTGTGCGCCGTGACAGTCGGTACAAACCGCAGCTGCCGAGTTACCTTCGGCGCGCGCTCGAGCGTGAACGTTGTCGACGGTCGCTGAGTATTGATCTTGATGGCAGCCGAAACATGAGGTGTACCGTTCGACTGCGAAATCTCGCAATGTTTCAGCCACAACTTCGGGGTGCGGGTATCCGTCGATGTCGGTGTGGCAGAGGACGCACGGAAGTTCCAATTGGCCATGTACCGATGCGGCGTAGGTGTCCGAGTCAACCGTCGCGTTCAGGGTTTCGCCGGACGGAAGTGGTACTTCAAGACTCGGAACATCGTGACAGCTCAGGCAGGTGTCGTTGTTGAAACGAGCATCATCCTGAGCAGACGCAACTCCGCCCGGATCGAAAGCAAGCATCAGCAACGCGGTGCAGGCAATCAAGGCAAAAGCACCCGCCGTCAGCCTCCGGACCGACGAACGTCTGGCGGCCCAGCGTGGTCCATCCGGACGATCGAAGGTAGCTACATTCAGATCCGAATCGATGTTTCGGTCTGTATCCACATGCACTCCAGCTTGCGGGCGGCGGTCGACACGGTGTCGACCTGCCGCTAGCAACGTTATGCCAGAAAGGCCCTTACGGATCCCTGGCGAATGACCAGAGGTCGGTGGGCAATTCGTCCCTAGTTTGGTTTCCGTGGTGTCAGAAGGGGCGAATAGAGGGTTCACCGCTGATCGGTTCTAGGTCACCGGCGAAAGCTGGTCGCTAACGAACTCTGGATCTGCATTCGACGCCGATCGTCGTGGTCCGCCGCTTCCATGATCGGAGCGATAGCCGAACCGGCCGACCCCGTCGCCACGGCGACTGCAACCGTCGCTGGATCTGTTTCGTCTCTTGTCACCGTGGCATCCATACGTCGACGCCGTGGAAAGCCATATCGTGGGAAGCCGCCTTGGGGTCGGTGACCGGGTGTTGTGAACGTCGGATCGTCGACAGGTGCGATCAACTACCCGTTTCAGCTTGATGACTATGAACAAGCAGGCGATTCACGCTTCGCGCCGGACTAGGTTTTGTGCTCCATCCAGAAAGGACTGGTATGGTCAGAAAACTTGGGCGGATCTTTCTATGGATAACCGTGGTTGAAGCTTTCGCGTTCGCAGTTGGCCACCTGGCCTCACGGAAGATGACAACCGGCAATGAAGGCACCAATGACTTCCGGATCGCCGCCATCTTCGGTGGGAAGCGGTTCCACAGTATTGCAACTGCGCTGAAGTCGGGATCGGCTGTGGCTGCCCTGGGCGGCTTGGAAGTCGACCTGCGCGATGCCAGTGTCGATCCGATGGGTGCTGATCTCGAACTTACCGCCGCACTGGGTGGGGTACGCGTCTTTGTGCCGGGAGGCTGGGCAGTCGATGTCGAGACGGATGCTCAGATGGGCGGCGTTGATATCGACGTGACGCCGAGCGAAGAGCTGCCAGAAGACGCACCGCGCCTGCGCATCCATGCCACAACCAGGGCTGGCGGCGTCGCCGTCACGGCCCGGGACTGAGAAGCGGGCGGTTCCTGCCGGCCTAGGTGGCACTCATTCCGCCGTCGGCATAAAGGGTGTGACCGGTGATTGACCCAGCCAGTGGCGAAGCGAGGAAGAGCACCGGACCGACCGTGACGTCGGGCGGCGTCAGTCGACCTTGCGGGATCCTCTGGGCAAAACTTTCGACGAGTGCCCGATCGGTGAAAGCCGGTGCCATCAGAGCTGTATCCGTTGGTCCTGGCGCAACGGCGTTGACCGTGACGCCGGTGTGACCCCACTCGACAGCCAGGGACTTTGTGATCGAAATGACTGCTGCCTTCGAAGCGTTGTAGGCGAGCTGGAGCGCCGAACCGCGGTTACCTGCGTTTGACGTGTAGTTAATGATCCGCCCCGACTGACCTTCGATCATGCGGCGTGCGGCCGCCTGGCACATGAGCCAGGTGCCTTTCACGTTGATGTCCATCGTTCGGTCGTAGTCGGTCTCGGATAGCTCAAGAGCCGGTACTCGAACATAGATGGCGGCCGTGTTGACCAACACATCGATCTTGCCGTGCTGATGGCATGTTTCGGCAATGAGGGTTTCGACTGCGTTGCCATTGCGAACGTCGACCTGGGCGGGAGTCGCCGTTCCGATCTCGGAGGCAACTGTCTCAGCGGCACCACCGTCGATGTCGGCGACCACCACATGAGCTCCATGGTGAGCGAAGGCCCGCGATATCTCCCTTCCGATGCCGCCCGCCCCACCGCTAACTAGGACCACGTGGTCGGAGAAATCAAACCAAGCATCTGTATTCATGTGTCAATCCTCCCGATTGCTGCCAGCCGGATAGTACCGACACTTTGGCCGACCGGTAGCGGAAGTCTGGCGACCTATTCCTTTGAGGACTGCGTCGCGATGACGAATCAGTCGAAGAGCCGCGCCCGACGAATCGGGCAGTATCGGTGGCGGGAGTAGGTTGGCCAACAGGCCGCCGTCTCAGTCCGGGACGATGCAGGCAATGGCTATCAAGTGACAGGAGCTGATGGTGCAGGGAGCAAGTCTGAGTTCGGACCAGCAGGCATTGCTGGAGATCACCCGGAGGTTCGGCAACGACGTGGTGGCACCAGTGGCCGATGAGCTCGACCGCCGCACCGATCCGGCCGACTGTTTTTCGTGGGATATCGTCGAGCAGGCGGACGCAGCCGGGATACGAACTGCCACTCTCGCCAAGGAGTACGGCGGGGCGGGCATCGACTCGCTTACCACGGCGATGATTATCGAAGAACTTGGAAAGTTCGATCTCGGAGTATCGGTGGTCTTCGCCCAGACGCTCAAGATTGCCCAGACATTGCAGGCTGCGGCGACGCCTGACCAGCAGGAGCGTTTCATTCCAGATTACGCCGCTGATCCGCGCGGTTTACTGGCGATCGGCATCACTGAGCCGGATCGGTCTTCGGACTACATCATCCCGTACGCTCCGGGAGATTTTCGCACCAAGGCGGTGCGCACCGAAGGCGGCTGGATCGTCAACGGCCAGAAACATTTCATCTCCAACGGGAACCGGGCTCGTCTCTACTTGCTGTTTGCCCAAACCGAACCGGGCAAAGGCCTGGTGGCCGGTAGCACCTGTTTTCTGGTTGAGCGATCAGCTCCCGGCTTTACGATCGGTCGGGTCCACGACAAGATGGGTGAACGGCTCGCCAACAACTCGGAACTCTTCTTTGATGATTGCTTCATCCCGGACGAAAACGTTCTCGGTGAAGTTGGGAGAGGTTTCGATGTACTCGTCCAGTTTTTTCCCGCTTCGAATGCCTACGCGGCAGCCAGCGTCCTCGGTGTCGCTCAAGCGGCCTATTCGCAGGCACTTGAGTGGACCCGGACCCGCTACCAGGGCGGAAGCTATCTGCTCGAGAAGGACTCGGTTGCGCTGGTCCTCAGCCGGATGCGAATGAACATCGACGCCGCGCAGGCCTACATACATCGGGCAGTGTGGATGGCAGACAACCGCCAGCTGGGATGGGACCCAAAGATGGGGGCACTCCCGAAGGTCTTCGCGTCAGAGGTCGCCTGGGAAGTCGTGACAAGCGCCCTCGAACTGCACGGCGGCTATGGCTACATGCGCGACACGGGGATCGAGAAGCTCGTTCGAGACGCCGCCGCGTTCCTTCATTCAGATGGCGCCAACAACACATTGTTGCTCAAGGCGGCTCGGTTCATTCGCCAGGACGCACCTGTGCCCGACCGGCCCGGTACCTGAACGGCCCAAGCGGAGATGGGCCCCGATGGGCCCATCTCGGAAAGGTTGAGACATGCTTAGGGTCGGACGTCGATCCAGACCAGTCGGTGGTCCGAGCTGGGGAAGGGGTACGTGCCGACCAGAGTGAACAGCGGATCGGTCGATACGGGCCAGAACACCCCGGCGCCGATCATCTGCATGTTCTTGCGCGGCAATACATAGTCAGCTCTCAGGTTGCCAGGGCTGAAGTCCGAGAAGTCAGCCGTGTCGTACACCGGGTCGCTGAGATGTGTCGTGTTGGCGCCGCCTTGCAAGGCCGACTGCTCGGGAGCCCCCGGGCTGGTTGGAGTCACCTTGGTATTCACCTTTGGATGATTCAGGAGCTGCTGGATGGCGCCAGGGATACTGTCGCCATCGAGTGGGTCTGAATTCTGATCGCCGGCGATCACGAACAATGCGTCGGCGGCCAGTCCGCCGGTGCCGCCGTTGTCGTCGTAGATGTAACCGCTGCGCCCGGGATGGATGTAGTCGGCCCAGAAGCGAATTTCGTCAAAGTTGCGGGTCCCGTTGCGGTCCTCGGGACCATCGAACACTGGAGGCGTCGGATGACTGACCAGGAAGTGAACAGTCCGCTTGCCGATCTCAATCGGGACGTCCCAATGGCTCTTCGAGGAGAGACGGAACACGTCTAACTCGGCGGGGGAGTACCAGTCGGCCAGACCAGCGAACGTTGGATCGTCCGGGAGAAGGGCGCCGGGCATGTCTTTCCACAAGAAGTTCTGGAACGTTCGGATCGAGTCGTAGTCGATCGGGTACATGGAATACACGGCCATACCGTACTGTCCGGGGAAGAAACCGAAACCGAACGCGTCGTTGGGGACAAAGTCGCCGGCCACGCCGCTGTTGTCGAGGTCAAACCCAGAGTAGATTCCGGTATTCGACGGTGCGGTATACCGGAAGGGATAAACGATTGGGGCGGCGGATCCGTGGGCGACCGCCAGATAGTTGGCCTGGAATCCCTCGAGTGCAAGGTTGCCGGCGTCGTAGTCGAATTCGTTGATGAGCAGCACATCTGGCCGAGTCCGTTGAATGATTTCGGCGATCACGTCGGGTTGGGTGCTGCCGGGCGCCGATAGCTCCGCCGCCAGGTCACCGGCGTTATTCCGATTGAGTGAGGCATTGAATGTGGCAAAGCGGACCGAGTCTCCACCCGAGGCTACCGCGCCATCGGCGGCACTAGGGAGTGTGAAGACCATGCCAAGCACAAGGACGGCAGCCGTCAATATGGTTCGGATTCGAGGAGCGGTGATGGTCGAAGACATTCGAATCTCCTTGTTGCATATGGAATCTTGCCGCCCTTTGATCTGAATCGACCTGGCGGGGACATGGTTGAATATACTCGCGCCTTCAGGCTGCGCGGTCCCAGACGGGCATCGTTTTCGTCAATCCGAGGGTGAGTACTGGCCGCCCAACGGGTACGCCCTGGCGATGCCTAGGGAGTTGATGTCGAGTCAAACGTCCCAACGTTGGAGAACGTCATTGACAGCTCCCAGGCACCGTTCGGGTCCGATATCTCGTAGGCGCTGATTCCGGTCGAATACCAGACTGTCACGTTTAGGTCCCCAGAGGCGGCATCAACGTCGGCTGAAGATCCTTTCACCGTTCCTTTGACCATGCCGGGTGTCTCTTCCTGAATGTCAATGGCGTTGAGAAGGTCAAACGAAGGAGCGCTCTCGACTGCCCCGAGATCGACCGTCGACGTTGACCCGTTTTGGGTCACCGATGCAATTCCATCTACGACCAGGGTTTCGACGACCCCGCTGGTGGCCTCCGTGACGATCAGTTGGCTGGTTCCGTCGACCCAACCATGCAGGTTGGTGGTGACGGTAGAGCTTCCAACATACGCGATCAGTTGGCCGCCAAACTCGTAGGAGCCAGCCGTGATCGTCGAGTCGAGGGCGGCCTCGAATTGGCTCAGAGCGGGGACGGTTGTCGTCTCGAATATCGGGGTCTGAGTGACCCCGACGGTGGAGACCGGCGTGGGCCCTTCTACCGAGGCCGTTGATGCAGGTGCTCCGGTCCCCGAGCAGGCAGCCAGGGTCACAAGTGCGCCGATCAGTATCGTTTTGTGGATCATGAGTCGCCCTCGTGGTCGTCGTCGTGGGAATCGTCTGAGCTGTGTGTTTCGTCGTCCGAGTCGTGGTCCGAATCGTCCGAGTCGTGCGAGGACCCATTGTCGTCCGGGTCGGAAATCTCGCTTGATTCTGGAGAGTGGTTGGCATCCCCGGCAGGCTCCGTGGCCTCATCGACCTTCGGGGAGCTCTCCGCTCCAGCGGACTCGTCGACCACCGGGGAATCGATCACAGCCTTGGATTCGGTGTCTGTCGTCGTTTCAACATCGGCGGCCCGTTCCTTGACCGTGCGTTCGATCAGGGCAAACTCATCACGCCAAATCGAGTCAGGATCGAGTCGGTTAACCGCCTCATCGGCTCTGGAGAGTAGGGCGTCCGTTGGCAGGTCATCACGCAGGGCCAGCCGCAACTCTTCGATTCGGTGCTGAGCCACGATTTCGTCGTCAACCAGGAGCCAGATCGGTTCGACAGCCAGCTTGACCGGATACAACCACGTATCGGGCTGGCTGCCTTCTGTGGCCACTGCCGCTGAAGGAATTGCCACCATGAAAGCAACCAGGCCAGCAGTGAGCCTTTGTCGCCAATCGAACGAGCGGAACCTGTTGACGATTGACGTTGTGATCGGATGGAGGTCGAATAGAGAAGCGGGAGGACCCGCGACGGGGGCGACTAGCGAAGCGTGAATTCGCGAAAGATGGCGTGAACGCGTTTCGGCGCCAATCGAGATGGCAGGGACTTGCCTGCTGAGCAGTTCAATTGGGTCGATCACGTATGTTCTCCGTCTTTCACTGATAGAGACGCCATCTGGTTCATGGATTCGACGGCATCAGTGAATGCTTTTCTGAGGTTCTTCTCGGCCCGGCCGAGTGCTGCGTACGCGGCCGGTCTTGTCATCCCAAGAACCTCGGCCATCTCATACCCGGAAAGCTGGTGGACATGGCGAAGATCGAGAAGGAGCTGCTGGCGGTAGGGGAGGCTGCCTATCGCGCTGGCGAGCTCGGCGGAATAGGGTTCGGCGTCCGACCCGACAAATGGAACCTCGGGAACCGTTTCGGTTGGTACTTCGGGCCGGCGTGATCGGCGACGGAACTCGTCTAGGCAGCTGAATCGAACACTCTTGTACAACCACGCTTGCAGACTCCGACCGTCGCCCGTGAAACCGGGGGCGGCGTTGGCCAGTTCGATGAATGCCTGTTGGACGGCGTCCTCGGCGGCCTGCCGGTCTCGTACGAGCCGGAAGGCAAAAGCCGCGAGCGAATCGGCCAGCAGGTCGTACAGCTGGCTGAAAGCCTGGTTGTCGCGTTGAACGACTCCAGCTACGAGGGCGTCAAGATCTTCGGTCACGCGTAAATGGGGGACGGCTTCTTGGGCCGCCCCCCACTGTGGTCGCTGGGTTTAGCGAGGATCAGTCGTCGTGTGATTCGTCATGTGAATCATCATCGTCATCTGATTCGTGACCTTTATCTCGATCGTGGTCTTCGTCGGTGTCATGGTCGTCGGAGTCGTCTGAGAGCACGTTATCTGAATGATCGTCGTCCGACTCGTCATCAATTACGGCATCCGACTCGTCATCGACCTCGACCTGGAGTTGGATGACTCCGTTTTCGATCTCGATCTGCATCTCGATCGTTCCGTCTTCGGACACGAACGTAACCTGGCCGTGATCATCCCATTCGGCGGTGAAGCCAGGAGCATCGACCGAGGTGATCGAACCATCGGCGGCCACCTCAACGGTTACCGTTCCGATATTCGGCAGCGTGAAGACATGGGTGCCAGGCGTGGCGGTGGCGGCCTTGATTTCCAGCTCATCACCTTCGAACTCGATCTTGAGAGCCGTGTCGCCTGCCGCGTCGAGGATCAAGAATTCCGAATCGTCGTCGGAGTCGAGTTCCACGGTGTAACCGTCCGGAACCGTGGTGACCTCGACAACTCCGTCTGCGACGGTGAGAACGACGGTCCCGATCCCTGGCACGTCCACCTCATATAGACCAGTTGATAGGCCGTCCCCGGCGAAAGCTGCGCCCGCCGCCCCGATCACAATCGCGAACACGGCCACCGTGCTCAGAACCTTTGTCTTCATCGTGAAACCTTTCGTCGTTGCAAGGAAAGACGCTGCCCATCGCTCAGATTCGACGCGCCACGAGAAGTTTTTCTTGCGTTCGGAGCATGTTGTCCGGAATGGTGCCGCAGCGCTAGATCTTGGGAAGCTTGAAGCCCGATTTGTCGATCAGGTAGTCACGAGATTCGAGGACCATTTGCCGCACCGCACTCCAGTCGACATGCAGCAGCCTTCCGCCTTGTTTCATGACGCGGCCGGCAACCAGGACGGTATCGACGTTTCCCGTGTCCATACCCAATACGACCGCGGTTGCCGGATCGTTGAGCGGAGTCACGTTCATCCGGTCGGTACGCAACATAATGATGTCTGCTTGCTTCCCCGGACTGAGACTGCCGACCTTTGAGTCCAAGCCGTTGGCCTTGGCGCCTTCCATCGTCGCCCAGCTGAGGATCTCACGAGCCGCAAGAGGGTCTCGGTCCTGGGCGATGGCCAGGGTTCGCTGGAGGGCCAAAACTGAGCGCATCTGGTTGAACATGTCCGAAGGTACGTTGGTCTCGACATCAATGCTCAGACTGGGTTTCAGTCCGCGGTCAAGGAACTTCTGGATCGGGGGCATGCCGTGTCCCATCATCATCTCCACCGGTGACGCCAGTGACACGGTGCCGCCGCTGTCGACGATCATTTGGATCTCAGTGTCGTTCAGGGTGGTGCAATGTATGTATGTGGTGTCGGGTCCAAGTAGCCCGGCTTCTCCCATTTCCTGGACCTTGGCGTCCTGGCCGTAACTCCCGACGCCAACATGAGCGGTCAGTCTCGCGCTTGATTCCCTGGCTAGCTTCCAGTGATCTCTCGCCACCTCGAAATCCGTGAATTCGGGTCCGGGAGCAGCCAGGGCAAGCGTGAGCAGTTGATCCTGTGAAGAGAAATACTCGTTGGCGGCGCGCACGAACCAGCTCGGTTGACGTTCCTCCCACTTGCCCCACCATGGGAACCCGTAAGCGAATACAGCTCTCAGTCCGGAATCTTGAAGTGCCTGGACTGCTGCGTCGGTATGAGCGGGAGAACTCTGGATGTGGGACCAGTCGAGGAGGGTCGTGATACCGGCATCGATGGCGCCGACTGCTGACACCATGTTGCCTGCGTAGACATCTTGAGGTCGATAGGCCGGAGCCAGTGTCCGGAGGATGAACGAGATGTAGCTGACTCTGCCTTCAAGTGGTACGTCGGTCCCGATGTTGCGCAGAACGCCTTCCCAAATGTGACGGTGACTGTCCACGAACCCTGGCATGACGATCATCCCCGAGGCGTCGACGATCTCGGCATCCCCGGCGACAAGGTTTCTGCCAACCTCGACGATTTTGTCGCCTTCGATGAGAACATCTCCGTTGCTCAAATCACCGATGGTCGGATCAAGAGAGAGCACCGTCCCGCCCTTGATCAGCTTTCGTCCCGTAGAGACGATGCTGAAATCGATTCCCGATGGGTACAACGTCGGTAACTCTGTGTCGGCGACGAGATTGCTTCCTAAGGCCAAACGACGCGCCCGTCTGAAATTCCTCTTGACCAACTCCTTGATGTCGCCCACCTGGAACAGAATGATCCCGAGCAGCACCAGTACACCGATAATCATCAAACCGTGATCCGGCGTCAGACCCAAGAAAGGAAGCACGGTGATGATGAGGGCCAGGAGCACTGAGGCAATGAGCCCTCCGACATATGTGGCTCGTCCGCCCGCCAGAGATGCGCCGCCGAGAACTGCCGCGGTGATGCTGTTGAGCGCGAAGCTAGAGCCGATCTGTGCGTTTCCGATGGGAGATCGGGACATTACGAAGAATGAGGCAATCGCGGCGAATACTGCCGAGAGCAGCAGGGCACGCACCCGCGTCCAGTTGGTTTGGACGCCGCTGCGTTTTGCGGAACGTTCGTCGAATCCAGTGGCTCTTACTTTCAGGCCCGAGCCGGTTGCGTGAAGCCAATAGTCGAGCAGGATGGCGACAACCACCACCGCGATGAAAGCGATCGGAACCGATCCGGCACTCGATTTGAGGCCCGAGACGAAGCCTGGATTAATGGTGCCACTCGGTGTCTCTCGCAACGTCAACGAGATGCCATCGAGGATGCTCAACGTGGCCAGGGTGGCGATGATCGATGGGATCCTCACTCCCCGAACCAGACCGGCGTTGACGAGGCCCACGACGACGCCGATCAGGAGTATCGCCCCGACTCCGATCATGATTTGTGTCGGAGACGAGTTGGGCACGATGAGGTATGAGGCGACGACAACACCCAGGCTGATCATGGCCCCAACCGAAAGGTCCAGGTAGCCAACGAGTAGAGCGTGCGTCTGGGCCATGGCCGCTATCGCCAGTGGAATCGCGATCACGAGGACATTGGTGACGTTCGTGCCGTTGAGGAACCCGTCGAAACGGGAACTCGTGTACCAGAGCAGCGCACCGATCAGCAAGAGCTGGAGCGCAATGGGCATCCACAGGCGGACCTTGACGACCTTGCGCCACTTGTTCTTGTCACGTGCGTTGCGCACAACCTTTCGGACCGCTTGCCGGGCCGCCTCTATTGGTCCAGTTGGTTGGTACTGGCTTGTCATGGCGCATCAGAGTGGGTAGGGGCCTTCGGCATCGCGACGCCTAATGACGATTGCCCGGATCTGGACAAGCCTGGGCCGCGGACGATGGCCTCGACGATCCGGACCTCATCGAGTTCGTCGCCCGGGATTTCTTCAATGATCTGGCCGCGAGACAACACCAGCACACGATCGCACAACCCGGCGAGCTCGAGCGGGTCGCTCGACTTGACCAGAAGCACGGCCCCATCATTGGTGCGCGCCCTCAGTGCCTTATAGATGTCGAAACGGGAGCCGACATCGACCCCTTGGGTGGGCTCGTAAGCAAGGATGACTGAAGGTTTCTTGAGAAATGTACGTGACACGGCGACCTTCTGCTGATTGCCTCCGGAGAGAAACTCGACCGGCTGTTCGAGAGAGGGTGTGCGGATTTCGAGCTCCTCAACGAGTTTGCCAACCGCTCGGCGTTCGGCTCGCCGGCGAAGGAAGAAGAGCCGCCTGAATTGGCGAATTGACTGAACAGTGGCATTCACTCTGACGCCGAGCACCGTCATAAGGGCCTCGTTTTTGCGGTCGCCGGGCAGCAGCATGATCCCTGCTTCGATTGCTTCGTGCGTTGAGATCAAGGTCAGATCCCTACCATCAACGGTGACCCGGCCGGCACGCGGTGGGGTTCTGCCTGACAAGGTGTCGAACAGTTGTGGTTGTCCGTTGCCTTCGGCTCCTGCAATCCCAACAACCTCTCCGCTCTCAAGGGTGAAGCTGACTGGTCCGAACGACTGGCCCTGCAAAGCTTCGACAACCAGGACGTCTTTTTGCTCATGTACGGCTACAGACGGCTGTGGGAAAGCCGCCTCGAAAGGCCGACCGACAATCAGGTCGACCAACTCATGTTCGGTGGTGGTCCTGGCATCAAACGTGCCTTGCGTCTCGCCATCTCGCAATACGGTGATCCGGTCGGCAATCTCAAGGACTTCAGGCAGTCGGTGGCTTACATAGACGACGCCGATTCCTTGATCGCGGCATCGTGCAATAGTCCGATGGAGAGAATCCACCTCATCAGGCCCGAGGGCCGTTGTTGGTTCGTCGAGAAGAATCACTTTGGGGTCCGATACGAGTGCTTTGGCCACCTCGAACAACTGTCGTTCGGCCAACGTAAGGAAGCCGGCCGGCGAATCAGGAAAGAGTTCCATGTCGAGGTCGAACTCGCCCAGCAGTCTGCGCGCCCATTTCTTACGTCTCCAGTAGGGCGGCCGTTTTCCTGGTGGAGCTGCAAGGAACAGGTTGTTCTTGACCGGTTCGGCCTGGATCAACGAGGTGTCTTGATAGGCCATCGCCAGGCCAAGTTTGCGAGCCAGCGCAGGAGAATCTCGGCGGAGGGTTCTGCCCCCGATCTGGACTTTGCCCAGATCGGGGTCGACGAACCCGCTGGCAACCCCGAGGAGGGTCGACTTGCCTGAGCCGTTCTCGCCAACGAGGGCGTGAACTTCTCCGGGCCGGCAGTCGAAACTGACATTGCTCAGTGCTCGAACGGCCCCGAACTGTCGGGACACGCCGCTCAACTCAAGGACCAGGGCCTCGTCAGTCGACTCTCCTATGGGGTTGCCGTTGTTCATTAGTTACCGAACATGAGGGCCAGGACCCCGTCCGGCACAAGCGATGTGCCCGACACCGCAGGCGTCGCCCGATCCGCCTTGCAGTCTGCAGCCGTGACCTGACGCATCACGTGAGGAACGTCGATCTGGGATGGGATCTCGGCACCCTTGAGATACATCATTGCTGCAGTCACCGCCACCCGGGACTGGAAGTTCCCTCCAGCGGAATACCAGATGTTGTAGGTCGGTTCATTTCGACTTACCCAGTCGCAGAACAAGGTCTGTTCATCGGTGCGCATTGCGAGCGTCAGATTCTTGACAGGGACGCCCAATTGGTCGTAGGCCTGCAACGCGGTGTTCATGCCGTCGGAGTATTCATAGGCGTAACCCTTGATATCGGGGTCAGTGGACAGCCATCCGAGAACGACCTGCAGGGCAATGTCATTCACCCAGTAGGTATCAGCCGGTTCACCGACCTGCTGAATCCCTGAATTGAGTGCCGGGGTTAGGCACTGTTGCCATCCCAGGGAAAGGGCATTGCCAGGTGTCCCACCAAGGACCCCGACTTTGCCTTCCACGACGTTGTCGTTGAGGACCTTTGCCATGCTCTCTCCGAGTGCACATAGGTTTTCTCCGACCACGGTGAGGTAGTCCTGTCCGGGTACGAGGGCTCCATCCTGGCCGGGCAAGCCCACCCAACCTGCCGACCACGGGATATAGGGGACGCCCGCCGCGGTAGCCGCCTTGATGGCGTCTCCGATCGCGACTCCGGCGTCCGGGTAGCCGGTGATGAAGTCGGCGCCACGCTGGACCAGGAAGTCGATGTCGTTGGCAGCCACCGAGGTATCGGCATTCCACAGGGCTTCAGTTGAGACGATGGTGCCGATCTCGGGATAGGTAAGCGCCTGGAGGATGGCTTCCATGTGCGTAACCCCACGCCAGACGTTGAGGTGCCCACCTCCGTCGGCAAAGCCCATAATCAGTTCTCCGCCACTGCCGGTATCGCACTCCGGCGCGTTCCAGCACTCAAGCGCCTTGTCGATCGTGGCCTGATCAAGGTCCTGATTCGCCCGGGCGATTGCTGCCAGGATGATGTCATACGCCGGATCGCCTACCGGAGCGTCGATCGGGCCCATGGCCTTCAACACAAGGGCAGGATCAGCATTGGTGCTCTCGCCGTAAGCGGCGAGTGGATTATCACCAGGTGCAACGGTGGTGGCGGTTCCGCCCACCGTCGTTGTCGAATTACCCTGGGTTGTTGCCGGAGTGCCACTGGTGGTCGGCGTTGCAGCCGCTGCCGTTGTCGTCGTCCCGGAATCGCCGGAACAGGCCGCCAGGGTCATCGCCAATATGACGACGAACCCGACCATTCTTGTTGGTTTCATCTTTTCCTCCATCTGGGCGGTCTAGCCCAACGTTTCTCATTCACTGTTGGTAATCATTTTTCAGGGACTCGCTATTGAAGATCTTTGGCTCAGCCGGGTCCGTCGATTGAGCTCTTCATTCCGTGTTTCTCGATGCGGGGAGGTCGTCGTCGCTCGCGGAGGACTTGCTCCACGCCTTTGATGATCCGATCGCCCGAAACCAGCATGCCCCCGATGATGACCAGGCCGAATACGACGAACTGGAGGGCGGTCGGGAGACCCATGACCCTCATCATCTGATTGAGGCCGGCCAGGAAGAAGGCCGCCGCCCACGTTGACAGCGGGCTGGCCAAGCCACCGGTCAGCGAGGCTCCGCCGATTACAACGGCTGCGATCGGACCGAGGAGATAGGGTGCCCCGATAGTGACGCCGGGGTTGCGGAGGAGTGCGGCAAATAGCACGCCGGCAATGGCATAGAGCATTGCAGCTACCACATAGGCGGATATCTGATTCAGGTTCACCCTGAGCCCGCTGACCAGAGACGCCACCGGGTTGGCTCCGACGACCTGAAACCTCCGACCGACGGTGGTGTATCGAAACGCGAAGATAAGCAGTGCGGTTAGGGCGACCCCTATCCAAAATGGTCTTGAGATCCCGAGGAAGCGAACGGTCATCCAGTCGGAGAGTGCTGGTGGTATCGAACTCTGGATAGCAAATGTCTTGTGATACCGGTTGACGATCCCGGTTACGACCTGACCTACGGCCAGGGTCACGATCAAAGCGTTGAGCTTCAGTCCACCAATGATGATGCCGTTGACCAGACCGACCAGGGCCGCCAAACCGACTGCTGTCAGGATGGCGATCCAAATGCGCTCATTCGCCTGTTGCCCGACTCCGACCATCACAATCGCACCAAGCGTGAAAGTCCCTGGCACGCTGAGATCGATTCCGCCCGCCATGATCACCAGCATCTGGCCGAGAGCGGTGATGGCGAGGTAGGTTCCAAACAGAGCTATCGCACTGAGTCCAGCGTTGCCCAACGTCGCGGGTGCCCATATCGAGGCCACGACGACCAGAACGATGAGTGCCAGATACACGGGCATGTACCTGGATGCCACCACGAAAGACGTGAGGGCCGATGACGGTGCGCGAGTCGTTTTCATTGTGGAGCGTCCTGGTTTACCCCGACTTCGAGGCCGGCGGCCGACGCCACCCGATCTCTGGCTGATATCGCCAGATCCCGAGCCCGATCCATATTCCCTTCGAGGGCCCCGCTACGAACGAGGGCCCGGCCGGCGACAAACACCCAATCGATATTGGAGGTGTCCATGCCCCATACCACTGCTCCGATCGGGTCGTTTATCGGGTAGATGTTGGGGCGGTCGGTCCGGAGTACCACAATATCGGCCTGCTTGCCCGGTTCGAGCGATCCCGTCACCTCGCCGAGGCCGGAAACCCGAGCGCCGTCGATGGTGGCGTGCCGGATCACGTCGCGTGTACTCATGAGGTTGGGGATGCCGGCTTTGCCGGCCAGTTTGAGATCGAAGAGGGTTGCATGCTGAACCGAAATGAGCGCCCGCATCTGGGCAAATATGTCTCCAGGGACAAGCTGTTCGTTGTCTACTCCCAGGCCCGGACGAATGGAGTGGTCGATTAGTTGCTGGATCGGCGGAGATCCGAAGCCTTCGGCCATTTCAGCGGCGGGAGTCAGCGACACCCGGGCGCCCGATGAGGCGATTGCTGTCAGGTCTTTGTCATCAAGGTTGGAACAGTGGATCAGCGTGACGTCTTCTCCGAGCATTCCCTTCCCTGACATCGATGCGATCGTACCGGTGGCTGACTTCAACGTCCCGGCGTGCACATGTATCCGTAGACCTAGTGCTCTGGCCAGTGCCCAGTCGACCTCAATCTGCTCAAGCCTCGAGGGGTCCGATTCGGGCGGTCCTATCGCATACGTTGTCAGTGATCCAGGAGTTACCGGCCGAGATTCAACCAGGTGTCGAATCGCCTGGGTGCGGTTATCGTGACTATCTGTCCATGGGGGTGAAGCATGAACGAAGACGGTCCGGAGGCCGGCGTCGGCGTGGGCTTGGAGGACCGCCTCGGTGTAGGCCTCATCGATCTGAATGTCAGACCAATCGACGACAGTGGTGATCCCTGCCGCGACGGCGCCAAGTAAACCAATCAGGGTGGCTGCGTAAGCGTCGTCGGGTTGGTAGTGCGGCCCATACCGGGCTGCAGAGTTCGACGCTCCGTCGCTCATGACACCGAAATTGCGAAACAGCGACTTCCAGACGTGACGGTGCGTATCGATAAATCCGGGCATCACGATTGCATCCGACGCATCGACGACCTCGGCATCCCTGGCCCGGATTCCTGGTGCCACCTCGACAACTCTGTCGTCCTCGATGAGCACATCTGCTTCGGTAAAGTTGGGTGTTCGTGCGCCGAGGGTGAGAACGGTTCCACCCCGAATAAGCGTCTTTCGGCTCATTGGCAGGCACCCTGGTCAAACAAGACCGGCCGCAGGAATGACCCGCCGGCACCGGCCACCCGCCCGAGTTCGGATTCGGTCTGGAGGTTGGCTGCCCAAGCGGATGTCATCGGCGGGGTTCCAAAACAGACCGGTATGGCGCGACTGGATGAGTGTGTAGGTCCACGATTAGTGACACTACACACTCTTCTCGGGCCGGTGCGGCCGAAATCCATATCCTTGTGAAGACCTTTTGCCAAGGGGCTGAGAGGAGAAACTGCTGCGGTTTGGGCGGACGCCGAGGTAGTCGACTTCTCATCCATTTGGCGTAAAAGTGCTCAGTGAGGCTGCACGGAGCTGCGTCAGATGTTTATCCTCGTTTCTGAGTCGAATTCCGTCCTGGAAGAAGTCATGCTGTCGGCTGCGGTTCAGGTAGGCGAGGTTCGTATGCAAACTGATTTGAACGAAAAGCTCGACCGGATTGGTGACCGTCTTCGGGTGGAGCGGACCAAGGCGGGAATTAGTCAGCGCGAGTTGGCAAGACGGCTCGGGCTATCGCCGAGCTTGATCTCGCAGATCGAGAGCGGTCTTTCCAAGCCCTCCGTTGGGACCTTGTACGCGATAGTGACCGAACTTGGTCTGTCGCTCGACCGGATCATCCGAGGTGACCAGTTTGAACAGCCGGGAACCGCCCCACCGGCCACCTCGATTGAGTCCGTTGTTCGTCCGCACCAACGCAAAGCCATCGACCTCGACTCGGGCGTCCGATGGGAAGAGTTGAGCACCACTGATGAAGACGGGGTCGACTTCCTCGAAGCCATTTATGAGGTCGGAGGGGCATCAACGCCGGACGCGACGCTGATGAGACACCACGGTCGCGAGTACGGCTACATCGTTTCGGGAACGTTGAGCGTCCAGATTGGCTTTGTCCGGTATGACCTGGCACCGGGTGATTCCATCGCCTTTGACTCAACCGAGCCGCATCGGCTTTTCAACGACGGCGATGTTCCGGTGCGGGCGATCTGGTTCGTTGAGGGTCGAGGTTCAGACCATCGAAATGACCCTTTACCGGGGTGAAGGGTGGATTCGGTGATCCAGCCTTGGGCAGCCATAACCTTGCGCAGTTGAATTTGTAGGTCCGTTGGCCCTATTCCAGAACCTGTACGGGTGGGACGATTGGTACCGAGCGCCGCGGGTGGTCCCGAACTTGTGCAGCTCCACCCGCCAAGGACGTGCATTCTGCATGCAGTGCGCCGGAAGGAGCCACAAATGACAACGCTGGACGTCAAACCTCTCACGAGCGACTCTGTTCGCTCCGATCCGTGGAAGATCACCACAGCCATTTTGGCCATCGTTAGCTTGGGGTTGGCTCTCGTCCTGGCGATGACGACTGGTTTCATCGGCGGTCAAAGCGACATGGAAGCCCTGGCCGCCGATTACAACGCCGCCTGGGCAAGTCTGGACGGGGATGCCGTAGCCGGGTTCTTCCCCGCTAACGGCCGGATTGAGTTCGTCAATGGCAGCGGAACGTACGTCGGCCCGGAGGCAATTGCCAACTATGCCAACAACTATCCTGCCGCCTCGGTGTTGGTGAGCGGTGACCCGTTTACCGAAGGTGACTTCGTCGTTTCGTCGTATCAGTGGGACTTTGGCGGGTACTGGGGAAACGTTGAGGGGATATCGGTTCTGAAGATCGACGGAGATCAGATCCTCGCTCACTACATATTCCTGAAGTAGTCGAACACCTTGTCATTGACCCGGTGTCCTGATGTTCGACGCCGCCGGGCGAGCCAGTGGAAATCGGAATCCAACTTCGGTCGACCATAGGCTGACGGGATGGACAAGTAGTCGGTCATAATGAGGTGTTGGGACTACTGACCAAGGAGCCGCCGAATGACTGACACGATGAAAGCCCTTACCCTGGTCGATGACGGCTACGCGTCGGCAAGACCCGACAGCGCTGTGTTGACCGAGGTGGCACGCTTCGTCTCATTGGCAGACGTTCTGGTACCTGATCCGTCCAATGGGCAGGTGCGAGTCCGGGTAGCTCTTGCCTCAGTCAATCCGTCAGACGAGATGTTCATTCAGGGCCTCTACGGCCAGCCGCGAATCCAAGGGAATCCGGCCGGCTTCGAAGGTGTCGGCGAAGTGGTTGCCTCTGGTGGCGGTGCATATGCCGATGGATTGGTCGGCCAACGGGTGGCGTTTGTGGCCGCTTGGGCAACGTCCGGTACCTGGAGTGAGTACTCCATCGCCGATGCGACGACGTGTATTCCGCTGGTCGAGGCAGTTCGCGATGAAGACGGCGCGGCGATGATCGTGAATCCGCTCACCGCTCTTGCCATGTTCGATATCGTGAAAGAGGATGGAGCGAAGGCGTTTATCGTGTCTGCCGGTGCCAGCCAACTCTCCAAGTTGATGATCTCGTCTGCCAAGGACGAGGGTTACCGTCCGATCGCGATTGTCCGGCGTGAAAGCCAGATCGAATCCCTCAAAGCCCTGGGTGCAGTGGAGGTATTGAATAGCGAGTCGGAGGATTACGCCGGGCGCTTGAGATCGGTCATGAGGGATGAGAAACCGCGGATCTTTCTCGATGCGGTAGCCAACCAGGTCAGCGCCGATGTCTTCGCTGCCATGCCTCGCAGGGCGCGCTGGGTCATCTACGGCAAGCTGGACGCCGAACTGCCAACCCTCACCGAGCCCGGACACCTGATCTTCATGATGAAATCGATCGAGGGCTTTTGGCTCACCCGGTGGATGGCCGAAAAGCCATTGGCTGACAAGATGGCAGCCATCCAGACTGCTCAGATGCGCTTCGCTAGCGGCGAGTGGCGTACCGAGGTAACTGCCATCATTCCGCTCGATGAGGTCATCGAACGTTTGCCTAAAGAATTGGCGAAGTTGAACGGCAAGGTATTCATCAAGCCCTGACGTCGATGCTCTCGAGAAGGCGCCCTGGCAACATCTCCTGCTTGGCTTCTTGTGCCATGTTCGTCAAGTCATGGTTCGTGTAGCGTCGGTCAATGAACTCGCGCAGATAGGGTCTGCGGTTGAGTCCGGCCTTGATCAACGGAGGAAGAGATGTACCAGACAGGTCAGTACATGGGAATGGTGGCCGAAACCGCCACGATTACGGGCCATGGCGGGGACCGAGTTCATGCATATCTGGCTCGTCCACTTGGGCCGGGCCCGTTCCCTGGCATTGTGCTGGTGCATCATCTGCCCGGATGGGATGAGTGGTATCGCGAGATGGCTCGCAAGTTCGCCGACCACGGCTTCGCGGTCGTGTCGCCCGACCTGTACTGTCGAGCCGGGCATGGGACTCCCGAAGACGTCGCTGCCCGGGTACGGTCAGACGGCGGGGTTGCCGATGATCAAGTGGTTGGTGATGTCGCCGGGGCACTGGCCTTCCTGCGGTCGCAACCGTATGCCACTGGGAGAGTTGGCGTGATCGGTACTTGCTCAGGTGGTCGCCATGCTTTCCTGGCTGCCTGCCTGATCCAGGACGGATTCGACGCCGTTGCCGACCTGTGGGGTGGAGGGGTCGTGGTGGGTCCGGATGATCTGAACGACAAGCGGCCGGTTGCGCCGGTCGACTACACCAAAGATCTTGGGTGTCCACTCCTCGGCTTATTCGGCAACGATGACAGCTCTCCGACCCCTGAACAGGTAGACCAGCACGAAGCTGAACTCAAGAAGCACGCCAAGCAGTATGTGTTTCACAGATACGACGGAGCGGGGCATGGGTTTTTCTACTACAACCGTCCTTCTGCGTACCGGGCCGAGCAGGCGCTCGACGGCTGGCAGAAGGTCTTCGATTTCTTCAAATCGCACCTCGGCTGATCAAGAAGGGACCACATCCATGTGCACAATGATCGCAGAGCGAATAGAAGTGAAAGGTTCAGCCAAAGAGACGACCAGGTGGTTTCCCATCGACCACGCATACGTGTCGTTCGATCACCCCTTTGACCTTCAGGTGGAGCATGCCCTGAACATCGACTTCGTGAACGAAGCGATCGGTCCGGGTGCCAGAGTCGCCGTCGAACTGACCGAGCAGGCGGCGCGTGACCTGGTCGAAGCCATCCTGTCGGCCCTTGATCGAGCCGAACGTTCAGGCGCCACGGTGGCTCGCTGAGATTCGGGTAGGCGTCGAGTCGGTTCTCAGCTGAGCATTGCTGCGGTTGTAAGGACGAGCGGTTCCGGGTAGTCCTCGCAATGTTGGTAGGAGTAAGCCAGTCGGACGAGTCCGTTGGCGCCGATGACGAACTCGGCGGTTGCTCGCCAGGGATCGTCGACGGGGGTTCTTCCGTCGCGACGTTTCGCATCCTGGAACTCGATGCCAATTTTTCGAGGATGCGTCCAGTATTCGGGAGGCGCATCGAAGAGAACCTGTTCCACCGCCCACTGCCCGACACCGAATTTTCGATAGGCGTCGTGATCGGGATCGCACAAGATTGGACAGGGTATGCCATGGGTGGTTCCGTAGATTGCGGTCCGCTCCGGTTCACCTTGGGAGATGATTACCGGAGTCAGGTTGGCTTGTTCGTATGTATCGTATTCGGCGATAAGTCGCCGTGCCCGGTCTGCGCCGCAGCTGCAACCAAAGTGGCGCCAGAACATGATCAAGGCCGGTCCTCCGGCCCAAAACTCTGCCAGGTGCCTAACGGTCCCAGACTGGTCCGGCATGGCCAGATCGGGCGCCGGGGTTCCAGGGGAGAGCAAGCTTGAAGTTTTCTCCGTGGGCCCATCTGTCCATTTTTCGAGCCATTCCGACTCGGCTGCCTGCATCATGTCGTTCAGATCACTCATTTTCACCCTGGTCGATTTGGAGCGTTCTATTGTCGGCCACGTGCGGCCTATTCGAATTCGGTAACGGGATAGATTTCGTCCGCAACGAGTCCGTGGGCTTCGCGATGAACGGTATTGGCTGCCTCGGCGTCAGGTGCTTCGACCAGGCAGAAGATTTTGCCCGCTTGCTCGTCAACCCAATACTTCAGATAACGGACCCCGTGGGCCTCTTGCGTGGCGAGATCTGCGGCATGGGCGCCGGCTACGTCGTCGGCCGAAACGCCGCCTTCGATGGTATGGACATCCAGGTAGAGTGACATGGGTGGTTCCTATCCGTTCGTGACCCCGACGTTTTCGAGGTTCTGGGGGCATTGAACCGCATGGCTGTTTGACGCAGCGTTTGACGACTTCTTGATGTAGGTTCATTTTTCTTGGAAACCGTATGAGTTTTGCCATCCATCTTTTGGGCCGCCCGTCCATCACTGACGGATCGGAGGAGATTTACCGGTTCCGAAGTCGGAAAAGTTGGGCGCTTCTTGCCTATCTGATGTTGACCGAGCGGCCGCCGTCTCGAAGTCAGCTCGCTTCACTGTTGTTCGGGGCTGCCGACGATCCTCTCAGAGCTTTGCGTTGGAGTATCGGCGAGATCCGTCGAGCGGTCGGTGTAAGCGGATCCATCGAAGGCGACCCACTGGGTCTCCAGTTACCGGAAGATGTTTCGGTAGACGTCAACGTACTCACGAAGGGGACGTGGGCCGAAGCCGTTCTCCTGCCAGGGTTCGGTTCGGAACTTCTCGAAGGAGCTACCTTCCAAGATGCGGCCATTTTCGAAACGTGGCTTTTGTCTGAGCAACGTTACCTGGCTGCGGCCACCGAAGCCATGTTGCATGAGGCAGCGCTCGGCATGATGTCGATGGGTGACCTGGTCCGTGCGATCGGTTATGCCGTAAGTCTGGTTGGGATGAACGCCCTCGATGAGAATCATCAGGCTTTGCTTCTGCGGCTGTACCGACTGGCCGGCGATGAGCAGGCCGCCAACCGTCAACTGGCGGCCTGCACCCGATTGTTCGCCGCCGAGTTGGGGGTGACCCCAGGCCCGTCCGTCCAAGCCGCGATACGCGTTCCGCTCGTTCAGGACGACGGGCTGACCGATTCCGTTTCGGTTGAAGCGACTGTTGAGTCCGGCGTGGCCGCGGTGGCCGCCGGGGCTACCGAGGCCGGACTTCATTCCTTGCGCAGCGGCGTGGCGCTGGCCGATAGGGCCTCTTTTGATCGGCTGCGAGTTACTTCCCGCCTCGCCCTTGCGGAGGCGCTGATTCATTCGCTTCGCGGCCAGGACGAGGAGGGGGTGGCCGCATTGCACGTCGCTGATGAGATTGCGGTGACTATTGACGAACCGGGACTAGCGGCCCAGGCTCGCGCAGAGATTGGGTATGTCGATTTCCTAAGGGCTCGTTATGACCGGGCCGAGTTGTGGTTAACCGATGCCCTTTCTCTTGGCAAGGATTCGTTATCGATGGTTGCCAAAGCCGAAATGTATCTCGGGTCTGTCGAGAGCGATCGCGCCAATTATCCAGAAGCTTTGGCTCACCTCGACAAAGGTTTGGAAGCCGCCCGTGCGGCGGGCGAGGCCCCAAGGGAGGTCTATGCCCTGTCGATGCTCGGTCGAATTCATCTCCTCCGAGGCGATTTCGATGAGGCGACCCGAAGCCTCGATCTCTCGATCGACCTATGTGAACGAGGTCGTTGGCTGGCGTTCTTGCCGTGGCCACAGGCTATGCGAGGGGAGGTCGAATTGGGGCGATCGCGGCCAGCCCTGGCTTCTGAGTTCCTCGACCAAGCCTTCGCAAGAGCTTGTCAGCTTGGCGATCCCTGTTGGGAGGGTATGTCAGCTCGCGGGCTCGCTTTGGCCGCTGAAACCGCCGGGCATGCTGAACGGGCGTTTGAGATCCTCGCCGATGCCCGGATCCGATGCAATCGCCTGGCCGATCCGTACGTCTGGTTGGACGCGTACATCCTCGACGCTCAATGCGAGATGGGTCGGCGTCACGGCCACCCCGAGACCGGATCCTGGGCCGCCTTGATGCGCTCGCTGGCCTCGCGAACCGGCATGAAGGAACTGTTGGTTCGGTCGCTGCTCCATACCGAAGCCCTTGGTGACGAGAGCGCCGGACAAGCTGCTCGCCTACTCGGGTCCGAGATCGATAACCCGTCGCTGGCCGAACTGCTCGCCCCTTAGGCCCGGTTCAACCGGCTCCGGGCGGTCGGAAGGGTTCGCCGCCATCAGCCTTGGTCACCAGAGAGGCTGGTGCTATAAACCGGTCGCCATATCGATCAGACAATTCCTTGCAGCGAGCTACGAAGCCGGTTGTTCCGCCGGGGTACTGATCGACGTATTGGGCAACCCCGCCGGTCCATGGAGGGAACCCGATTCCGAAGATCGACCCGATATTGGCATCGGCGTATGACGTGATGACGCCTTCGTCGAAGCATTTGACCGTTTCGATCGCTTCTCCGAAGAGCATCCGCTCGGACATGTCTTTCACCAGGTCTTCGTCGTCGACTTGCAAGTGGCGGTCGTTCTCGATTCCGAACATTTCAAACAGTCCTGGCCATAGCTTCTGGCGTTGCCCCGACTCGTCATAGTCATAGAAACCTGCACCACTGGACCGGCCTGCTCGTCCGGCGGCCAGCATTTGCTCGACGACCGTTTCGGCGGGGTGGGGGACATACTCGACCCCGGCCGCTTCTGCCCCTGCCCGGTTCTGCGCCATGATCTTGGCTGGCAGGGTCAGGGTCAGCTCATCCATGAGCTGTAACGGGGGAGCGGGATACCCGGCCTGGTTGCCGGCTCGCTCGATCATCACCGGGTTGATGCCTTCGGTCAACATGGCCATGGCCTCGTTGACGAAACCACCGATCACCCGGGACGTAAAGAACCCCCGGGAATCGTTGACGACGATCGGAGTCTTGCCGATCTGGAGTACGAGGTCGACAGCTTTGGCAAGAGCGGCGTCCGAAGTCTCCTTGCCGACGATGATCTCGACGAGGGGCATTTTGTCGACCGGTGAGAAGAAGTGCAGCCCGATAAAGTCCTGCGGTCGTGAAACGCCGGTCGCCAGATCGGTGATCGGCAACGTTGACGTGTTTGAACACAAGAGTGCGTCGGCCGCCACGACAGATTCGGTGTCGGCAAAGACCTGTTTCTTCAGGTCCGGTGATTCGAATACGGCTTCGATTACCAGATCACAGCCCGCCAGGTTCTCGTAGGAGTCGGTTGGGGTGATTCGGTTCAAGTGGGCATTGGCTTTGTCCTGGCTGAGCTTGCCCCGCTTGACTGCTTTCGTGACCAGGTTCTCGCTGTATGCCTTGCCCTTCTCGGCCGCTTCAAGTGAGACATCTTTGAGCACAACGTCAATCCCTGATCGGGCGCATTGATAGGCGATACCTGCCCCCATCATGCCGGCGCCAAGCACCGCCACCCTGGTGGCAGACCAGCGTTCGAAACCGTCGGGACGTGAGCCTCCCTTGTTGATCGCCTGGAGGTCGAAGAAAAACGCCTGCGTCATGTTCTTGGCCTGGGGCGAGTGGCACACCAGGTCGACGAAATAGCGAGTTTCGATCTCGAACGCCCGATTGATGTCCACCGATGCACCTTCGACGGCTGCCGACATGATGTGGTGTGGCGCGTCGTAATGGGCGCCCTTCGTCTGCGCCCTCAACGTCGCCGGAATGGCCGGCAGGTTGGCGGCCAGCATGGGATGGGTTGGGGTCCCACCTGGCATCTTGTAGCCGCGGGCGTCCCATGGCTGAGTCGCCTTGGGGTTCGCGACAATCCAGGCCTTGCCAGCAGACAGCATGGCATCGGAGTCGGCGGCGATCTCGTCGACCAGTCCGACGGCTTTGGCATCTGCCACCCGCATCTGCTGGCCCTGGATGAGTACTTTCGTCAGGGCTTCGATGACCCCAAGTAGTCGAACCGTTCTCACGACCCCACCTCCGCCGGGAAGCAACCCCAGGGTCACCTCGGGAAGGCCGATGCGAGTCGACGGGTTGTCCATCGCTACCCGGTAGTGGCAGGCCAGGGCGATCTCGAGCCCGCCGCCGAGTGCCGCTCCATTGATCGCCGCAACAACGGGCATCCCCAGTGTTTCGAGGGCTCGCATGGCACGCTTTAACCGGTTTGAGAATTCGACGAATGCAGGAGCGTCGTCGGGGGTGGCGGCGATCAGCTCACGGAGATCTCCTCCGGCGAAGAATGTCGGTTTTGCCGACGTGATGAGCACACCGGAGATGTCGGCCTTGTTGACCTCGATATGGTCGACGACGGCGATGTAGTCCTCGACGAATTGCCGACGCATCGTGTTGGCCGACTGTTGTGGGTCGTCAAGCGTCAACGTAACGAGGCCGTTTTCGTCCTGGTTGTACTGGATCGTTTCAAGGTTCATGGTCACGGTTTCCGTTCAGACTCGCTCAATGATGGTGGCGATCCCCATGCCGCCACCAATGCACAATGTGATGAGTGCGGTGTTCAGGTCCCGACGCTCTAACTCGTCGACCATCGTGCCAAGCAGCATGGCCCCGGTGGCTCCCAGCGGGTGTCCCATGGCGATGGCCCCTCCGTTGACGTTGGTGATGTCGTGATCGACACCGAGGTCGCGCATCAACTTGAGTGCGACCGACGCGAACGCTTCGTTGATTTCGATGAGGTCGATATCGCCAACGGTCATCCCCGCTTTGGTAAGAGCCTTCCGGCAGGCTGGAGCGGGTCCGGTCAACATGATGGTCGGCTCGGCGCCAACCACTCCGACCGAGACGACGCGAGCCCTTGCCTGCATTCCGTACTTCTTTCCTGCTTCCTGGCTGCCGACCACAACCAGCGCGGCCCCGTCGACGATGCCCGAGGAATTGCCAGCCGTGTGGACATGGTTGATTTCCTCGACCCGCGTGTACTTCTGTAGTGCAACGGCGTCGAAACCGCCCATCTGACCCATTGCAGAAAATGCGGGCGGCAACTTGGCTAGGTCGTCCATGCTCGTACCGGGGCGCATGTGTTCGTCCCGGTCGAGGACCACTTGGCCGGCGATGTCGACGACCGGAATGATCGAACGGTCGAACCGGCCGTCCGCCCAAGCTTTGGCAGCCCGGCCTTGCGACTCGACCGCGAATGCGTCGACGTCGTGACGGGTGAATCCTTCGATCGTGGCAATGAGGTCGGCGCTGATGCCCTGCGGGACGAACGACGTCTCGTAGTTGGTAGCCGGGTCCATCGCCCACGGATCTCCCCCCGAGCCGATTGCGACCCGGGACATCGATTCGGATCCGCCAGCCAGGATCACGTCCTCCCACCCCGCCCGCACCCGGGCGGCGGCCTGGTTGACGGCTTCCAATCCGGACCCGCAGTACCGGTTTAGTTGGACGCCAGGAACGGTCTCGGAAAACCCTGCAGCGAGGGCGGCCGTGCGGGCGAGCACGCCACCCTGCTCTACGTGGGGCTCAACGGTGCCGAGCACGATGTCGTCAACGGAGGCGGGATCGAGGTGGGGGTGGCGTTCGCGGATCGCATTCAACAATCCGGTTACGAGAGTGACTGGTTTGGTGGTGTGCAATGCGCCGGTGTTCTTGCCGCGACCACGTGGGGTGCGAACGGCATCGTAAATGTAGGCGTCAGCCATGAGTACATCTCCTGATGGTTTGGTTATGAAACAACATGCAAATCCGGGGAGGTGGGCGGCAGGGGAGGGAGGTCGGTTTCAGCGAGACGCCGTGCTTCACTCGGATCGATGCCGAAGCTGCGCAGGACGAGTTCTGCGGCACCCGAACCAGCTTCTCGCCAAGTCTGGTGGCCTTCGAGCACCATCCACATTGCCGTGAGGGTCGTTCCGGCGATCATGGCCATGGCCCCCGGAAGCAACTCCTCCCGAAGGTCATAGCGATGTCGGTCGACGCCTTTGGTGACAGCCCGCATCGGCGTCCCGTTGAGGAGGTCGCGCAACGAGTCGTTGTTGATCCCGAAGCGGTAGACGAACCAACCCCACTGCGGTTCTTCATGGGCGCGCCGCACGAAGAACCGGATGTCGTTGGCGAGCCGGTGGGCCGGATCTGAGTTCTGATCGCAGCCGGTCACTCGTTCATGCATTTCGGCAGCGAGTTGGGCGGCCACCTGCTCAAAGAGGTACTCGGGGGATTCGATGTTGTTATATATCGTTCCGCGGGCCACTCCGGCGGCCTGGGCGAGATCGCTAACCGAAACGCGCTGGTTGCCGTGCTCGGCGAACAGGCGGATAGCGGCCTCATGAATCCGGCGTTGCGCTTGATTCACGGGTGAGCGAGGGTCACGAGAGGCATCACGCCGAATTGTACACGCCTGTTCAAACGTGAGCAAAGATGGTCGGGACCGACCGGTCGGAAGACACCGTGTTCGCGCCTAGAAAAGGCAGAACGGGTGGCCGGCCGGGTCCAGCATGACGCGTACGTCCTCTTGCGGTTGATGGTCGGCGAGGACCGCCCCCGCACCGATTGCCCAGTCGACAGCTGCGGCGAGATCGTCGGTCGAAATGTCGAGATGGACCATTATCTGCTGATCGCCAGGTCCGCTTGGCCACACGGGCCGCACGTATTCGGTTTCAGTTTGAAACGACAAACCGGTTCCGCCGCCTGGCGGCTTCAACATCACCCAGTTGGCCTCCTCAACCTTGACATCCCAGCCGAGCAGTTGTCGGTAGAACGACGCCAGTGCCCTGGCATCGGGAGCTCCAAGTACGGTTGCGGCAACGGTCAATCTCGGTGGCATGGCGTGCCCTTCGGGTTGGGGTGGACGTCAGGCGAGAGGTTCGTGCCCGCCAGAGGACTGAGCGTTCAGGTGCTGTGATCGCGATGCGCTTCTGCGACCAATCGGGCGTGAGACTTTCCGAGACCATGCTCTCGTTTGAGCCAATCGACGATCGTCCCAAAGGCCGTCAAGCCGCTTTCTCCTATGACTTCGATCCAGTCATCGAGCGATTGGCCGGTCTGCCGCTCCACGTTGTCGGCCACCGAGGCTCGTTTCCGGTCGTGACGTTCTGGCACAGCACCCTCCTGTTGGTCCAACGCTAGCTCGTGGACACGATGGCTCATCCACATTCCGACCGGCTCCGTATTTATCACTAAATAGAGGTTCAAAGGGAACCTCAGGAGAAGGGAACAAGCATGAAACATCGTCTGAGCTCACTCGTTCTGATTGCCGCCATGGCGGTTGGTATCACCGCCGCGCCAGCACTGGCCGCTCCTCGGACTCCGGACACCGATTGCCTTCGCGCCGGACAGGCCACCCTCCGTTCACTCGGGGCTTTCAAGGCCGCTGCCAAGGGGCAGGTCAATTACGCAGCGTTTGATATCAACTCGGGCACGGCGTACGAGGGCCTTATTCGTGCCGATCTTGGCAATGAGGCCTACCTGCCGATCAACCAGGTCTTTCAACTCCACCTGGACAGTCCAGAACTGTTCGCTTGGTGCGACTGACGTAGAGCGAAGTTGATGATGGGAGAGGCCTCCATTGGGGGCCGCTCCCGCGTCACCGCGGTCAGTCGCCGATGGCGAACGTGACGGTCAACAAAATGACCACCCCGGATACTCCTGGGGAAACCGGAATGTCGAATGATGCCGAGTCGCCTTCCCCACCTTGCATCATCCCCTGCGGAGAAGTCACGAGTACCTTCTCGTGGATGTCCAGTACCTCTCCCAACGGTTCTCCTGCGAGGGATGCCAGAGATTCGGCCCTGGCCCTCACATCAGCCCAAGCATGGGAACGGGCGCCTTCCATCAGGGGAAGCGGATCGGCTTCGAATCGGATTCCCCAGGCTGTCACATCATCGCCGCCGGCCTTGATGGCGCTGGTCAGGATCGGGCCGATCCCGCTGACGTCAGGGATCGCCACACGGTAGCCAAGCCGGGTCTCGTATCCGGTTATCTCAGGCCACTCGGTGTAGTAGCCGTAGACGGCCCCAACCGAGAATTCCGACGTCTGGATATCGGCCGATTCAACTCCGGTCGCCTGTAGAGCGTCCATCATGGCCGATGCCGCCGCCGTTGCTGCCTGGCTGGATTCTTCTACGGTCGTTCGGCGACTCGTGACTCCGATGTCAACAATGCATCGCACAGGTTCTGCGTATTCGGCACCCATGCCGCCAACGGTGATACTGCGCGCGACCTGATCGACAGGCTCAATTGGTGGAGGCGGAGTTGTCGGTTGAGTCGCAGTCAATGCGACCGCCGGGATGCTCGTAATGATGGCCGGGTCGGTGGGCAATGATCCAAGGGTCGTCGTGACGCTTCCATCGGTGCCGCATGCTGTGAGTAGCAGAGCAAGCAACGCGATAGATCTCTGTCGCATGATCCACTCCTTTCAAACTCAGTATCCGTCGGAGTGATGTACCGAATCAGAGGCCATGGACCTGGTCTGCGTCCGAGGCCTGCTCGCTGTGTTAGCTCGGTCCGTTAGTGGGGCACTCGCCAGTCTTTGGCTACGAGCGTTCCTCTGCGACGGAGTTCCCACCATCGACGATCAGACACTGGCCCGTGATGTAGCCCGCCCCCGGCGTGGCGAGCCAGGCAACTGCACTGGCCACTTCGTCAGGCGTAGCGCTTCGACCGATCGGTGTGGCCAAGCCCTCTGATCGTTCGTTGGCGGTCTGCGAGCCGGTTTCGATCCAACCGGGTGCCACCACATTGGCAGTAATACCGTGGCTAGCGTTATCGACGGCAAGTGATTTGGTCAGACCGACGATGGCCGCCTTGGAAGCTGCGTAGGCCGGGTCTTTTCGCATCGCCATGACCGGCCCGGTAACGCTCCCGACCGAGATGATCCGGCCCCATCCCGCCTGCCGCATCCGGGGTATGGATGCCCGGGACATTAGGAAGGCCGTATCGAGATTTCGTTCGATCGAGGCCCGCCACTGTGAATAGGGGAGCTCTGCCACCTCACCGGCTTCTTCGTCTCCTGGCTGGCTGACGCTTGTCATGCCGGCGTTGTTCACGAGAATGTCCACGGAGCCGAACGCAGATAATGACTGATCGGTGATCCGTTCGACGGTCCGTTCGTCGGTCAGATCACCGACGGTACCGAACGCCTCAAATCCCAGACTTCGTAGTTCAGATACCCGCTTGTGGATTCGTTCGGTCGTCGAGGTCACCGCCACGCGAGCTCCAAGGGAAGCCAGCATCCGGGCGGAGGCAAACCCGATGCCGGTTGGGCTGCCGGACCCGGTGATGAGCGCGGTTCGGCCTTCGAGCGAGAAGAGAGGTGGTGTCATCGTCGGAAGGCTATCACCGTCGACCGTCCGCCCGGACGAGTGTGCATCCAGACTGGATAGTCCACATCGTATGCACACTCGATCAACAAATGGGCGGGGTTGGACTTAGTGGCCGAGACCGAGCGATGCGTTGAGACGAAGTTGGGACTCGGTGAGTCCGCCCAGGATTGTGACGTACAGAGGCATGCGGTTCGGGGCACAACAACCAACCTGGAGACGTCCGACCTGGGCGCCGGCATCTTCAAGTTCGGCAATGGCCCGACTCGCCAGGGTTGGATCGGCGGCGCTCAGCTCGACGAAGCTTCGGGCGCTGGCGAGCGTGGCCGCCAAGGCTGCCATCTGAGGGCTTCGCCCCGGATCGCAACAGGTTTTGTCGAGCTTGACGAGCGCGGCGTCGCACTCCTTGAGGGCCTCGGTAGCGGACTTCGGTTCTGGGGCAGGGCTCATCCTGAACAGGTTACAGGCAAGTTGACACCGGTCGGCCCGTCGTCCATGCCGACAAGCGGCTTCTGGTCAGCGGCTGTTGAGCCACCGTCCAACCCCGATTGAGCCAAGCGCACTGGTTGCCAACATGACGGCTGCTCCAATATTGCTGGCAACCGGGTAATCACCATACGAGTTGATAGAGCCAACCTTGAGCAGGGCGAGAAGAAAGAAGATCGCGATGCCGGTCAGCATCCCAAACCCGAATGAGGTGGCGGCCCAGCGAGGCGCCTGACCCTGTCGGATGAGTGCGAGACTGAATATGAGCATCCCGATTCCGAGGAGGCCGCCCCAGATTGGGTACGCCCACGCCACGACGCCGAAGGCGCTGCCGAGCCCGGCGAGGATCAGGCCGACCATTCCGGCCCTACCCATAACGAGGTCTCTTCGGAGGCCGGCCAAACCTGCGACGGTCAGCAACCCTGCGGTCACGATGGCGACTGTCATGATGCCCCAGAGGGTCTCCGCCGTCCCGTCGAACGCACCCGACGTGGCTTCCAGGACGTCCGCAGCGATTGCCAAGCCCAGGGCAGCCAGCCACAGCACGCCGGCGGCAATGATGTTCGTTCCGGACCTCCGCTCGATCGCAGGCATTTGTTCGGTTTGCGTCGCCATACGAGTTACCTCCTTGTGGGGCGCACGGTGCAGCCCCTCGTGAGTACAGACGAAGCAATCTTGCGTTCGGGTGACACCGGGTCGAGTCAGGCCAACTCTGGGTCTTCGGGGTGAGTAGCCACATAGTCAAGAGCACCGTTGACGGCCCGTTTGGCTTGTCGTTGGAACAGAGCATGGAGTAACGGATGAAACGGCCGCATCCAAGGAGGCGTTCCGGTCTGGTTATGGAACGTGATCTGGGTTCCCAATCGGGACGGTCGGAAGTTCAACGTGTCTACCGACCAGAACGGGCCGATTGAACCCTCGTAGCGGACGGTTCGCCCAGACTCGATAGCCACAAGCGTCGACTTGGCGGACATTTCGATGGGACCGCGGACGACCGTCGACTCATACCGCGACCCGAGTTCCCAGCGGTCGCCTTGGGTTCGACGCGAACTAGATACGCTCGGGTTCCAAAGGTCAAGGTCGTTCATGTCGCCGAGTAGTTCGAACACCACATGCGGCGCCCCACGTACGTCGATCTGTTGGGAGAATCCGATCATCTCGCCATCGTACGTCAGACTCGTGATCTACGCCGCATGGACCAACTGGACGACTTTGGACATTGCCTCGATAGCCTCAATGGTTTTCGGGTAGACGTCGCAGCGCACTTCATCAAAGCCGAGGGCCCCGAATCTGACGAGGGTTTCGGCAATGTGTTCCGGTGGACCGCTAATGACCTCGGCCGAACCGGAGACGTTCGTGGCGTCGACGGAGTACACGTCGAGTGACCGGAACAGCGACGCGGGATCGCGGCCGACCTCCTGGCAGGCGATCTCAAGCTCATCGACAATCGGCCCGAGCGTGGTGGCAGCACTCCCAGGATCTCCCGTCCACCAGTTCCAACCATCGGCGTATTTGGCCACGAGTCGGAGCATCTTGGGAGCTCCACCGGCGATGACGATGGGTGGTCCTCCAGAACGAGGGCCGCGTAACACGAGTTCAGATCGGCGGGCGGAGTGGAACTGGCCGTCGTAGTCGATTGCGCCGTTCTTGAGCAGACCGTGAATGATCGCGATAGCCTCGGCGAAACGGGAATAGCGCCTGTCGGTTGGAAAGCCGTACGCCTCGTAGTCGGAGTCGTCGGTATTGCCGGCTCCCAGTCCGAAGATATAGCGACCGCCGGATATTTCATCGATGGTCTCGGCCATCTTGGCTGTCAGGGCAGGGGACCGGTAAGGGGCATTGACGACCGACTGACCGATCTCGATTGTGCTGGTTGTGGCCGCCAGGGCGGCTGCGATCGAGAACGATTCCCAGCACCCTTGCGTGACCGAATCCCGATACAACAGGGCATCCTCGAACACAAACGAATCGAACCCACAGAACTCAGCGACTCTGGCTCGCTCGCTAATCGATGCCCAGGTGGGTGTGGGTCGGGGCGCATCAGGCGCACCGTGCAACTGATTGATGAGTCCAATTCTCATACGCCTCCATGTATCGTTCGCGACATTAGTCAAACGCCTTCGGCCCGTCTCGACGAATTGTCAACTGTCGAGGTTGGCCATAACGTGCTTGATTCGGGTGTAGTCCTCGAACGAGTAGGAGGACAAATCTTTGCCATACCCGGATCGTTTGTATCCGCCATGAGGCATCTCAGCGACCAGCGGAATGTGCGTGTTGATCCACACGCATCCGAAGTCGAGGCGCTTGGCCATCCGCATGGCCCGTCCGAAGTTGGTCGTCCAGACGCTCGACGCCAGACCATATTCGACCCCGTTGGCCCAGGCGACCGCCTCGTCCTCGTCTGAGAAACGTTGAACGGTAATGACAGGACCGAAGATTTCGTTTTGGATCATCTCGTCGTCCTGACGCAGATCGGCGATGACCGTGGGGTGATAGAAGTAGCCGCTGCCACCCAGGCCGGATCCTCCTGCCACAACCCGGGCGTGGTTCGGAGTTCGGTCCACAAATCCAGTGACCCTGGCGAACTGGTTGGCGTTATTGACGGGCCCGAAAGCGGCGTCCTCGTCGTCGGGTCCGCCGGTCTTGGTCGCCGCGGCCTGGTCAGCCAAGGCGGCGATGAGCTCATCGTAGATTCCGGGACTCGCCAGGACTCTTGTGGCCGCCGTGCAGTCCTGGCCGGCGTTGAAATATCCGGCTCCGGCGATTCCCTCGGCCGTGGCTTCGAGATCGGCGTCGTCGAAGACCACCACCGGCGCCTTACCGCCCAATTCCAGATGCACTTTTTTGAGAGAATGGGATGCCGACTCGGCAACTTCCATGCCCGCCCGAACCGAACCCGTCACGGAAACCATGGCGGGAATGTCGTGGACGACCATCGCCCGTCCCGTGTCGCGATCACCGCAGACGACGTTCAACACGCCATCAGGCAGAAATTCTGCGGCGATCTCTGCCAATAGTGTTGTTGAGGCCGGGGTGGTGTCGCTCGGCTTGAGAACGACGGCGTTGCCAGCTGCGATGGCCGGAGCAAACTTCCAGACGGCCATCATCATCGGGTAGTTCCATGGCGCAACTTGAGCGCAGACGCCGATCGGTTCCCGGCGAACGAATGAGGTCATTCTGCTCATATATTCACCGGCCGCCTTGCCCTCCAGATGACGAGCGGCGCCGGCAAAAAAACGGATCTGATCGACCATCGGCGGGATCTCTTCGGCCATCGTCATTGACCGGGGCTTGCCGGTGTTTTCAACTTCGAGGGCGACCAACTCGTCGGCTCTCGCTTCGACGGCGTCGGCGATACGAAGCAGTGCGAGAGACCGATCGGAAGGGGTGGCTTCCCGCCACCCCTCGAAGGCTGACTGGGCGGCGCGCATGGCACGGTCGATGTCAGCAGGACCCGACAACGGTGCGGTTGCATACTGACTGCCAGTGGCAGGATTTATAACCGCCGAGGTGCGACCATCGGCTGCCTCGACGTAGGCACCGTTGACGAAATTCATGAAGGTTTGCATGGTGTTCTCCTCAGGTTTGCTTGTCGATGGTCACTGGTTCTCGGTCCGCGCGGCGAACCGTTGAGAAAGGATGATCGGGACGAAGGTAATGGCGATCACCAACAACGCAACAACGTTGGTCACTGGACGGTTGCGTGGCCGCACGAGTGACGAAAAGATCCAGATGGGGAGGGTCTGCTGGTTCCCGGCCGTGAACGTCGTCACGATAATTTCGTCGAAACTTAGCGCAAATGCCAGCATTCCGCCGGTGATGATCGCTGAACCGAGTTGGGGCATCAGCACGTAGCGAAACGTTTGCCATCCGCTGGCACCCAGGTCTGCTGATGCCTCCAGCAGATTCGGGTTGAGCCGTCGCATTCGGGCGATGACGTTGTTGTAGGCCACCGCCACACAGAACGTGGCGTGGCCGATGACAAGCGTCCAGAAAGAGAAGCTGACTCCGGTGAGGCTGATCGCCGACCGTAGCGCAATGCCGGTGATGATTCCCGGCAGCGCAATCGGAAGCACGATGAAGAGGGACAGCGTATCTCTGCCAAAGAACTTCGTGCGCCAAACAGCACCTGCTGCCAAGGTTCCGAGAATGAGTGCGGTCGTGGTGGCGACCGCGGCCACCATGAGGGATAGGCCAAGCGCTTGACGGATATCGTCATTCTGGGCAGCTACGCCAAACCATCTCATGGTCAGACCCGGAGGTGGGAAGGTGAATGCGGCGTCTTCAGTGGTGAACGCGTACAGAAAGACGAAGAGAATCGGTATATGAAGGTACATCAGCCCGGCCGTGGCCAGCACGGTCAATGATCGGGGAGCCCGGGCCTTCACAATGCCTCGAACGCGCCGAGCTTGCGGGCGCCCGTCAGATACAAGCCCATAACCACAACCGGGATAATCGCCAGAGCAGCGGCCAGAGGCAGGTTCCCGGCCACCCCCTGCTGGCTGTAGATCGCTAGGCCAATGAACGGACTTGAGTTCCCGATGATGGTCGGGATGATGTAGTCGCCCAGGGTGAGTGAAAAAGTAAAGATCGAGCCGGCAGCTACCCCAGGAAGGATCAGCGGCCAGGTGATGCGGCGAAAGGTGGTAGCCGGTGAAGCGCCCAAGTCTGCGGATGCCTCAAGCAGCGACTCGGGTAGCCGCTCGACGGCTGCCTGCATTGGCAAGACCATGTAGGGCAACCAGATATACGTGAAGACCAGGAATTGCCCGAGCGACGACGTCGATAGTGACGGTCCACCGATGAGCGGGAGACTCAGGATCCAACCGAGCACCGAACTGGCGCCGAAGACATTGAAGAACCATGCGGCGACCCCCTCACTCGCCAGCAGCAGTTTCCAGGCGTACACCCGTACCAGATATGACGACCAGAGCGGGATGAGCACCGCCAGTACCAGAGCGGTTTTGGCCCTGCCTGATGTGAATCGGGCGATGCGGTAGGCGAGCGGAAATCCAATGAGTACCGAAGCGATGGTTACCGCAGTGGCCATCCCAATCGTGCGACCGGCGACAGCCATGTTGGCGTCGGTGAACACTTGCCGCCAGGTCTCAAGGGTGGGCGTGCGATCGATCGTGCCAGAGAATGAGTCGATTCGGAAGAAACTGTTCAGCAACAGCGACCCGAGGCTCCCGCCGTAAACGACCACGAGCCATCCAACCGGCAACGCCAGTAACAACGCCAAGCGCAGTCGGCGTCTGGTGTAGAAGTAGGTGCTGAGGCGTCGTATCAATGAAAATTCCCTGAACGGCATGAGGGGGTGGGGAAGGCCGAAGCCTTCCCCACCCGACCCCGATCTTTGTCTAGCGCCCGCCGATCACGGCCAGATAGTCGGTAACCCAGCGGCGATATGGCACGCAGTCGGTGCCAGTTCCGTTGCAGTCCTCGGTGGGGGTCTTCCAGAACGAGATCTGATCGAAGTTCTCGATTCCGTTGGTCTTGCAACCGTCCGCTCCCAGCAGGTCGTTGCCGTCACACGCCGACGGCACCGACGGCACCGAACCGAACCAGGCCGCTAGATCACCCTGGAGGGCCGGGTTCAGGGACCAGTCAAGCCACTTGTATGCGCAGTTGGGATGTGGGGCATCCTTGTGCATCATGGTCGTGTCTGCCCAGCCAGTCGCGCCCTCGACGGGGATCGTGGATGCGATCGGTTGCCCATCGAACGCCAGAATGTTCACCTGGAATGGCCATGACGATGATGCCGCCACTCCCTCGTTTGTGAAGTCCTCGATCTGGACAAAGGCATCGTGCCAGTAGCGGCCAACCAGCTTGCGCTGTGCGCGCAATAGTTCAAGCGATGCTTGGTACTGTTCTTCGTTCAGCTGATAGGGGTCGGTTATGCCCAGGTCTGGTCGAGCAGTCTTGAGATACAACGCTGCATCCGCAACATAGATGGGTCCGTCATAGGCCTGAACCCGTCCGGCGTTCGACGCCCCATCGGGGAGCGTGGTTTCCTCAAACACGACGTTCCAGGAAGTCGGTGCGTCGGTTCCGAAGACGTCAGTGTTGTACATCAGCACGTTCGCTCCCCATTGGTACGGGGTTCCATAATGTTTGCCATCGACAAAGTGCCAGGGCGCCTCTTGGAGTCGGGAATCGACGGTGTTCCAGCTCGGGATCAGATCCGTATTGACTTCCTGGACCGTTCCACCAGCGATAAGCCGCAAGCTGGCATCGCCAGACGCGGTCACGAGGTCGAAGTCCTTTGACTCGGTCATGAGGGCGACCATTTCGTCCGACGTCCCGGCCGTCTTCACCTCGACCTGACAACCGGTAGATTCCTCGAACCCGGTGACCCAGTCATAGGCGGGATCAGTTGTGCCGTCCTCGATATATCCTGCCCAGGCGACAATAACTACCGTTCCCTCGCCATCTCCCACCTTGGTGATGGGGCCCGCCTGGTCGGCCTCTCCGCCACCTCCGCAAGCTGCTAATACGATTGCCGTAACAATGGCCATCGAAATACCACGTTTATGCATGGTCATTCTCTCCTCTCGTTTTTTACTGTTGCGTCTTGCGTCATTGGCTTCACGCCAGGAGTCGACAAGACTCTTTGCTCCAACTTGCCTGGACTTCGTCGCCCACCGCGTGCGACGACATGGCAAGTCTTGATTCGGTGTTCTGTTCTGCGACGGTCAGTTGGATACCCTGGACGTCGATCCGGTAACGGGTGTACATGCCCAGGTAGACAAGATCAGTGATGGTGCCGGTGACAGTACATTCGCCGGCGACTCCGAGCCTGATCTTCTCTGGTCGGACGGTGAAGCGATCCCGGGACCCGAGCAGCTGTTCGGCCAGGCCGGAATCGAAGACATTCGAAGTACCGACAAACTCTGCGACGAAGAGGTTGCGGGGACTCTCATAGATTTCGCTCGGGGTGCCGATCTGTTCGATCTGGCCGTTGTTGAATACGGCGATGCGATCGCTCATCGTCAGCGCCTCCTCTTGATCGTGCGTAACGAAAATGAACGTGATCCCGACCTGGCGTTGGATGTTTTTCAGTTCGGTCTGCATCGTCTGGCGCAGTTTGAGATCGAGGGCGCCGAGTGGTTCGTCAAGTAGTAGGACCGAGGGTTCGTTGATCAGGGCTCTGGCCAGGGCGACCCGCTGACGTTGGCCGCCGGACAGTTGGGACGGTCGGCGTTCTGCATGTGAGTCGAGGTGAACCAGAGCCAAGGCGTCGGCGACCTTGGTACGCCGTTCGGCCGGGGCGACGCCTTTAACTTTGAGCCCGTATTCGACATTCTCGGCAACCGACATGTGAGGAAAAAGGGCGTAGTCCTGGAACACGGTGTTGACGTCTCTGGCGTGTGGGGGAAGCGATGATACGTCAACGCCGTGCAGCAAGATGTGCCCTGAGTCGGGCGTCTCGAATCCGGCAACGAGCCGGAGACAGGTCGTTTTGCCTGACCCCGATGGGCCTAACATCGAAAAGAACTCGCCATCTTCGATGATGAGGTTGACACTGTCGGCCGCCTTTACCGTGCCGAACGCCTTGGAAACCTGGTTGAACTCGACGGCGACGCTCACTCCGAAAGTACTCGCTTCAATGCTCGTCGGAACATGTCGACTCCCTCGGCGATTTCGGCCTCCGTGACGATCAGCGGTGGGATCCACCGGATGATGTTTCCGTAGGCACCGCAACCGAGCAGGAGGAGCCCCTCGGCTTCGGCAGCCTTCAGAACCGCCTTCGCCGTGGCCGGGTCAGGGTTCCCGAAGTCATCAACAAACTCGGTGGCAACCATGAGGCCGGGTCCGCGCACGTCGCCGATGCGATACGGGTGTTCGCTAGCCAATTCCTTGAGAAGTCCCGTAAGGACGACACCCAGGGAGGCTGATCGTTCCACGAGCCCCTCCTGTTCGATGACATCGAGCGTGGCGATAGCCGCGGCGGCGGCGACGGCGTTCCCGCCGTAGGTACCACCTTGGGAGCCCGGCCAGCCTTTGCTCATCAGCTCGGTAGATGCCGCGATCGCCGACAGCGGGAACCCGGACGCGATTCCCTTCGCCATGATTATGAGGTCTGGGGTGGCGTCGCCGTGTTCATATGCCCAGAACTTGCCGGTGCGCCCGAAACCGCTTTGTACCTCGTCGGCGACAAAGATGATGCCGTGCTGCCGGCAGCGTTCAGCTATTCCCTCAAGGAACCCTGCGGTCACCGGCACATAGCCGCCCTCCCCCAGTACAGGTTCGATGAATACGCCAGCCGTTTCCGCAGGAGAGGTTTGGGTGGCCAAGAGATGGTCGAATTCTCGAAGACAGAATTCGGTGGTTTGGTCCTCAGACCATCCATACCGGAATTTTGAAGGGAAGGGGGCGACAAAGACTCCGGACATGAGCGGCTGAAGACCGGCGCGGTAGGTCGTCTTCGAGGTGGTCATCGCCAGTGCGGCAGTAGTGCGACCGTGGAACGAGCCCTGGAACACGATGAGGTTGGTGCGCCCCGTCGCCTGGCGAACCAGCCGGACGGCGGCTTCAACCGCTTCGGTGCCGGCGTTGGCGAAGAACATGGAGTCGATAGGGTGAGGTAAGTGGGCTCCAATTCGCTCCGTCAGCTCCAGAAGCCGCGGGTGCATGACGGTCGTTACCTGGCCGTGGATGAGCTGCCCGACCTGGTGTCGAACGGCCTCGACCACCTTGGGATGACAGTGTCCGGTCGAGGTGACCCCGATACCCGACGTGAAGTCGAGGTATGAGCGCCCGGATTCGTCGAACAGGTGGCTTCCGGCTCCCCTGACTGCCAGCACATTGGTGGATTGGGTGAGTAGGGGAGAGAGGTGGGTGGACATGTGCTGGCTCCTTATGGCAGAGAATTGACCGTCTCTGATCGCGGGGACGGATGTTGTACCGGACGGGAATATGTGTAAGCCAAATTACCCGACAGGGAAGGCGCCGAGCTGCCAGCCTCGTTCGGTTTCTCGGCGGATATTTGCAGGAATCGTAGCGGGCCGATGACGGGCGACATCCAGGATTCGGCGGGTTTGTGTCGGGGGATTCGGGCATATGCCCGGTATGGAGTCATCGCTCCTTAATGCTGGCTCTACACAAGACCGTGTTCGGCCTACGACTGGGCCTATGATCCCGTCGGTGAGATCGAAGAGGATGCTTACCGCAATTGTGCGCAGTGTCGCCGGACAATCACGCATGTTGATCCTGGTTGAGGCGTTGCTCCTTACGGTGGTTCTGGGAGCGGCCGACGTTTGGACTGGTTCAGAATTTTCGTTCTCGATCTTCTATTTGATGCCGATCACGCTGGTGTCGTGGACCCTTGGTCGGCGATCTGCACTGTCCATCGCCGTCTTTGCGTCCGTCATATGGCTATGGGCCGATTACGCGGCAGGCCATACTTACTCCCAGCCCTTGATCCCATACTGGAACGCCTCGGTGCGACTCGGGTACTTCGCGCTCTTCGCGATCCTGTTCGCCCGCCTTCATGACAACCTGGACCGGGAACGAGATCTCTCGAGGGTCGACCCCTTGACAGGTGTCCAGAATCGCCGGGCGTTCGAAGAGTTCGCTGGCCGGGAAGTTGAGCGAGCCGTCCGATACACTCGCCCGATGTCGCTTGCGTTCATCGACATCGACCACTTCAAGCAGGTAAATGATCGGTTGGGTCACCAGGCTGGCGATGAACTCCTGTCTGAAGTCGCCGCCACGCTGATCTCGACGCTTCGATCGACCGACATCATCGCCCGGCTCGGCGGTGATGAGTTCGCGGTGCTTATGCCCGAAACCGATTCACAGGCGGCGGTGGCGGCGCTTGAAAAGAGTCGTGGCGTCTTGAATGCCAGAATGCAGTCGAACTCGTGGCCGGCCACGTTCTCGATGGGGGTAGTCAGTGCAGAGAGTCCTCACACGACTCTCGCGGGCCTGCTGGCTGCAGCGGATCGGCTGATGTATGAGGCCAAGCGGGCAGGGAGGGATCGAATCGTGCAGAGCAGCGATCTCGGCGTGGGTCTGCCTGGTGACTCTGGTTCTGCCTAGCCGCCCGTACCCACTGTCGTGGTCGTAGTGCTGGTTGGGACATCTGTTGATGGCGTCAAATCGACCGGCGGCGGGCCCATTACGACCTGGGTAAGCAAGACTTGCCAAGCGATGTCGAGATCGTTGGAGGCCGGTACCGGCAGTAGAGGCAGAGCCCCCAGCGTTTTGTCGACCCGGAACAAGACCTCGGCGACGACTGCCGGCTCCCATTCGGGATAGCCCTTCTGGATGCCATCAAGGATGACACGGGCGGTCTGTACATCGGCTTTTGCCAGCCCATAGTTGGCCTGGAAGAGGAACAGGCGTGCCCGTGACAGCAACTCCATCGACCGTAATAGATCGACCTGGCGAACTGTCTCGGCGTTGGCGGTTTCAAGACCTGTCGACAGTTCGCCCTGGATGGTGTCAAGGTCGTCCAGGCGAGCGCTGTGGTCCGATATCTGGGTGGTCAACGATCCGACCCGAGCGTCAAAGTCCTGCTGGGCCGACTCGATGGCGGCGAGACGCTCGGGCATGCCTGCTTCAGAGTCGTTCAGGGTGGCGACCTGCGTTTCCAACTCGGTGAGGCGGGCGTCTGCCGAGTCAAGACGTTCGGCCGCCGTTTGAGCAGCTGCTGAATTCGCAGCGATCGGGTTGAGATACCGGTCTTGCACGATTGGCCAGCCGTAGTAGATGGCGAGGCCGATTCCGGTGAGGAAGGCGAGGACCAGAAAAATCTTTATAAGACGCCAGACCCGCCTGACGAACCGACGAAGAACTCGCGGCTGGCTGGGTGTTTCGGATACCGTTGCTGGAAAGGGATCCGGTGTCGACAGGACCTTGATATCGGGATCGGACATGTGGGTCTCTCCTGGTGAAGGCACGCGAAGTCACCCCTCACTGGAGTGACCACAAATACTGACACTGAACGGAGAGTTAAGTTCTGGGTTAGGGCAAGGTTTCTTTCAAACCAAGTTTGGCCATGAACGCTTGTGATGAAGGCGGCCTCCCGAGGAATTCGACCAGCAGCTCCGTCCCGTCTTTTGTACCGCCCTGAGCCAGGATGGTGTTGCGATACCGCCGGCCAACGCCCGGATTGAGAACTCCCTGGTCTACGAACACGGAGAACATATCGTCGCCGTAAATCTTCGACCACAGGTAGCCGTAGTAGCCGGCGGCGTAGCCGTCGGACATCATGTGTCCGAAGCTCGCTCCGAAATGGGTTCCGGGATGTCCGGGAACGACGGTCAGGCCGATGTTATCCCAGTAGGCCTCGGCGGCGTCCGTCGGAGCCGCCCCGCCGTGTAACGCCAGGTCGTATTGACCAAAGAAAACTTGTCGGAGCGTCTTCAACGCAATGTTCTGGTTTCTGGCCTCGACCAGGCTCGCCAGCAGCTCTTCAGGAATCAGCTCGCCGGTCCGATAGTGGCGGGCAAATCGGCTGAGCACGGTCGGCTCCCAGGTCCAGTTCTCCATGATCTGAGACGGTGCCTCGACGAAATCACGTTCCGTCTGGGTGCCCGAAAAACGGGGAAGTTTGGTCTCGGTGAGCGTGTTGTGAAGAACGTGACCGAACTCGTGGAATAGCGTCTCGACTTCGCTGTGCTGAAGGAGCGAAGGGCTATCAGCGGTGGGCTTGGTGAAGTTGCAGGCAATTGCCGAGACAGGCAACCGATAGGTTCCGTCTGTAGCGAGACAACCCGCCCGCAGACGCCAACACGCCGCATGACCGTACTTTCCGGGACGGGGATGCAGGTCGGCGTAGAAGTAGGCGATCGCTGCCTCTTCGCCTGCGTTGCGAATCTCGAACAGAAGAACGTCGTCGTCCCAGGCTTTGGTTTCTTCGATCGGCGCGAATTCGATACCGAACACTTCTGCGCAGATGTCGAGCATGCCTTGAACTGTCGCCCCGAGGGCGAAGTACTCACTGACCAGGTTGTTGTCGACACCGAAGTCGAGTTCGGCTTGTCTGGCGTCATAGAAGGTCCAGTCCCAAGGCATGAGCATCTGATCGGGGTACTCGGAACTCATGAGGCCGGTGAGAACGTTCAGCTCATCCTGACCGAGAGCTAACAGTCCGGGTATCAAAGAGTCATAGAAGGCAGCCAGAGAGTCAGGGTCGGCCATCTTTGGCTCAAGAGCCAGGTCGACGAACGTCTCGTAGCCGAGCAGGTGGGCAATATCCCACCGCACCTGGACGGCCCTGTTGAGCAACGGCAGATTGGCGTCGGCTGCTCGGTTCATGAATTTGAACTGCATTTTCTGTCGAAGATCCCGATTTGTACATTGCTCCATCAGGGGGACGTAATCGGGATAGGAAACGGTGACCCGGTACGTTCCTTCGGCTGACCCGGGGGCCAGGCGTGCAAGGTAGGGCTCGGACATGCCGCCAAGGTCGTCTCGAGAAACCTCGAGTCCGTCGTCCCACTCATCCAGGTTCCGCTCGTAGGCGACGTGCAGTTCGATGAGGTCATTTCGGAGAGCCTGGAGCTTTTCGCGGTCTTTGGGTGCGAGTTCCTGGCCGGCCCGCCGGAAGTCCCGGAGCCAGAAGTCGAGGTTCCTTTCCCATTCGCCGTCGAGTTCCAAAGCGGCCGCGCTCTGCGAATAATCCCGAACCGCTTCGTACAGGTCGTGGTTAAATGCGAGGTTGGATAACCACTTCTGGATTGTTTCGTCCGCCTCGGAACCAGCGCCCCGAACCGACTCGTCAGGATGGATTCGCGCCATGAAGGCACTGACCCCATCGGCATCGCGGACGAGGTTGAGAGCCTGATCGAGGGGTGCGAGGGTGTTGGCGTAGGTTCGTTCTGAGGTTTCCGAAACGACCGTGTCAATGAGATGGTTCGCTGTAGAGATGGCAACGTCGGCGATTTCGATGGTCGCAGATGGCGTGAGGTGCGAATAGTCAGTAAGCATGGCAATTCAGGCTAGCGATGGCTGGTCCGCAAACTGACGACGGACCCGAGGTCACGGTCCTGTTCATTCGGTAGTGTCGGCGAAACCAAGGCTCCGAATCGGATGGGAGAAACCATGCGAAGTCTGAATGCTCACGGCATAACCCCAAAAGCGGAGGTGTATTGGGACCTTCCGACCCCGGTCCTGGTTGAGCACGCGCTGGCCAAAGGGCTGGGTTTCATGGCTCACAAAGGCGCCATCGTGGTCGACACGGTGCCGTACACGGGGCGAAGCCCGAAGGACAAGTTCGTCGTATACGAAGCTCCCTACGACGAGGAGATCTGGTGGGGCGATGTGAATCATCCAATCGATCGGTCCACCTATGAGGCGATCTATTCCACGGTGGCCGAATATCTCGGGGAACGGGATATCTACGTTCAGGATCTCTATGCGGGAGCGGATCCGAAGCAGCGACTCGCCGTCAGGACGATTACCGAGACTCCCTGGCATGCCCACTTCGCTCGCAATATGTTCATCCTGCCTCGTCACTTTCAACGCGATGACACGGTCGACTCATACATGCCTGATTTCACAATTGTGCATGCGCCGTTCTTCGAAGCCGTGCCACAACGTGATGGAACCAGGTCCGAGACGTTCATCATCATTTCGTTCGTCGACAAGGTTCTCCTCATCGGTGGGTCCAAGTACGCCGGCGAGGTGAAGAAGTCCGTCTTCTCGGTCATGAATTACCTCTTGCCGAAGCAGGGCTCTCTCTCGATGCATGCGTCCGCCACGGTTGGGGAGGATGGACGCTCGGCGATTATCTATGGCCTCTCCGGGACCGGAAAAACCACCCTGGCGACCGACCCGGAACGGTTGATGGTTGGCGACGACGAGATCGGGTGGGCCGAGGACGGCATCTTCAACATCGAAGGCGGCTCGTACGCCAAGACGATTCGGCTGTCGGCCGCCGATGAGCCTTTGATCTTCGCGGCCGCCAATTCGTTTGAGACGATCCTTGAGAACGTCGTGGTCAACGAGACGACCCGCCAACCTGAATGGGACGACGGATCGAAGACTGAGAACACCCGGTGCGCCTATCCGTTGGCTCACCTTCCGAATGTTGTGAAATCGGGCATGGCCGATCACCCGACGGACATCGTGTTCTTGTCCGCCGATGCCTTCGGGGTGCTACCCCCGATCTCCAAGCTGAGTCGGGAACAGGCTATGTATTACCTCGTGTCGGGCTACACATCGAAGCTGGCCGGTACCGAACGAGGCGTGACCGAACCGGAAGCAACCTTCTCCGCCTGTTTCGGGGAGCCGTTCCTGCCGCTCCACCCGTCCTGGTATGCCGACCGGCTCGCCGAACGCCTCGACAAGTTCCGCTGTGACGTGTGGATGCTCAACACTGGCTGGACGGGCGGGCCGCACGGGGTAGGGCATCGGATCAGCATTCCCCACACGAGGGCGATGCTCAACGCCGCCTTGAACAAGGCACTCGGTACAGCCACCTTCGTCACCGACCCGGTCTTCGGGTTATCCGTTCCCACCGCCGTCGAAGGTGTACCCGATGCGCTTCTCCAACCGCGCCAGACCTGGGACGATAAGGAAGCTTTCGATCGCCAGGCCGCCCGCCTCGCCGGTATGTTCCGCGAGAACTTCAAACGCTATGCCGACGGATTCGGCCCCGAGGTCCTGCAATCGGGTCCTCAGGGATAGTCGGCCGTGGATCTGGGACGATTCCGTGAACTTTGATACCCCGTGTGTCACCGTTGATGCTCCGGTCATGGAGCGCAACATCGGCAGGGTGCAAGCAGCCGCAACCGATGCCGGGGTTGGGTTGCGGCCACATATCAAGACCCATAAGTCGACCGGACTGGCGCGGTTACAACTCGAAGCGGGCGCCGTCGGCCTGACATGTGCCACTCTCTCGGAAGCGGTTGGTTTGTCGGATGCCCGTGTCGGCGGCGATCTGTTTGTGGCGGTTCCGTTCTATCCGTCACCGCCGAAGTTGGCCCGGATCGATCGGCTGCTGGAAGCTGGATGTGATCTGGCTCTGGCCGTCGACAACCTGTCTGTCGCCGGGTTGCTGGCCATTCGATATCCCGGTGGGGGTCCCCGGCTCATGGTCGAACTCGATAGTGGGCTTCGCCGGTCCGGGGTAGCTCCAAGGGAAGCTGTAGCCGTGGCGGTGGCATGTGGAGATCTGTTCGGAGGAGTGTTCACCCACGGGGGACATGGTTACCCGCCGGGGGCGGCTGCCGGGGCCGGTGCCGATGAGATCCGGGTGCTGGGTGAAGCCAAGGCTCACATTGAAACAGCCGGCATGCGGGTTCCCCTGGTGAGCGCCGGCTCGACACCGACAATGCCTTACGGTATGAGTGCTCCGATCACGGAGGTGCGACCGGGGACATACCTCTTTGGCGATTGGCAGCAAGTGAGCAACGGCTCCATGAACCTTGAAGATGTCGCGGTAGCCGTGATGGGTACCGTGATCAGTGCACCATCTCCGGATCGGTTCGTGCTCGATTGCGGCGCCAAGATTCTCTCAAAGGATCGACCACCGTGGGTTGAAGGCTACGGCCACCTCCCGGAGATACCTGGAGCAGTCATCGAGAGGCTATACGACAACCACGCAGTCGTGTTGAGCGGTAGAGATCGACGCCCAATGGTCGGCGACCAGCTCAGAGTGATACCGAACCACGTTTGTCCCGTGATCAACCTCGTCGATCAGCTGTTACTTTCGACCGGCGAGGTCATTTCCGTGGATCTGCGGGGCCATCTTTCCTAGGCGCCTCGATCGCCGATTCGTCTGACGCTTGCTCCCTTGGCTGAACGAGGAGAGGCTGCGCCAACCGGGACCGGCACGGACACTGAGTGTCGGAGCGTTGCCTGACCTAACATGGTCGCTTGTGGGATACACACGACAGGAACTTGAAGCATTTCGTGATGCCACGGTTCCCGATCTGGTGCGACCACCGGTCAAGCTCTTGTTCGTCGGTATCAACCCGGGTTTGTGGACGGCGGCGACCCAGACGCACTTCGCCTACCCGGGGAATCGGTTTTATCCGGCACTTTTGAAGGCGGGGATTGTCGATTGGCTCATTGATCCGTCTGCGGGGATGACCGATGACGACCGACGCCGCTTTACCGGGCGGGGCTTGGGCATATCGAATGTAGCGCCGCGGGCGACCGCCAAAGCTTCGGAACTGTCGAATGAGGAACTGAGACAGGGTGCCGATCGATTGACAGCCAACATCGAGATGTGGCGCCCGGCGGTTGTAGCGATCGCAGGTATCACCGCGTATCGGACTGGTTTCAGGCGACCGAAGGCCGTCATGGGCCGCCAACCCGAGCTGATAGGTCATGCCGAATTGTGGGTTTTGCCCAATCCGAGCGGCTTGAACGCCCATGAATCGGTTGATTCGCTGGCAACCTGGTACCGCAAAGCCGCCGATGCGGCTGGCATCACCACCAAGGAGATCGCATGAGTCGAGCCCTCGTGTATGAGCTCATTGGCTACCTCGGTTCGGCACTGGTGGTTACCGCCCTGCTCATGACCTCTCTTCGTCGTCTTCGCATGGTCAGCCTCGCTGGTGCGCTGGTTTTCACGACGTATGCCACGCTGATTGGGGCGGTGCCTCTCATCGTTGTGAATGTGAGCATCATGGCTATCAACGCCTGGTCGCTGTATCGCATGAGTCAGGTGACGGACTATTTCTCGTTTCTCTCTACGGGACCCGAAAGTGCGTACCTCAGGCGGTTTCTTGAATTCCACGGGGCCGACATCGCCAACTATTTCCCGTCATTTTCGATGCCGGAGAGTGACTGCCGGGCGATCTTCGTATTGCGCGATCTCGTGCCTGCCGGGCTGTGGATCGGGCATGAGAGTGGGCCAGACGATTGGCAAGTAGATCTTGACTATGCCATTCCCCGTTTTCGAGATTCGAAAATTGGTCGCTATTTGTATTCGCCGGGCGGCCCGCTACCGAAGGCCACTTTCAAAGTTGCTGCGCCGTCGCAAGGCCACATCGCTTATTTGAGGCGGATCGGATTTGTCGAAAGCCCAGACGGGTGGTTCGTGCGGCCGGAATCCTGACCCAAACCCGGTTCACGACCGGTGGAGCGGCTAGTGGATTCCAATGTGTAGATCGGTTTAGGGCTGACGCCGGTCGTGTTGTCGGCGGTCTCCCTTGCGACGCTCACCCATGCGCCGTTCGACGCCTTCGGGAGGAGCTTCGGTTTTGGTTCGGCGTTCGGCGCGCCGGCGTTCTTCGGTTCTGCGGCGGATCTTCCGTCGCTCGCCGTCTGGTTCTTCTCGCATTTCCACTTCCCCTCACTCAGATGGCGTCTGGTTGGTTTGGTCGATTGGAATGTTTAGGAAGTTGGCCGAAGCAAGGATACCGCGCCGGGCATGCGAATTCAGCATGATTCGGGGTGCGCGAAAAACGCAGTGGTCCAGACGTTCCACTTCTCCCAGGTGACCGCGAGGTCGGTATGTTGTGGCGAACGCGATCAGGCACGCTGGGGATTTCGGTCCATTGACCTACGGTCACTATCGGGCTGAGGGGGGGCATCCACCGGAACCTGGTCCGAGTTGTCCCAGCTTCCGATTTGCCTTCCTGACTACGATTCTTCCAACTAGGGTTCGGACATGGCCTCCAGAACGCCCATAGGACAGATGCATCTGGACGGCCGCGTGATTGTTCACGTCATCGACTCCCAGGCGGTGCTGAGTCCTGAAGGTGCCCGTGAGGTTCAGAGGGTCACGGTCGAGCTGGCCGGTGGTGCTCCAGTCGCAGTGTTGGTTGATATGCGCGAGATGGAGTTCGCCGGTCGGGATGCCCGGGGAATGTTCAGTGATGATCTGGGTGGGGTAGAGGTGGCGACGGCCCTGCTCGTGAGCTCCGATATTTCCATTGCATTGGCTGGCCTGTTCAAGAAGTACCAGTCTCCCGACCGACCGGTCGAAGTGTTTTCCGACGAGGGAGAAGCGTTGGCGTGGGCTCGGGACCGCGCCGAGGGCAGCTGACCCGACCTACGCAGGCCACCGCACTCGGGGAGCTCCGCTGGTCGAGTCGAAGGGATCGGCCTAATTGAGGTAATCTCAAAATGGGTCTTCCAACGGGAGACACGTTGACCGTTTTGGAGGATGTTCATGCCCGGATTGCTACCCGATGTCGACCCGGACGGCCTACTCGAATATTCAGTGGTTTACACCGATCGAGCGGTGAACCACATGTCGCAGATATTTCAGCTTGCCATGCGGGATATTTCGGTCACGCTCAAGACGGTCTATAACGCGACCTCCGTGGCTGTGGTGCCAGGAAGCGGAACGTTTGGGATGGAAGCCGTCGCCCGCCAGTTTGCCAATGGTGAGCACTGCCTCGTTCTTCGAAACGGCTGGTTCAGCTATCGATGGACTCAGATCTTTGACGCCGGTGGGATTCCTGCGTCGCATACGGTTCTCAAGGCCCGGGCTGTCGAGGAGGAGCGCCAGGCGTTTTTTGCTCCCGCCCCAATTGATGAGGTTGAAGCGACAATTACCTCCGAGCGGCCCGCCGTTGTGTTTGCTCCCCATGTCGAAACCTCCGCCGGAATGATCCTGCCTGACGATTACATTCGGAGAGTTGCCGATGCGACGCACGCCGCGGGTGGTCTTTTTGTGCTCGATTGCATTGCGTCGGGCACGATGTGGGTCGACATGGCAGCGCTCGGAGTTGATGTCCTATGTAGCGCTCCCCAAAAAGGCTGGAGTGCCTCGCCTTGTGCCGGGCTCGTCATGATGAACGAGCGAGCCCGCGCCAGGATGGAAAACACCACAAGCTCGAGCTTCGCGTGCGATCTCAAGAAGTGGACCGAGATCATGGAAGCCTATGAGGGTGGCGGCCATGCCTATCACGCCACCATGCCGACCGACGCCCTGATTGTCTTTCGGAATGTCATGGCCGAGGCTGAGATGTACGGGTTTGAGAATCTGAAAGCCGAACAACAAGAACTCGGGGACCGGGTGAGGGCTCTCCTTGGCCAGTTCGGATTCAAGAGCCTGGCCGCTCCCGGCTTTCAAGCTCCGGGCGTGGTGGTCGCCTACACAGATGACCCGTCGATCAAGAACGGATCGAAGTTCGCCGTCGCCGGTATACAGATCGCCGCCGGTGTACCGCTGGCGTGCGACGAACCAGCCGATTTCTCGACGTTTCGTATGGGACTATTTGGCCTCGACAAACTGCACAACATCGACCGGACCGTCGCGTTGTTGGAAAACACCCTTGGAGTGATTCTGAGCGCCTAGGTCGTGCTTTAATGTCCTAGGCGTAGTCCTCGATCGGGACGCACGAGCACACCAGGTGACGGTCTCCGTAACCGCCGTCGATCCGTGACACGGGTGGCCAGTACTTCCGACCGGTGTGCGCCGATCCCGGGTATGCGCCCTGCATGCGGGGATAGGACCGGTCCCAGTCTTCGGTCATCATGTCGCGAGCAGGGTGTGGAGCGTGGCGCAAAACGGACTGTTCAACGGAGACCGAGCCTGACTCGACCTCGGCGATCTCATCGCGAATCTGCAACATGGCGTCGATAAACCGGTCCAACTCTTGCTTGGATTCTGACTCGGTTGGCTCGATCATGAGTGTGCCGGCGACCGGGAAGCTCATGGTGGGAGCATGGAAGCCGTAGTCGATGAGTCGTTTGGCGATGTCGTCGACGGTTACTCCCGAGTCGTGGGTGATGGGCCGGATATCGATGATGCATTCGTGAGCAACAAACCCGTTGGTTCCCGTATAGAGGACCGGGTAGGCATCTGACAACCGTTTGGCGATGTAGTTGGCATTCAGGATGGCGACTTCCGTCGAGCGTCGCAGGCCGGCTTCGCCGAGCATATGGATGTAAACCCAGGGAACGGGAAGCACGCCGGCCGAGCCGTAGGGGGCCGCCGAAACCGGACCCTGCTTGGTACCGAGGTCCAATTCGGGATGTCCCGGCAGGAATGGGGCAAGGTGGGCTCCGACACCGATCGGGCCAATGCCAGGTCCGCCGCCGCCGTGGGGGATGGAGAACGTTTTGTGGAGATTCAAGTGAGAGACGTCACCTCCGAAGTGTCCCGGTTTGGCCAATCCGACCAGGGCGTTCAGGTTGGCTCCGTCGACGTAGACCTGCCCGCCATGGTCATGGACGATCTGGCAGACTTCGCCAACCGTTTCTTCAAACACTCCGTTGGTGGACGGGTAGGTAATCATGATGGCTGCCAACGACTCTGAGTGCTGTTCGGCTTTGGCCCGCAGGTCGCCCAAGTCGATCTCGCCCATATCAGTGGTTGCGACCACGACCACTTCCATGCCGGCCATGACTGCCGATGCCGGGTTCGTGCCATGGGCCGATGCCGGAATCAAGCAGACATTTCGGTGATCGTCTCCCCGGCTACGGTGGTAGGCCGCGATGGCCAACAAACCGGCAAATTCGCCCTGCGATCCGGCGTTCGGCTGGAGACTGAACGCGGAATACCCGGTGATCGAACTCAGCCACCGTTCAAGATCGCCGATGATCTCCTGGTATCCGATCGTCTGATCGGAAGGCGCGAACGGGTGGATATACGCAAATTCCGGCCAGCTGATCGGTTCTAGCGCGGCGGTGGCATTGAGTTTCATGGTGCACGATCCGAGTGGAATCATCGCCCGATCCAGCGCCAGATCCTTGCTGGCCAACATGTGCATGTAGCGCAGCAGCTGCGTTTCGGAATGGTGAACATTGAATACCGGGTGGGTCAAGAAGTCGGTGGTCCGGGCCACCGACTCGGGAATGCCCGTCGTGGCATCGGCGACCAACTCGACGCCGAATAGCTCACAAAGCGCCTCAAGGGTCTTTTCAGACGTCACCTCGTCAAAGCTCATTCCGATGGTCTGGGAATCAAGGTACCGAACGTTGATTCGCTGGGTGATGGCTCGTTCCATGAAGTCGGTCGCTCCGCCATCGATCGTGACTTCGAGCGTGTCGAAGAAGGATGAGTTTTTCACGACATGAGCAGACCCTGCGAGGCTGGCGGCTATCCGGGCAGCTTTGGTGTGCACCCTGGTGGCGATTTCGGTCAGGCCATCCGGACCGTGGTAGACGGCGTACATCGACGACACGATTGCCAGTAACGCTTGGGCGGTGCAGATATTGGAGGTGGCTCGCTCCCGCCGGATGTGCTGCTCGCGGGTCTGGAGTGCCAACCGCAAGGCAGGGCGACCTTCGGTGTCCACCGAAACTCCGGCAAGTCGACCTGGCATCGAGCGCTTCAGATCGTCGGTCACGGCCATGTAGCCGGCATGGGGGCCACCAAAGCCGAGCGGGACGCCGAATCGCTGGGTGGATCCCACCACAACGTCTGCCCCGTAGGTTCCTGGTGCCTCGATGAGGGTAAGTGCCAGGATGTCCGCAGCCACCGCCACGGCTACTCCTGAACCGTGGGCCTTTTCGATGATCGCTTTGAGGTCGGGTATCGAGCCCCGCTCGCCTGGGTATTGGACGATCATGCCGAAGAAACTGTTGTCGATGTCATCGGGATCACCGATGACGATTTCAAGATCTAGCGGGACGGCCCGCGTCTCGAGAACCGCAATCGTTTGGGGGAAGCAGGCGCGGTCGACGAGGAATCGGTCGCCATTGCTGCCCTTGGTGGATCGGTGAATCAAGGTCATGGCTTCGGCGGCGGCGGTGGCTTCGTCGAGGAGCGAAGCATTGGCAATATCCATCCCGGTCAAGTCAGCAACCATGGTCTGGAAGTTCAAAAGCGCCTCAAGGCGTCCCTGGGAGATTTCTGGCTGGTACGGGGTGTAGGCGGTGTACCAGGCAGGGCTTTCGATGAGGCGGCGCCGGATCACCGCCGGGGTTACCGTCGAGTAATACCCCTGGCCAATGAGTGATGACATGACTTCGTTCTTGGCTGCGATGTCTCGCAGCTTTTTGAGGACTTCGACCTCGGACAGAGGTTCGGGAGCGTTTATTTGTTCGTCACGGATCGAGGCCGGGACGGTTTTGTCGATTAGTTCGCCGAGGGTGCTGACGCCGACCGCTATCAACATCTCATCAACATCTGCGTGGCGGGGTCCGATATGTCGGTCTACGAATTCCATGATCAACCTCGGTAGTAGTTATGGGGGACGAATGGCAGTGCTGTCACGGTCATGGGGATCTCTTTGCCTCGTTGAAGGGCAGTCACAACCTGGCCGGGATCTTGAAAGCGAGTCGGCACGTAGCCCATGGCGATGGGCCCGTCGTAGCTGGGGCCGAATCCGCCAGAGCTCACGAAACCGATTTCGTCACCGGACTCGTCGACAAGCAAAGATTCCTCTCGCACCGGACGTTTCTCTGAAACCAGGCCCACCCGGATCCGAGAGGGGCGTCCGGCGATTTGCTCCTGAATGATCTCGTCGCCGGGAAAGCCGCCGTCAACCCGGCGACGCTTTTGGATGGCCCACAAGAGTCCGGCTTCGATGGGTGTGATGTCGGGTGTCAGCTCGTGACCGTACAGGCACAATCCTGCTTCAAGGCGCAGCGAGTCTCGGGCGGCCAGCCCTGCCAATCTGACCCGGGGATCCCTCAGAAGGGTGTGGGCGATTTGTTCGGCGTCAGCCGCGTCGGCGATGAGTTCGAACCCGTCTTCTCCCGTATAGCCCGATCGGGATGCCCAAACCTTCGCTCCGGCGACATCGACCGAAGCCCCGAAACCGAAGGAGAGATTGGCGAGTTGGGGGGAGTGAGGGAGCATAACGTCGACTGCCAAGGGCCCTTGGATTGCCAGGATGGCGGTGTCGAGCAGGGGGGAGACGTCGCATTGATTGCCGATCCGCGCCCGAAGGTGTGCCAGGTCGTCGTGTTTGGTGCCGGCGTTGACGACCAGTTGAAGGTAATCGCCCCGGTTCGTGACCATGAGATCGTCTAGCACCCCGCCCGCCTCGTTGGTGAAGAACGTGTAGCGGGCCCGATCAACAGCCAGCTCGGAGAGGGCGGCGGGTACCAACGATTCAAGTGTGGAAGCTCGTGAGTCGCCACGGATCTCTATGACACCCATGTGGGAGACATCGAATAGGGCGGCTGAAATGCGGCACCATTCGTGCTCGGCTACTGCTCCATTTTCGTATCGCATTGGCATGTCATAGCCGGCGAATTTCCCGAAGCGGGCACCGGCGTCGTCATGAAGGGTGTGGAGGGGGATCCGGGTTGGTTCTGGCTGGGTTGGTTCAGACATGATGACCTTTGCGTGTGCGTACGTACAACACTCGCCCCGCCTGTCATCGGTGCCTGAGAGATTCACATGCCGAGTTGCCTCGCGCAGGCTTACTCCTTCGGCGAGGACCCTGATCCGAAGACCCGATCCTGCTCTCCAGTAGTGCTTCCCAACGCGGTCCGTGTGCCTGAGAGGTTCCGGGGCGGTTGCTCCTTCGGCGACCACCTCGAAAGTGGTCTCTCCCGCGCTGTTCACCAGCACCGTGCACTTTACTCCATCCTTTCGACTTGTGGACGGCGGCGCCTTGGTCGATGCTCCAAGTCGGTCAAGGGACGAGCCAGGCGCTCGCACGTCCGAGCTACCCGGAGGAACCCAGGCCCCAAAGATCAATCGCTGGTCGGCGCGTCGTCCCATAGGGTGGCGGCGGCGTCATCGGCCAGGGCCTGGCCGGCTTCTTCGTAGAGGTTGCGGGCGATGTCGACTCCTGAGTCGTGTAGTTCCGCCACTTCGTCGGGATAGGTAGCGGCCGCAGCAATGCGAGCATCGGGTAAGTATTCCCGGATGCGTCGCACGCACTCGAGGTTGGCTGCGTGGTTACTCGTCGCTGCGATGACCAGTTCGACGTCCGGGTGAAGCTGCACCCGCTCCCAAAAGTCACGATCGAGTGCATCGCCACGAACGACTGTTCGGCCGGCCTGTTGGTGTTTTATGCTGATTTCGGCATCCCGATCGACACCGACCACGGGGCCGCGCTCGTTCTTCACGAGTTCGTCGTAGGCGCCCATCCCAATGCGGCCCATCCCAAAAATGAGGACCCGAGCCGAACCGAACTCGATGATGGCGTCATCCGGGATCGACGGCTGACGTTCGAGTTTCGATAGAAAGACCGCAAGGCGGTCGTAGACGCGGTAGCGAGCAGAGTTGTTCACCGAAGCAAGCACGAACGATCCCGCCACGGCTATTCCGACGGTGGAGAGCCAGTGTTGTTGGAGGTCCCCGGACGCCACCGCCGCGGCGATAACAATCAGACCAAATTCGCTGTACGTCGAGAGGGTGAGAGAAGCATGCAGGGCAGTGCGTGATCGCAGCCTTAGGCGGGTAAAAAGCCAAACCAGCATGAAGCTGCGGGTAGGGATAAGGATGGCAGCTACTAGCCCAACGATCCAGCCCGCAATTGGAGGAGTCCCCGACAAGCCGATGGAGAGAAAGAACCCGATCAAGAAGAGATCCTTGAAGCCAAGCAGTTGATCGGACATTTCCTGGGCACGGTGGTGAGTCGCCAAGGCGATACCCATCACGAGCGCTCCGAGGTCTGGTTTCAGGCCCACCAGATAGAACATCTCAGCTCCTACGCCTGCGGCGAGTGTGAACCCAAGTAGCGTCAGCAATTCGCCATGGCCACTTCGATCTATCAGCCAGAAAGCGACCGGGCGAAACGCCAGCAACAGAGGGACCAGGGCCAGCGCCCACCAGGAGGGGCGTTGTGCACCTGACACGACAAGGAACAGCACTGCAACAAGGTCCTGGATGATGAGAACACCGATCGCAATACGTCCGGCGAGCGATTGGGCTTCATCGGTGCGTTCGAGAGCCTTTACTGCGAAGACGGTGCTGGAAAACGAGAGGGCCAGCGCGATGATGAGGGTGGCTCGGAGATCCAGGTCTTGGGTAAGGCTCAATCCGAGCAGCCCGGATACCCACAACGCGCCCGCGGCCACTGCGGTCGCGATAGCAGCAAAGCTGCCGGCCGACGCCCAAACCTCTGGACGAGTGAGTGTTCTGAATTTGAGCTTAAGTCCTATTCCGAAGAGCAGGAGGATTACTCCGAGGTCGGCGATCGTCTCGATGGTCGAGGAGGATTCGTAGCCGTACGCGTTGAGCATGAACCCGGCTATCAGGTAACCCACCAGAGGCGGAAGTCGGAGTAGGCTCGCGCCGAAACCAAAGGCAAACGCGACGATAAGCACGGTGACGTCCATGTCGCCGATTATCGCTGGTGCCGGCGTGCATTGGATCTGAGAAGCAAGGTCCTCGCTCTTTTCTCGTTAGCTGAAAGCGTTCTTCGTAGTTGCCTGCCGATACCGGCGACCATCCGGTGCCGGGCCGGACCTGGAGCGCCGATGGAATTGCAGAGGGGTCCTTAGCCTTCCAATTCGCCCAGGTAGGCGTCGCGGAGCTTCGGGTTGGCGAGCATCGCTTTTGCCGTGTCGGACATCACAATCCGACCGGTCTGGATGACGTAGCCACGATCCGCAATGGCGAGCGCTACGTTGGCGTTTTGTTCGACGACCAACACGGTCACGCCGTCTGCGTTGATTTGCTGGATGGTTTCGAAGACCTGCTGAACCAGGATCGGGGCGAGACCCATCGACGGTTCGTCCATGAGGAGGACCGACGGTTTGGCCATCAACGCCCGCCCGATGGCCAACATCTGCTGCTCGCCCCCCGACATAGACCCGGCTTTTTGCGCAACCCGCTCCTTGAGGCGTGGAAACAGCAGGAATACCCGGTCGATATCGGTCAGGATCTCAGCCTTGTCTCTGCGCATGTTGGCGCCGATCTCAAGGTTCTCTCGTACAGTCATTTTGGCGAACAGTCGGCGATTCTCGGGCACCATCGTGATGCCTTTCGATACGATCTGCTGGGTCGATAGGGTTTGGATCTGTTCCCCGCGCAGCGAGATGGTTCCGGCCCTGGCCCGGACCATCCCGAGGATGGTCCGCAGTGTGGTGCTCTTGCCGGCGGCGTTAGAACCGAGCAGGCAAACGATCTCGCCCTCGTCCACATAGATATTGACCTTTTGGAGAACCTCGCTTGGTCCATATCCGGCGTCGACGTCGTTGACTGACAGGATGGCGGTCATAGGTGCGACTCCTCGGCGGCCTTGCCGAGGTAGGCCTCGATAACTTGCTTGTTGGTCGACACCTCGTCGTAGGTCCCTTCGGTGATTTTCTCGCCGTGATCGAGAGCGACGACCCGGTCGGATACGCTCTTGATGACCGGCATGTCGTGTTCGATGAGGATGATCGAATAGCCGAGCTCAGACCGAAGACGGCCGATCTGACTAATCAATCCATCTTTCTCAGCCGGGTTCATTCCGGCCGCCGGCTCGTCCAGTAACAGAAGCTTGGCATCCGTGGCCATGGCACGGGCAATTTCCAGCCGACGCCGGTCGGCGTAGGCAAGGTCGGAAGCAAGGGCATCCTCGCGTCCTGACAGACGATCGCCGAAGAACGCCAGCACTTCCCGGGCTCTTTCGCGGATTCGATCCTCTTCGGATTTTGTTTTCGACGAGCGCGTGAGGGCCCCCCACACCCCGGCTTTGGTCCGGGTGTGCTGGCCGACCATGGCGTTTTCGAGGACGGTCATCGCGTTGAAGAGCCTTACCGATTGAAACGTCCTTGCCATGCCGAGGCGGGTCAGGGCGTTGGGCTTGAGTCCTGAGATGTTGTGACCGTCGAAGATCATGGTGCCCTCGTCGGGACTGTAGAAGCCGGTGATGATGTTGAAGAGGGTGGTCTTTCCAGCTCCGTTCGGTCCGATGACACCGACGATTTCGCCGGGATCGGCATGAAAGTCGACCTTGTTGACGGCTTGAACGCCACCGAAGCGGATCGATAATCCCTTCACATCCAGGAGGTGACTCATTGGATACCTTCCGTTGCCTCGGCGCTCAGTACGGACTTCTCGGGTTGGTGATCGGGCTGGTGAAGTTCGAGGGCTCGACGCTTGTCGGGAATCAGGCCTTCGGGCTTGAGAATCATGATGGCGATCAGGATGGCACCGTAGATATGCAATCGGAACTCGCCGAATTCGCGAAGCAGTTCGGGAAGTCCAACCAGGACAAGAGACCCAACGACTACGCCCGGAATCGAACCGATGCCGCCCAGTACGACGACCGCGAGTACGTTGATCGAAACCAGCAACGTGAACGAACCGGGGTTGGCAACGGACAGCTTGGCGGCGAAGAACGCTCCTCCCAAAGATCCCACCGCCGCTCCCGTAGCGAAGGCGAGCAGCTTGTATTTGATGACGCTTACGCCCATGCCTTCGGCGATGTCTTCGTCCTCTCGCATGGCCGCCCACGCCCGGCCGACCCGGGATGTCTTGAGGCGATACGAAATGAAGAGCGCCAAACCGGCGAAGGCGTAGATGAGGTAGTAGAGGATCTGGGGATCTCTGGTGTTCAGCCCAAAGAAGGGAACCGCGGCTACTTCGGTCAGGCCTTGCGGGCCACCGAACTTGGCCTTTAGCCAATCGGACAGCACCAACGTCCGAATAATTTCGCCAAATCCGAGGGTGACGATGGCCAGATAGTCGCCTCTCAGACGGAGAACCGGGGCACCAATCGCAACGCCGATGACCACCGCGATGAGGATCGTAATGGGCACTGCCACCCAAAAATTGGTGTACCCGGCGACGGCCGGAGCCGTGACGGACCCTCCAACGAGGTAGGAACTGCGAGCGGTGAGGATGGCTACCGAATACGCACCCACCGCGTAAAAAGCGACGTATCCCAGGTCGAGCAGACCGGCGAAGCCGACGACGATGTTCAACCCAAGACCGAGCAAGATATACAGGCCGACGAACCCGAGTACGTCTGAGACGAAATCGTTGACGATCCATGGCAGAACCGCAATACCGAGGAGCGCCAGGACACTGATCACCCACCGAAGGTTTTTCTCGGAAGTTCCGGGTACCTTCAATAGGGCCTGGCGGGGACCACCCACCCGAAACGATCCCAATCGGGCGAGGCCGAATGCGGCGAACAGCACGATGGCTCCGGTGATGGTGAGACCGTCGCGGTCAAAGAGCCACCGGTTGGGAATGTGCATGCCGTCAAGCATGACCTTGAACAAGGGAGCTCCGAGAGCACCGAAGACAAAGGCCATCAAGCCCAACAGGATGACTTTGCGGGTGATGGTTGTCGCCAGATGGAGTGAACCGGCGGCCAGTCCGGCCGTGAAGCCGAGCAAGGTCATCAGGAGGGCGCCAACGATGGGCGATTGGCCGAATGACAGCAGCTCCATCAAAGTGGGGCTGACGCTGGTCCACATGCTGCGGACATCCCATTCGAGACCCGTGATCAGGAAATCCACGAGTACGGCCACCACGCCGACTGTTGCGCCGGCGACGGCACCGGTGACCGCTCCGGCCAGGAGGAATGGTTGGGCTGGTTCGCCACCCTTACCGGGTCGGCCCGCCAGGTATCCGAAGGCGGCAAACGTGATCACGATTAGAACCGTCGCAAAGTTGACGACGTTCGTGATGATCGCTCGTGCGTCAAAGGCAACGAGCATGCCGACCGAGGCGAGGTAGAGGACCACGGCACCACCGATAAGACCCTGCCGGACCGAGCGTCGAAGTTCCGGGGTCATGCGCGGCTCTTGTCGTCAGGAGCGCCAAGGAAGCCTCCGGGCAGGAAGATCAAGACCAGAACCAGAATGCCGAATGCCACGATGGGGATCAACTGGTTGGGAGATGGTACCCCGGCCCCATCGAGGAACAGGTTGGGGCCGACCGTTTCGAGGATCCCGAGAATCAATCCACCGAGTGCCGCACCCGTGATCGAACCGATGCCGCCGAGCACCGCAGCTGTGAATGCCTTCAATCCGGGGAAGAAACCCATCGTGAATATGACCTGGTTGAAGAGGAAAACGTAAAGAATCCCGGCAGCTCCGGCCAAGGCTCCACCGATGCCGAAAGTGAAAACGATCGTTCGGTCTACGTCGACCCCCATCAGAGCGGCGATTTCGCGATCTTCACCGACGGCTCGCATTTCCCGCCCGACCCGGGTTCTTTCCACGATCCAGAACAGGACCAGCCAGAGTGCCACCGCCCCGAGAATCGAGATGAGGTGGACTTTCTGTACCGGGAAGCTGCCGATCTCCCAGGTCCCCTGGATGGCGGGAATCGTGGGGTAAGCCCGGGCATTGGCGCCGTAGAAACCCCGGAACGTGTACTGGAGAAACAATGAGGCGCCAATGGCGGTGATAAGCGGTACGAGGCGGGGAGCGCCGCGCAACGGGCGGTAGGCGATTCTTTCGAGAAGGATGGCCACGCCCATCGATACCAGCGACGAAACGACGAAAAGGATCCCGATGGAGATAATGGGGTTCGATTCCAGCATGCCCTTGGATGCAAGCCCGACGGCCACGAAGTAGGCGGTGAAAGCTCCGGCCATGAATACTTCACCGTGCGCAAAGTTGATGATGAAGAGAATGCCGTAAACGAGGGTGTAGCCGAGAGCGATGATGGCATACACGCTTCCACGAGCCACGCCAGAAATGAAAAGGTTCGCCCAGACTTCGCCCGAGAATCGGCCCGCCCGCAGGGTGGCAATGGATCCGGCGGCGCCGCCGTAGGCGATCACCAGCGCAAGCAAAACGAGGACGAAACGTCTGACGGGAAATCGTTCGAGGAAAAGTCGATACCGACTACCAGCCGCGGATTGCGTCGTCATATTTGTCACTCTCTCCAGTGAACTCGGTTTTGGGTAACAGGGAGGGGGCCGAAGCCCCCTCCCACTATTTCGTCTTGACGGTTACTCGAGCGACTTCACGACGCTGAACACAGGGTCGGCAGCTTGCTTGCCCCCGACAATCTCGAACACGGCGATCGTGGCCGACGGCTGGCAGTCGCCATTACCGTTACAGCTAAGCGTTCCAGTGATGCCGGTGTAGCCACTCGTGGCGGCGATGGCATCGCGCAGCCCGCTACGCGGGATGTACAGCGTGCCGCCGGAATCGACAGCTACCTTCTCGATGGCTCCGAGCACGATGTTCGCGGCGTCCCATGCATGAGCATGGAAAGCGGACAGTGGCTCAGATCCGTACTTTTCGGCATAGCGAGGTAGGAAGATGTCTTTGTACAGGGCGGCATCGCCGGCGAACGCCGAGACGTCGGGACCCGACAGGAAGACACCGTCGCCGGCTGCTGCATAGAAGTCATCGGACCAGAGGCCGTCAGAACCGGTCAGGACGACCGAATCGCCCAAGGTGGTCTTGGCCTGCTGAACCAGAAGGCTGCCTTCTCCCACGAAGATCGGGAAGTAGAGCAATTCAGGCGATTCTGCCTGGATCGATGCGAGCACGCCGCTGAAGTCGGTATCTCCGACCTGAATGGCATCCTGGCTCGTAATGGTTCCACCAAGGGCCTCGAACGAAGCAGCAAACGCGTTGGCGAGGCCTTCGGCGTATGGGCTTCCATCATGGATCGTGGCGGCGGTCTTGACGCCTTCGAAGTTGTACGCGAACTCGGCTACGGCCGCTCCCTGCAACGTGTCGTTGTGGGCGGTGCGGAAGTAAAACGGGTTACGAGTGGCTTCGGCAGTTAGGGCCGGGCTGGTATTCGACGGTGAAATCAACGTCACACCTTTGTCGCCCAGGATCTTGTCGGCAGTGCCAAGCGCAGCAGATGAACAGCTCGTACCGATAACGGCAACGATCTGTGTGTCGGCGGCCAGTTTGTTGGCGCCGGCGGTTCCACCTTCGGCTGAACATCCATCGTCTTCAGGAACGAGAACCACGTCGTGGCCCTGGATCGTGATGTTGGTGTCGTCGAATGTGCCGTCGGCGTAGTCGAGGGCCATTTCGATCCCGTACTGGCTATCGAGTCCAAGCGATGAGTTCGGGCCGGTGGTCACCAGCAACGAACCGATTTTGATGGGGTCGCCGGAGGCAACTTCGACGCAGCCAAACGCATCGGACGCGCATACGGCAGGTGGGCCCCCATTGGTGCTCCCGTCGCTGTCACCGTCGCTGTCACTGCTGCCGCATGCTGCGGCAACCAGCGCCAGGACCACAAGGAGCGCCATAAGGCCTCGGTAGTTTTTGAGCTTCATAAGCAATCGATTCCTTTCGAGCTTTCTTTCCTGCGGCCACAATTGCTGTCGCAATCTGGCCGGGATCGGCGAATGCAACGACGCCCGGGAGACGTTGTGCGTCCCGAGCCAGGTCTCAAGCCTCACCATTGGATGAGACGTTAGCGTGCTGTGGCCCGCCATAGTGAATACACGTAGCAATTTCTCGGTCCTCGCCGGTCCGGCGGGCTCGTCTACGTGTCCTCACTTCGACGGCTTACCGACCATCGGGGGATACGGGTACAGTTGTTCCAGCACTCAACTAATGAAAGGCACCACCATGGCACTTGACTCGACTGCGTCGACCCATTGGGAAGGCGATCTGATGACCGGAGCTGGAACTACCACGCTGACCTCAGGGGCGTCCGGACCGTTGGCCGTCGACTGGAAAGCTCGCTCGGAGGCCCACGGGGGCAAGACGAGCCCTGAAGAGTTGATCGCCGCTGCCCACGCTTCTTGTTTTTCGATGGCACTTTCCAACGCACTCGGAAAAGCCGGACTTCCGCCCGCATCACTCGATGTCCAAGCAACTGCCACCTTTGTTCCCGGGCAGGGAATCACGGGCATGGTGCTCGTCCTGCGCGGCGATGTTCCTGGACTCGATCACGCCGGGTTCGTAGAGGCGGCCGAAGGTGCCAAGGCGGGTTGCCCCGTCTCCAAGGCGCTGGCCGGTAACGTTCCGATCACACTTGAGGTTCACGAAGCCTGATCCACCAATAGGCGACGACCCGGTGGTCCATAAAAGCTCGGTTCGGGAAAGCCCGTTCCATGGGCCATCGGGTTGGGTCATCGCCTGTTCCAGTCGGGGTGATCGGTCCCTGAGGCCGGATCAGTCTTGGCGCAGGATCGGTCGTATCAATTGATCGCTCGCCTCTGTCGGCGAAATGTCCTTGTTTTGTAACGCGTCGACGATGGCCCGTCCCGCTGGAGAATCGATGGTCTGGTCCAATGCGGCCAGAAGCCGATCGGCTGCCCGACTGTGGAGTTCGGCCCTGGCTCTAGCCGCTCTGCGTCCCTTGATCTGACCGGTTGATACGAGATGGTTGCCGTGGGCGACAATGGCTGACCAGAGCTCAATCGAGCCAGAACCATCCAGCGAGTTGGCCATGACGATGGGTGGACGGCGCCCGGTTGGATCTTCCTGTCCGGTCATGTGACTCAAATCCAACATCAATTCCAGGTCGCGGCGGGCGTCGTCGGCGCCGGCGAGATCAGACTTGTTCACCACGAAGATGTCTGCCACTTCGAGCAGTCCCGCTTTATTGGCCTGGACGGCGTCTCCGGTCCCGGGGTTGGCCACGACGATGGTCGTGTCGGCGGTAGCTGTCACATCGACCTCGACTTGCCCGACTCCGACCGTTTCGATGATGATCGGGTCGTATCCGACTGCGTCAAGCACCCTGACGCCGCCAGGGACTCCGAGGGCCAGGCCTCCAGCATGTCCGCGTGTGGCGATCGATCGGATGAAGGTGCCGGTGTCGGTAGCGTCGATCCGGACCCGGTCCCCGAGTATGGCGCCCCCTGTGAGGGGTGACGACGGGTCAACTGCAATCACTGCCGGTTTCAGACCGGCCTGGGTTATGACCTTCAAGAGTTGACTCACGAGGGTGGACTTGCCCGAACCAGGGGGTCCGGTAATCCCGATGATCCGTGCGTCGCCGCTCAGGGGATGGGTGGTTGCGGCTACCTCGTCTGCAATGGTTCCCCCCTTCTCAACCAATGAGAGAAGCCGGCCGACCGCGTGACGATTGCCGGACCTTGCCACCTGGAGGAGGTCGGTCGGGCTAACTGAGTCGCGTTTCACGAGCGAGAGGCTACGGCCGTGCGGACGGCTGAGACAACCTTTTCGGCGGAGGACCCAGGACCGAGGATGACGGCGACCCCTGCATCCATGAGCGGAGCGACGTCCTGGTCGGGAATCACCCCGCCGAGAATCACGGGTACCTCGAGGTCGGCATTGCGGAGCGCGGCGACCATCCTGGGTGCCAGGGTCAGATGTTGGGCGTTGTGCATCGACAGCCCGACCGCATCAGCATCTTCTTGTTCGACCACCGCGACCACGTTTTCGGTGGTTTGGCGCAGGCCGAGGTAGATGACCTCGCAACCGGCGTCGCGCAACATGCGGGCGACCATGCGGAGCCCGCGGTCGTGGCCATCGAAGCCGATCTTGGCAAGGACGATACGAAGGGGAGGCTGAATCACATGACTGCCGTTTCTTCATACGTGCCGAACACCGCTTCGAGGGCTGCAACGATTTCACCCTCGGTCGCGAGGGCGTGGACCGCACGGATGGTGGCAGGCATGACATTGGCTGTTGGTTCGGCGGCATCGATCGCCAACTCCGACAGAGCAGCGTGCACGGCAGCTGTGTTCCTCGCCTGTTTGACGGTTGCCAACCTCTTTAGTTGGTCGACTTCGACTTGCGGGTCGATCCGGAGGAGGTTCCGGTCGCCGGGGTGGTCGCCTTCGGTGAACTGGTTGACGCCAACCACAATTCGACGCCCGGCATTAACGGCGCGCTCGAACCGGTATCCGGAGTCGGCAATGGCTCCAACGAAGTATCCGTTGTCGATGCCTGCATAAACCCCTTCGAGGATCGAACCGTCTCCAAGCTGGTCGAGATGGGCGAAGATCTCCTCGGCTCGTCGTTCGATTTCGTCGGTCATCCATTCAACATAGGCTGAACCTCCGAGTGGATCGGCTACGTTGGCGACCCCGGTCTCGTAGGCGATGATTTGCTGGGTTCGCAACGCGATGCGGGCGGCGTCTTCAGTAGGCAGGGCCATCGCTTCGTCGAAGCTGTCTGTGTGCAGGCTCTGAGAACCACCTAAAACGGCAGCTAGTGCTTGCAGGGCGACCCGGGCGACGTTGATCTCGGGTTGTTGTGCCGTAAGGGACACGCCAGCGGTCTGGGTGTGGAATCGGCAGAGCATGCTCCGTTCGTCCTGAGCCCCGTACCGTTCCTTCATCCACCTTGCCCAGATCCGTCTGGCCGCACGGAACTTGCCTACCTCTTCGAAGAAGTCACTGTGACTGTTGAAGAAAAAGCTCAATCGGGGAGCGAAGTCGTCGATATCGAGGCCGGCGGCGACGGCCGCTTCTACATAGGCGAACCCGTTGGCGAGGGTGAACGCCAGTTCCTGTTGGGCGTTGCTTCCGGCTTCCCTGATGTGATAACCCGAAACCGATACCGGATGCCAGCGGGGCATTTCGGTCGCTGTGAATCTGATGAGATCGGTGATGAGACGCATCGACGGCCTGGGCGGGAAGATGTACTCCTTCTGCGCCTGGTATTCCTTGAGGATGTCATTCTGGATCGTGCCGCTCAGAGACGAGCGTTCGACAGAAGTCTCCTCGGCAAGGGCGATATACATGGCCATGATGATGTGGGCTGGCCCGTTGATGGTCATCGATGTCGAAACGTGGCCAAGGTCGATGCCGGCGAAGAGGTCGCGCATGTCTGCCAGCGTGTCGACGGCTACTCCAGCCCGTCCGACTTCGCCGAGGGCCCATTCGTGGTCGGAGTCGCGGCCCATGAGGGTCGGCATGTCGAACGCGGTTGATAGGCCCGTACCACCGTTGCGAAGAATTTCTTTGAAGCGAGCGTTGGTGTCGCTGGCGGTACCGAATCCGGCGAACATGCGCATCGTCCACAGTCGAGATCGATACATCGATGGGCGGATGCCTCGGGTAAACGGATACTCGCCTGGATTGGGCCCTTCGCCATAGACCGGGTCGACCGGAATGCCGGACATCGTTTCGAAGTCAACGTCGCGCAGTGGTGTGCGGTCGTAGGCGTCTTGCCAGGTCCGTCGATCTTGCTCCAAATCGGGTCTGTCTGACAAGGTGGTTCCTTTGAGCAGCTCTGTTCCGTGCAATAGTTGGACGTCCAACTATTGCACTACCTATAGTAATCCTCGATGGACGAACATGTCGACCTGATTGGCGAGGCGAAGCGCAACTGGGATGCGCATGGATGGGCAGAGTCCGACGCCATGGCGGCCGCCACCTCAATCACGAGGGCGCACCAGATTGTCCTGGCGCGAATCAATGAGGCGTTGGCTCCCCACGGTCTGACCTTCTCACGATATGAGGCGCTCGTACTCATCAGCTTCACCAGGAGAGGCTCGCTTCCGATGGGGAAGATCGGGGAGCGTCTTCAGGTGCACCCCACCTCGGTGACGAATGCAATCGATCGGCTCGAAACTGCCGGACTGGTGCGACGAAAGCCTCATCCGACTGATCGGCGTACGACCCTGGCTGAAATAACTGAGCCAGGGCGGGAAGCGGTATTGGCGGCCACCCGCGATCTTGAGATGATTCGCTATGGCATGGATGACCTCAGCGACGTAACGACTAAAGCGGTTGTTGGGTCATTGTCAGACCTGCGACGATCCGCCGGGGACTTCTAGCCGCTTACCGGTTGCTGGTCGATGTTTGTAGCATGCAACGAACATGGAGGCAGCTATGCAGAAAGACCCGGTGATCGAAGTCGTAGAGCTGGGTATGCCGTGGCCGGGCATCGATCCTTTCATTTTCACCGTGCACCACCTCGACCGGTACCCGGCGGGTAACGACCGGCTTGGGCCGGTCGATTCGCTTGCCGGACGCCAGATCGGATCGGACTTTTCATACCGAGACGGCTGGAGCATGTACCACGGGAACGTGGTGCCGGGGTTTCCTCAGCATCCACATCGTGGGTTTGAGACGGTAACCGTGGTCCGCCAGGGTTATGTCGACCATTCCGATTCCCTGGGTGCCACCGCCCGCTATGGCGGTGGCGATGCCCAGTGGCTGACGACCGGGTCGGGCATCATGCACGCCGAGATGTTCCCTCTTCTCGAAGAAGATTCACCGAATCCGCTCGAATTGTTTCAGATCTGGCTCAACCTGCCGCCGGCATCCAAAATGGTTCCGGCCCATTTCGCCATCTTGTGGAACGAGGACATTCCGAGCGTCGATGTCGCCAAGGGGGTCGTCGTAGATGTCGTGGCAGGCGAAGTCGACGGCTACCGAGCTCCACCGCCGCCACCCGACTCGTGGGCGGCTGATCCTGCCAATGCTTTGGGGATCTGGATCGTGCGAATGGAATCGGGGGCGACCTGGCAGATGCCCATCGCCGACGGTGAGATCAATCGAGTTCTGCATTGTTTCGAAGGTGATCGGGTAGCGATCGGTGAGACCCTGATCGCCAAGTCCGCTGGTGTTCAACTCAAAGCTGACGTGACCACGTTCGTTAGTAATGAAGGTGGCCCTGCCCAGTTCTTGCTGCTGCAGGGTCGGCCGATCGGTGCGCCGGTCTTTCAGCTGGGACCGTTCGTCATGAATACTCCAGAGCAACTCCAAGAAGCCCTCGATGACTACCGCCGCACTCAGTTTGGGGGGTGGCCCTGGTCGTCGCCGAGCCATGTCCACGATCGTTCGGAAGGCCGGTTCGCCCTCCATGCCGACGGCAAGATCGAGCATCGCGAAATGCAGCCGCGGTCCTGAATGACTGGCCTCTAGCCGGCGGCTTGCACCGGCGAAAGGGTTTTCACGGTTTCGGTTCTCAGGAATATGAAGAAGCTCCAGGTCGAGACCGCCCCGAGCATATGCCAGATGGCGTGGGCTTGGATGAGCGAGTCAGGATTGCAGGCAGGATGGTCGTTGGTGCCGGTAAGCCAGATGGCATACGCCGCCACGAACGCGATCGAACCGACCCAGTACCACGGGATGTAGCGACGGCGACCTTCCGGTGGGTGGGTACTCAACAATCCCGGTAGCCCGAAGAAGAGGATCCACCAGTGCCCGGCGAGATCCGCCCCGATGACGGCCGGCGTGACCCCGAAGATTGCCCCGACCAGGAAGCCGACAAAGCCAGATGCCCAGCGCATCGTCGGGGAGTGGAATCTGTACAGAACTTCGGAGATGATCCACAGGGCGATGCTTACGCCGAACAGGTCGAGGCCGATACCGAGGTCGCTGCCAATGAACCAGTATCCGAGCGCGTAGATGGCCAAAAGGCTTCCGTAGGTGCCGTAGAGCCGACGGTTCGACCAGCGCCCCATGATTGACACGTTGAGAAGCCAGGGGACCAGGATGTAGGCCACCATCGAAACATTGTCGAGCCACGCCCCGAATTGGGTGTGAGTCCCATGCATCGCCATGGAACCTGGACCCAGGAACAGGGCGGCGCCTGCGTACAGCAGCGCCAGGGGCGAGTGCCCGATGAAGCGATTCGTAGCAGGAAGGCCCGAAGCCCGGTCTTTGCCAAGGACGTAGAGCATGGCGAGTCCCGAGATGACAAATCCGAGGTTTCCGAGCGTATTAATTGGTTCGCGAAGTAGTCCGGATCCGACCCGCTCACACCAGCGTGAGACTTCCCCGATAGCACTTTCGTTAGATGCCGGGTCACCCCAACCGTCGATTCGGGACACGGCGGCAGCCACGGCGAGCACGCCGAGGAACCCCAAGCCGGCTTTGAAAGGAGTAAAGGCCTTCTGCATGAATGGAAACTAGTCGGGGTGCACGTTGGAGGCGGGGACGCCAGCGGCCGACTAACCGACCGGGGAGTGTGGACCTATCACCGGCACGCCATCGCGCAGATCGATCTCGATTGGCAGGTCGCTAGCCCGCTGGGCCGCCAGGATGACGTCGATGATTTCGTCACCGATCAGTTCGTTCCGGTCGAGAAGCGCGTCAGCCAGAGCCCGGACAACATGACGATGACGGCTGAGGAGATCGTCGACGATTACCTTGTTCTCACTGAGAATTGCATCCACCTGGCCGCGCGCTTGGGAATCCGAGAGCACTTTGGCCGCCAGATTGCCGCCGAGCACGCCAGGATCAAGAGCCCGGAACGAGACGAGTGATCCACCCATTCCGAGTGACCCGACCATTTCGACGGCCGCATTGGTGGCTGCTGAGAGGTCACCGGCGGGACCGGTTCCCGACTCACCGAAGAAGAGTTCCTCGGCCACCATGCCGCCAAGGGAGATCTGAATGAGGGCGACGAGTTCGCTCCGCTTTTGTGTGTGACGCTCTTCCTGCATGCGGTGGGAGAGGAATCCGAGCGCTTCCCGGCGCTTGATGATGGAAAGCATCTCGAGGCGACGGCCTTTCCCAACCAGGTAGGCGACCGTGGCGTGGCCGGCCTCGTGGATGGCAATTGATTCGCGTTCGTGCTCGGGGGAGTCGACGGGTTCGGCAAGGCCCAACTCGGTGTCGGTTCTGGCTTGCCACACGTCATCGAGCGACAAGGCATTGCGGTGATCCCGCAGGGCAATGAGTAGTGCTTCGTCGAAGAGGCGTTCGAGGGACGCGGGGGTGTATCCGAGGGTCGCTGATGCGATGTCAACCCGTACCTGATCCTCGTCAAGTTCGGGATCATGTGACTTCGTGCCTAGGAAGAAATCGATCAGCTCGCGTCGGGCCGACGAACCAGGGATCCCGAAATGTAGCTGGCGGTCAAAGCGGCCAGGGCGCAGAAGCGCGGTGTCCAGCGAGGCGGCCCGGTTCGTGGCAGCGACGAGAAGGACATTGTTGTACGGAGTGGGTTTGATTTGGATCTGGCGGTGAGCCGGCAAGAACTTGTTGGCCCTGGCCACCGTCCAATTGTGGAGCTTTTCGCGCCCGGCAGGTTGATCGAACGATTGCATCTGGATCAGAAGTTCGTTGACCACGCCCCCGGTCCCAGACGACATCGAGCGGTTGATGCTCAGATCCGCGTGGGACTCCGAGGTTTCAGATCGCCGCATACCGATGGCGTCAATTTCCTCGATGAAGCCAATGACGCCGCCTTCTTCACGGGCGACTTTTCGAAGGGCCTTGAAGTAGGCGCGGATCTTCCGGGCGGTCATTCCGTACCACATGCTCTGGAAGGCGGTCGATGAAACGAAGAGAAACGGAACTCCGGCTTCCTTGGCCATCGCCTTGGCCAGGTGGGTCTTGCCGGTCCCTGGCGGTCCTTCAAAGAGAATGCCCCGTCGCGGTGTGCCGCCCATCTGATTGCGGAACTGGTCGTTATCGGTCAAGACGGTAAGGGTGTGCTTGACATCTTCGACGATGCGGCCCATTCCCTGGACCTGATCGAATCCGATGTCAATCTGTTCTGGCAAGAACATGATGTGAGGGGATCGAGAATTGGTGAGCATCGGCGCCACCATGACGATCGACAGTAGGAGAATGATCGCCAGGCCGGGCAGCCAGAACATGGCTTCGTCTGGCAGGGTGATCTGGGGGAACATCGGCTGGCCGGATGCGATCCGCCACCACAAGTATCCGGCCGGGATGAGCAGCCATCCGGACAGCTTCAACAGGCGGCGTTGCCGCTGTTCCTCCCGGTGCTCCCTCACGCCCATAGCCACTCTCCGTGGTTCCGTAGGTTTGACACTAGGCGCAAAGCGGTCCCATGACCAGGGAAATCTTTGGCGACTCTCGAATATTTCCGCCGGGAGCGTGCGGCTGCAACCGCAGAGAGTGGTGTCACGGTCGCCAGGTGCGGCAGGAGCGATACCGGTGTGCTGGGGAAGTGGGAAGCGGTTGGACAGATCCTGCCTCGCCGCGAGCTGTTTCAGAAGACCGGGTGATCGGCGCGGGGTCTCGTGTGGCTTGGGCGGAACCTCTTGTCCCGGTGCGCCAGCTATGGCGAGCGTCGGCGGGACTTCCAGATTGCCAGGAACAAGATCAACGCCACAATGTTGCCGAACACGGCAATCTTCGTGACGTCGATGGCGGGTTCCCACCGAACCTTGCCGTCCGACATGACATAGCTGCCGACCGGACGGGCTCGTATGAAGAACCCGATGCCTTCACCGCTTCCGATGTCATCGGTGGCGTTGGCACCCCCGCCGCCTCCTCCGCCACCTCCACCGCGGACTTCGACAACCGGAACGAGAGTGGCACCGTCGCGTTCAATCGGTTCGCCGACAACCTGGCGGACGGTCATGAGGTCCTTCGCTTCGGCGACTAGTCGCTGGATGCCCTGTGGTGTGAACGTCGCTTCTTCGGCCATACAACCTCCTCGATTGTCACACTTAATCGTAGGTTGCTCGCTAATGCGGCGTGCCCTGCCCGATCCGTCTTCGCCCAGAGCGGCTCGAAACTGATTCTCAATCTTGGCATGGACGACAGTATTTTCCGGAGCGTGGCGACCCGATCGATCTGACCGCAACGGCCACCTTCGATCTGTGATTGGTATGCCAGTGTTCGCTTAGCTTCCGCCGGAGTCTCGGTGTTCGTTTCCTCGTTTATAGTTGCCGGTAAGTCGCGCCATGAGCTCCTGACCATCGCTGGTTTCGATCTTTTTCACGAAAGCATCTGCTCGGCGACCGCGCAGGATGGTGACGACGCGACCCTGATGGGAGAGGACGACGTCGCCGTTCTTGCGTCGTGTGAAACTGAACCCTGATGGCTTGCCCATATTCCGAGTGTGGCATGTTGTGATGCCGGTGTAGTTGTGTCTTGGGAGACGTCGTCGAGGGAAGCCGGCCGGTTAGCTGCTGATGACTAGGACAACCAGTCCAGCGGCGATGAGCGCAGCGCCCTTAAGGCGGGATCGAGCGGCGGGTTCTCTAAGAATCCAAAGGCCGCCAAGGGTTCCAAAAACGACAGACGTTTCACGAAAGGCTGCGACCAGGCCAAGTGGCGCCAGTCGGGCCGCCGACAGAACCAACGCGTACGCGCCGGCCGACGCCATGCCTGCAAAAAGGTGGCGGCGCCATTCCATGCGGAGACTGGTGACCGCTTGGGTGAGTGACCGGCGCCATATGATGACCGGGATGAGAAGAAGCGTCTGTCCGAAGAATGTCGCGATGGTATAGGGGAGCGCCGCCTCGAGCGATCGAACTGCCGCCGCATCGTTGACGGTATAGGCCGCGATGATGCCTCCTGTGAGGACCGCCCACCAGATCCCGTTCCGATTCTTCCCGGCTGCCACCCAGAAGACGCCGCCCACTGCCAGAGCGATGGCGAGCATGCCGGCGACTGATGGCACGTCGTCGAGCAGAAGGGCCGCGGCGATGGTCACGAGTATCGGGGCCGTTCCTCGGGCGACGGGATAAACGAGGGACATGTCGCCATGGTTGTATGCCGTGACGAGTGTCACGGTGTAGGACAGATGAATGAAGCTGGATAGCGCGATGGCCGGCCAAACCTCGGTCGGTATTCCGGATATGAACAGGACCGGCGAGAAGACGATGGCCCCAAAAGCGGCTTGTGCGAAGCCGGCGATGAGGCGATCCTGGCTACCTTTGACAATCAGGTTCCACGAAGCATGAAGCAGGGCTGATGCCAGCACCAACATAAGCGGGACGAAGTCGATTACATCCTCCAGGATGGCTTCTTGAGTCGGACGCTGGCCAGTGCTATTGGGTAGCCGACTCCATCATCCCGAATAGGTTTCCGCCCGGTTCTCGAATCCGCACCCAGCGTCCGATTCCCGGGATGTCCATGACATCGGATACTTTGGTACCCCCGGCCGCTACGCATGCTTCGATCGCCACATCGAGGTCCTCGACATCGATCGTGTTCAGCGTGTGTGGCGTCTCGTTTGGATCAGTGAGTGCCGAAACCGCACCATTGATACCGCCGGGGCTGTCGCCGGTATTCGCTAGCCAATATGGCTGATCCCCCCAGCGCTCGAATGACCATTCCAGGGCATTTTCGAAGAATGTGACAGAGGCGGCGGGGTTCTGGGAGTAAAACTCAAAATGGGTGATCCGGTTGTTCATGGTTACTCCTCTTTAAGTGGAGGCTAATCCAGCCCGCAATCGGAATACGTCTGAATGGGGGTTTGTCGATCGGTGGCTCGGCCAGGCACAATAGGAAGACCCGCAAGGATGGATTGTGAATGGACGTCAGTCAGATCCGTACTGACCTGATTGCCGAACAGCAGGCTTTGGACAAGATCGTGTCTGGCCTGGACTCGGAACAATGGTCGAGTCCCACGCCGAGCCCCCGGTGGTCGGTTGCGGACCAGATCGGTCATCTGGCGTACTTCGACCGTTCCGCTGTCCTGGCAATCACCGATCCCGAACGCTTCTCGAATCTCCTGGGAGAGCTGTTCTCGATCGCTGGCGGAGGGGACGAAGCGATCGACGAGCTGACGTTGGGCGGCTACCGGCAGATGCGATCGAGCGACCTTCTGGAGGAGTGGCGCACCAACCGCGAGGCGCTGGCGGCGGCATCGGCCGGACTCACCAATGATCAGCGGGTGAACTGGTACGGTCCGTCGATGAGTTCCAGGTCGTTCCTGACGGCTCGCCTTATGGAAACCTGGGCCCATGGCCAGGATGTCGTTGACACGGTCGGTGCCGTCCGTCCTCCGACCGACCGCCTGCAGCACATCGCCCAGCTCGGATTCATCACCCGGGCGTGGTCATACACCAACCGGGGGCTTTCGGTGCCGTCCGAGTCGGTTCGGGTGGAGTTGTTGTCGCCGTCCGGCGAACGGTGGCTCTACGGACCAGAGGGGGCAACCGAATCGGTCGAAGGGTCCGCTGAAGACTTCTGTCTGGTGGTCACGCAGCGACGCCATGTCGACGACACCACACTGACGATGACGGATCTGGGTCGCGATTGGCTCGAAAAAGCCCAGGCGTTCGCCGGTCCGTCAACCGAAGGTCCGAAAGCCCGCTGGCCGTAGCGCTCGTCGGACAGGCCTTCAACGGGCGGCTGATTGAGTTCGCCAACCCCTGTCACGATGCGGCAACCCCAAATCATGCCTAATCTGCATCAGATCGTCACCCGACCAATTGCTCCTCCTTTCCCAATAGTGGCGTGGTTAGAACGCCGCACCACCCCGCAACGCCGCCTGGGTGCCGGGCTGATAGCCCTTGTGCTGCTGGCATTCGTCATCCGTCGGGTTGCTCACATGGCACTTGATATGTGGTGGTTTGATACGGTTACGACCGCCTCCGTCTGGTCTACCGAGGTTCGCGCCCAGCTCACTATGGCGGCCTTGGCGCTGCTAGTTGCCGGCGCGATTCTGCTTCCGACCGCCTGGTCGGCCTATCGAATGACACCAGCCCGGGATAACTTTCCCAACCGGCTGGTTGTCAGGTACCGGCAGCGGATGGGAGCCGGCCACCGCTGGCTGCTGTTCGGGGTGGCGATGTTGGTTATCCTGCGCGACTCCTGGGCAGCGATGGGACAATGGAAGCCTTGGCTGCTGTTCCTACATGGCCCCAACCTGGGTCAGGACGTGTCACACATCGGGTGGGACCTCGGATACCATCTCTTCCGTCTCCCGTTCCTTACCGTGGCCAGCGGTTGGCTCCGGCAGGTGTTGCTGATAGCTGGCGGAATCGCCCTTGTCGGGTACATCGCCAATGGGGCTATCAAGATTCCGCGAGGCGGCAAGCGCTCCTCGGAGCGAGCCCTGAGGCACCTGGGATTGATTGCAGCCGGCTACGCCGTCACTCAAGCGCTCACCTACCTGTTCGTACAATGGCCCGCTAATGGAACCAACCAATATGGTGCTTTTGACGGCCCGGGGTTCACCGAATTGAAGGTGATCGTTCCGTCGCTATGGGTGATGGCTCTGGTGGCTGTTGGAGTCGCCGCCCTCATGCTCTACGGGGTACGAAGGTCCCAGTGGCGACCGGCCCTGGTCGGGTTGGCCGTGTGGGGATCTCTCCAAGTCGCACTTCTTTGGGTTCTTCCGGCGCTGGTTACCTGGCTGGTGGTCATGCCGGCCGAAGGCGAACGTCAATTGCCATACATTGCGGACAATCTCGAAGCCACCGTCGCCGCGTATGGTCTCGGCTCGGTCGAACATGTGACGGAATCGTTTGCTGATGGACTCGATGGTCCGCCAGGCGCTTCGCTTGAATCTGACCTTAAACGGATCCCGCTGCTGAACGAGGATCAGATGGTGGCGCCGCTACAAGTCCTGATGGGAACGACGGCCACGCGGATTCGGGATGTCGACCTTGATCGGTACGAGATCGATGGGGTTGTCAGGCCTGTCCTGATCGCGGCTCGAAACTCCAGCCGGACCGATCTCCCCGAGAAGGGCTGGGTGCAGTTCCATCTCGTCTATACGCATGGTGACGGAGTGATCGCTGTTCCGGCCGATGTCATGGCCGCTGATGGTCGGCCTGATTTGGCTGCTCTAGCCGAAATAGTGGTGGCCGAACGACCCGAATTGTATTTTGGTGAGGATCTTGCTGGTTGGTACGCGATCGTCGGCACCAACCGCACCGAGGTGGGGGGCGCCGCATTCGACGGCGGCACCGGAATTCCCCTCACGAGCCTATGGCGTCGACTGACTCTCGGTCTGAGTGTGGGTGAGATCGAACCCGTTGTGTCTTCGGAACTGACCGACGACTCTCAGTTGTTGTATCGGCGCGACATTCGCGAACGTTTGTCGGCGCTTGCCCCGTTCTTGTCTTTCGATTCGAACCCCTACCCAGTGGTAGCAGACGGGGCAGTCACGTGGATCGTCGATGGATATACCAGCTCGAATACGTACCCACATTCGCAGTTCGCTCGCTCGGTAGGACTCCCGACGACCAGCGGTATGTCCGGACGGGCTTTCAACTATATGCACGCCTCTGTCAAGGCAACCGTCGACGCCTACGATGGAACCGTTCACCTGTATCGGACCGAGGTCGGCGGTGCCGATGACCCCATTCTGGACGCCTGGTCTTCGATCTTTCCTGGCCTGGTCGAGCCAATATCGAACATGCCGGGTTCGTTGCGTGATCATCTGCTGTATCCCCATGACCTCCTGACCGTTCAGACGTCGATGCTGGGCCGCTATCACGTGTCGGACGCCGAAACCCTCTTCAATGGCTCGGACAGCTGGGCGGTTAGCGCGTCCGCTGGCGACGGCGTGGCCCGGGCCTCGGGTACTGCCGGCTCCACCCCCGTAGTCCCCGCTCCATCAGCGTCGCTGTTCATGCCCGAGTCAGAGCCGCTCGCCGGGCATTGGGTGGCGATACGCCCATATGGAGTCGGTTCGGCAGGCAATGCGGCTGCGGCTCGAAATGAGCTGTCGGCTTTGGCAATTGCCGATCACGACAATCCTGAGAACCTCCGGTTGGTTCGGATCGAAGTCGCTCCTGGTCGACCGGTGTCCGACCCGAGAGTGGCCCAGGCGGCCATCGATACGGACCGGGATCTAGCTGCGCTGTTTACGCTGCTCAACGCCAACGGATCGGCGGTTCAATTCGGTCCGATGACGCCTATTCCTGTCGAAGGGGCACTGGTCTGGGTTCGATCCATTGTCGTCATCGGTACGGCCGATGCCACGGCGCCACGACTGTACGGTGTGGCGGCCGTCTCGAGCGGGTCAGTTGGTCAAGCCGATTCGGTGTCCGAGGCGCTGAAAGTGGCAGTAGAGAAACTCGGCCTGAATTAGCCCTTGAAGCGCAGGGCCTAACCGGCGAACGCTTCGTATTTGGAGATGACCCGATCGGGCGGTCCGTCGGCTTTGAGACGGCCTTGCTCCAACCAGATCACCCGGGAGCACATGGCTGACACTTCGTTGAGTGAATGACTTACGAAAAGCAGCGTTCCTGCTTCCTCGAGGAGCGAGTCGATCCGCTCACGGGACTTGTGCTTGAACGCCTGGTCGCCGACCGAGAGAGCCTCATCGATGAGCAGGATTCTCGGACGGACCGAGGTGGCGATGGCGAAATGGAGCCTGGCGCGCATCCCCGATGAATATGTCTTGAAGGGACGGTCAAGTGCTTCGCCCAGGCCGGTAAATTCAGCAATTTCGGGCGTGAGTATGTCCACCTCGTCGGAGGACATACCAAGGGCAAGCAGTCCGATGCGGATATTGGTGTACCCATTGGCACCCAACATCAGCGTGGCGCCTACCCCCAACAGCTTCGGTTCGTCCGAAACGAGGATGTCGCCCGACGTCGGCGGCAGAAGCCCTGCGATGGCGGACATCAGTGTCGACTTGCCCGATCCGTTCGATCCGATGATCCCGACTGATTCTCCCATCGCGACATCGAACGTGACGCCTTTCAAGGCTCTCACCAGCCTCCGGCCGGTACCTTCGCGTTTGACGAGTCGTTCGAGAATCGCCGCCCGGCGATCCTCATAGATCTCGTAGTCGAGGTACAGATCTCGAACGCTTATTGCCAGAGACTCGCTCATGCGCGGCCGTATCTCCACTCGACCGCTTTGAAGTAGCGAAACCCGAACCACAAGACCAGAAACGGAATGGCGGCCGCCGCCACCAGGTAACCGCCCGTGAGGGTCGTGCCGAGCAAGACCCACCGGTACAGATCGATGATCCGGGCCAATGGATTGAGACTGAACACGGTGACGAGCCAGGGCCGACCGTCGAGGCCCGAGAGGATTCGTTCAAGCGGGAACATCACCCCTGACAGGTACATCAGTAATCGGAACACGAATGGAATGATTTGTTGGATGTCTTTGAACGTGTCATTGAGTCTCGCAGCGATCAACGCGCCGCCCAGATTCAACGCCGTGTGCGCGATCAATACGAATGGAAGGAGTAACCATCGCCGTGAGAAACCAACGCCTCCCAGGAGCACCATGGCTATCAGGAGGCCGATTTCTATACCGAAGCTGAGGAGCTGGCTGATCACCACAGAAACCGGGAGCAGGGCTCTAGGGAATTTGATGGCTCTGATCAACCCGGTGTTGCTGGTGATGGCATTGGCTCCGCCAAGCACGGTTTTTGACGTCAATTGAAAGGCAAACACCCCCATGGTGAGCCAGAGCAGGAAGTGATCGACTCCCCGGTTGACCTCGAATATCACACCGAAAATGAGGTAATAAACGGCCACGAATAGCAGCGGGTTACCGAGATGCCATACGTTTCCGAGCAGCGTGGTCTGATGGGTGGTACGGAGCTGCTGCAGGGGCACCTCAATAGCGAATTCCCGACGATTCCACATCGCCGCGAGGTACTCGCGGGTCGATAGGACTGCGTTCACCGAGGTCAAGCCGGATGATGAATCTGGGTTCGTAGTTGCCAAGAGCGGTTCTCCGTGAGGGCAGGATCTGACGAAACGTTAGCGCTGGGTGAGGTCGACCGCAGCCAGGTCGCCCGACGCAGCGGTGGATGTCGCTGGCGAATCAGGTCTGATCGTGTTCAGCAATCCGGGTCCCGGGCGGTTCGCGAAGTCTTTGTTGTCCCAGCCGTACTCAGACGACCGGGGGATCCGTAGGGCTAGCCTTTTCACTGGACCACGGCTGGCGGTCCGCGGAATCTTCCAGCCACACCCTTGCAGAGCTGCCGATAGGCGGGCGAGTTTGCGTTCACTGGTCGTGTCATAGACTGGGCCGATGTCACAGGCAGTTGCTCCCCTTCGCATTCGACAGTTCAGGTCACTTTGGTTGGCTTCGGTTGTCTCGAACGTTGGGTCGTTCCTCCAGGCTGTGGCAGGCTCGTGGCTCATGTTGGAACTCACGGGCTCGGCGACCTGGGTCGGGTTCATGGTGGCGTCAACGACCTTGCCCCTCCTGTTCCTGGCGCTCACCGCCGGGGCACTTGCCGACCTCGTCGATCGGGCCAAGCTTCTGCTCGTTTCCCAGATCGTGATGGGCTCAGCCGCAGCCGCCATGGCGGTCATTACCTACACCAGCCAGATCACTCCCTCCGTCCTGCTCACCCTCGGACTCGTCCTCGGAGTTGGCATGGCGTTCAACCTGCCCGCATGGCAAGCCATGGTTCCCGACCTGGTCCCCCGGGGTATGGTCGCCAGCGCCGTCGCCTTGAACTCGGTGGCATTCAATGTGGCGAGAGCGGTCGGTCCGGCGCTCGGGGGTCTCATCGTCGCCACGGCCGGTCCCGAGCTGGCCTTTGGGCTCAATGCCATCAGCTATGCCGGGGTGATCGTGGTGTTGGCTTTCATGCGAAGGACCCTTACCGAGTCCGAAAAAGAGACGACTTCGGTGGCGAACGCGATTGCTCTCGGAGTTCGCTATGCCCGATTCACCAAGCCCTTTCGCAGGCTTCTTTTGCTGGCAGCTCTCTTCGCGATGACCTCGGCTGTGGTGCAGTCGGTCTTGCCGAGTCGGACCGAGGATCTCGGTGGTACGGCTACGGCCTATGGGTTGATGCTCGGAGCGATGGGCCTCGGCGCGCTCATGGCGGCCTTTCTGCGCGAAGCGGTTGTGTCCCGGCTTGGTATCCATTCGTTGCCAGCGACCATCGGCCTATTCGGATTTGCCGGGTTGGCGGTAGGGGCTGCTCCGTCGGTGGCATGGTCGATGGTCGCACTGGTGGTGGCCGGGGCGGCCTGGGTGTGGACACTGACCACGACCAACGCCACGGCCCAGTTGATGGCGCCCGAGTGGGTACGAGGTCGGGCGATGAGTTTGTACTCGCTGGCCTTTGTCGGCGTGCTACCGATTGGCTCGATTCTCGCCGGAACCGTCGCGGATCTGATCGGGGCGGGTCCCTCCATGATGGTGTTTTCAGCAGGTTCGCTGGTGCTTGCAGCGCTGGCGCCCCGCCTCGGAATTCCGGCCCTGGCCGACGTGTCGACGCCCGAGTTCACCGCCGGGCCGGTTATGGGCCATGCCATAACCGAGGGTGGTCCTGTCATGATCGTCAACACCTGGGACGTCGACACCGTCAACCTCGATGCATTTGCCGAGATCATGGCCGAGGTTCGCCTGGTGCGCCTGCGAACGGGAGCCTATCGGTGGCGGTTGTACCGAAATGCCGAAGACCCGCATCGGCTGAGTGAAGTGTTTCTGACCGTCTCGTGGGAGCAGCATCTTGCCCAGCATCGGCGAATAGATGACGCGTCGGCCGCTCTCTTGCGTGAAGCTCGAAAGCTCGACCGGGCGGGATCGCCGGTCAGCCGTCACCTTGTCGCGGTCGACGTCGAAGCTCCCGATGGATGGGATCAGCTAATTGCCTCCCACGAGCAATATCACCGCGACGATGGCTCGATACCCCTCGACACCTAGCCCGATCCGCAGTTGACCCTCACCGTGCCGAATCGGTATTGGTCACCCGGGTCGGGATCCTCAATCAGGTCTCAAGTCGGTCACGGTCGGGGAATCGGGGTTGCTCAATCGGCCACCACCAGGCTGGCGATCTCGGTGGCAACCTCGAATGCGGTTTTGTCATCGGTGACGATTACTTCGAATTGGGCGTAGCCCACTGAGCGCTCGGCGAGGAGTTCGGCGATGCGCGTCATTGTGTCATCGCCGGCCAGGAGAGGCCGTTGGGAAGCGACGTGCCGGCCAATCCGGCTGAGAATGTTCTCAGGAGCCGCCACCAGGCTAAAGATGCGGCATACCGGATTGAGAATCTTGAGGACTTGGCGATCGAGCATCATCCCGCCACCGGTAGAGATCACCAGCTGGGTTCGTTCGGCCAGTTCGTTGGCGACCTGACGTTCGAGCGATCGAAAGTAGCCTTCTCCGTGGTTGGCGAAGATTTCGGGGATCGGCCCGTGCTCAGACTCGATCATCCGGTCGGTGTCGAGCCACTCTCGGTCGAGCAGCTTGGCCAGAAGCCGTCCGACCGTTGATTTCCCGGTTCCCATGAACCCGGTCAGAACAATGTTTCTCTCGTCATCCATCAGTTGGTTGAGGCTAGTGACCCACGGTCGTTTCGCCGACCAGGCCGTTGCGAACCGACGTGACGTCTTCAGTCAGCTTGGTTCGAAGCGCCGAGAGATCGGACGTGATCGTCACCATCCGAAATCCTCGCTCGAGCCGATCGCCGGCGGTGGTAGACGTCGCATGAATCCCCGGCACGACGCCGTGAGCGTTGCAGCGGGCGACGATCTGGTCGAGCGCCTGGAGGAACTCAGGATGGTCCGAACCGGGTTGAAATCCCATGCTGATGGCGAGGTCCGCTGGTCCCACATATATCGCGGCGACGTTCTCGACCGAGAGAATCCCGTCGAGGTCGGCAAGAGCTTCGGCAGTTTCAATCATCGGAACGATCGCGATGTTGGCTTCTTTGAAGTATCCGGGGCCTTCCACGATGCCAGCTCGAGTAGGGCCGTAGCTGCGCTTGCCGAGGGGCGGATACAGAGCGGCTTCGACTGCTGCCCGGCATGCGGAAGCTGAGTTGACCATCGGGATAATCACGCCCACCGCTCCGGCGTCGAGGGCTTTACCGATGTGCTCGGGTGTGTTCCAGGGCACCCGGATGAGGGCAGTCACGGACCGGGCAGTCAGAGAGGCCAGTAACGCCAGACTGTCGGAGTAGTCAATGAGTCCGTGTTGCCGGTCGATGCACACATACTCGAGGTCAAGCCCGGCCATGACTTCGGCGCCGATCGGAGACGGCATGGTCAGCCACCCTCCGAGCGCTACCCGCCCGGATTTGAAGCACTCATGTAGTGGGTTTGGTTGCACGTTGTCCCTCGAAGGTTGCGAGCTGCGGACTTTAACATCACACCTGGAAACGACTGGTTCCAGCGTCGACTTAACGGCCGCTTAATCGACAAACATTTCGTATACGGGACTCTTCGCGAACTGATATTGTTCGAGATGGGAAGAGGCGTAAGCCGTGGTTGGGAGGCCGCCCGTGACTGACAGCGTTTGGCTGCCCGGTCGCATCGTTTGTCTGCCACCACGCTGATGCGATCAGTAGCGGAGGGGATAGGTTCATGTCTAGGGGCAAACACCGGCTAGTTACGAGTAGGCACAGGGCGTCCACATCCACATCCTTCTGGCGCCGCCGGATAGGATCGGTTTCTCTCATAGCGGTTCTCATCGTCGGCGGAGCGACCATCGCGTTCGCTAGTCATGGCGACGTTTACATCAATCTGGCCGACGCCAATGCGACCATCACCCACAACGGCGCGGTGTTCAAGCAAGGACCCTTGTCAGCCGGTACTGGACAGTTCAACCCGTTTCTGACGCTCTCGACGAATCAAGATACGGAAAAGGGTCACAACACCAGTTCGGCTGGAACCGGATCTAACGACACGTACGACAGCTTCTTTGGAGGCGGGCGAACCATCTCCCTTAAGGTCGCCGCCATTCCCGAGACGCTTTACGAGGGGAACCTGTATCGAGAATTCGTGCTCGATGCCAACGATTCCGGTAACGACAAATGTATGTCGGTCGACGACATCAGGCTATTCACCGACAACCAGAGCGACCTAAAAGGCTTTGGAAAGCTTGGCGCCGATACGTTCAACAACGATGACGCCACCAAGGCGGTGAAGATTTATGACCTCGACATCCCGATTCTCATGTCGTCGCAGCGAACTGGCGCCCCATCGTGCGGCGGGACGGGGATTGGAGAGTCGGGTTCTGGGAACGCTGATATCACCGTACTGATCCCGAATGGCCTTTTCCCGACCAACTGCAACTACGGCAACGCAGCCTGCGACCAGTGGCTGTACTTCTGGACAGAAAAGGGCGGATTCGATCCGACGGAAATTGCAAAATTCGCGCCATACAACTGGAATGTGACAGCCGGGTTCGAGGAGTGGAACACCCGTCTCTTGCCGGTGGTTCATGTGACCAAGACGGCCATCCCTACCTATAAGGTCACGTATCCGTGGTCGATCGAAAAGCTGGTCGCCAAGGGCGCCGGTGTAACCGACGATGCGGCGTTCGCCGACGCGCAGACGCTCGACATGTTCACCGGTGACAGCGAGGACGTCACCTGGAAGGTGACCGTCACCAAGGGAACTGGAGTCAAATCCGACGCCAAGGTGACCGGTGTGGTGACCATCAAGAACCCGACCGGACCGGGCCAGGTCATTCCGAAAGCGATCCCGGCCACCATCAACAGCGTTACCGATGCCCTAAACCTGGGAGGCGTCACCACCAATGCGGCGGTTTCCTGCCCCGTGACCTTCCCATACGTTCTGGCGGCGGGAGCCACCTTGACCTGCACCTACGACCAAGCACTGCCGAGTGCGGTCGACGGAACGAACACGGCAACCGTAAACATCAACATCCCGGGTGGCACCAAGAACTACACGGGCAGTGCGCCGGTGGTCTTTGCGGATCCGACCGTCGTGGACGGGGCGGTCGACGTGTCAGACACGAACGGCGAAGAGTGGCTGGCCGTCGGTGGGACTGAGCCCTGGACATACGACGATACGCTCACCTGCGACGACGATGAGGGCAATAACAACAACCTGGCGACGTTCGTGACCTCGACAACCGGAACCACCGGTGACGACGATGCAGACGTGCAGGTCAATTGCTATCAGCCCGACGTATCGAAGACGGTAGAGGGGACCTACGAGATCGGTAACTCCTGGCGCATCACGAAAGGCGACGACGGGGAGTATCACCTGTTTGCCGGCGACGACGTCGTGCATGATTACGACATCGACGTCTTCTTGACGCAGACCGATGGCCCCGGCATGGTCTCGGGAACCGTCACCGTCTATAACCCGAACCCCGAAGACGCTCTGGTGGTTCCTGTGGTCGACAAGCTCTCGGACAATACAGCCGTGACGTTGTCGTGTGACATCGATCCGGTTTCCGGCGAGTACACCATCCCCGCATCGGGAACGCTCAACTGCACCTATACCGACGTTGAAGACGCCAATCGCGATGCGGTGTCGAACACCGTGACCGTAACCCTCAACGGCGACGACTACACGGCGACCGAACTATTTACCTATTCGACGACCAAGGGTGGCATTCAAGAGGTCGGCGTCATCGACGAGAGCGACCAGGACCCCGACGCAACATTCGGTCCGTTCATGGACAGCGCCGAAACTGACACCTCATCGACATACGAGTGCTCCACCGACATAGCTGACTACGGCGCCGACGGGACATACACGTATACGGTCGACAACACGGCGACCCTCACCGATGGCGGCGACAAGTTCGGGACGCCGGCTTCCGCGAGCGTGGATGTGACGTGCTACATCCCGGTCGTGTCTAAAACTGCAGACGGCACAAGCGACGAGCGCCACGAGTGGGAGATAGTCAAGGAGTTCGACGACGAATACCACCTGTTCGCCGGTCAAACAGTGACCCACGAGTACGAAATCGATCTGACCGAAACGGTTATCGATGAGAACTTCGAAGTCACGGGTGAGATCGAGATCACCAACCCCCATCCAACCGAAGCGATGACGGTGACCATCTCAGACGCCCTTAGCGACGCGACTGCCGCCACCATCGACAGTTGCACGGGCGGAACGTTGACTGGGGACTCGCTCGAAATTCCGGCAGACAGCACGGCAACGTGTGACTACACGGCGACACCGACCGACAACGAAGCCGATGAAAACACCGCGACTGTCATCACCGAAAACGACGTTGATGTTTCAGACACGGTCGACATCAGCTGGGAGAGCTCGCTCGTCGGGTACGACGAAGTCAACGTGACTGACGACTACGCCACCGACGGCGACAGTAGTGACGACTTGACGTGGTACACCGGCGATGACGGGGTTTCGTTCGACTACGAGCGAGACTTCACGTGCCCGACCGATCTCACGATGTATACGAATGGCGTCTACCAGGCCACATTCGTGAACACGGCGACCATTGACGAGACCGGCGCCAACGACGACGCCACCGTCACGTTGAACTGCTACGCACTGGACGTGAGCAAGACGGCCGATACGACCTTCACACGAACGTACGACTGGAAGATCACCAAGGATGCGGTCGATGCAAACGGGACAACGATCGGACCTGAAGGGCTCGTGCTCGCCTTCGGCCAGTCGTACCTGCTCGACTGGAAGGTGACGGTTTCGTTGGCGGATATCCCGTACGTTGACTCGGATCATCGGGTCGATGGGGTCATCACCATCAAGAACCCGTCTCCGAATGTCGCGACGGTCGACGTCACGGACGAGTTCACACCAGCGGGCGGTCTAGGCATCGCTCTGGCGGTTGATTGCGACGCCGTAACCGATGGCGGTCAATCCCTCGGTGTGCAAGTACCTGCCGCGGTGGGCGACACACCGGGTGAGCTCACCTGCACGTACGGCTACGAGACCGACGATGACGGCGAAAACGAAGCCACGGCCACCCTGGTCCAAGCACCGCAAACAGCCTTCAGCGGCACGAAGGCTGTGACGTTCGGGTCTCCGACCACGCTGGTCAACGACAGTGTGATTGTCACAGACGAGTTCAACGGAGGCTCAGGAGCCCAGCTTGGGGTAGTCACACTCGCTGATGAGCCGAAGACGTTCACGGTTTCGACGCTGTTGTCATCGGATCCGGCGGATCAACCCCAGGCGACTCTCGAGTGTGGCGATAATCTGATCGTGAACGATGCCACGGTATATGTGAACGACGACGGTTCGCTCGGTGTCGAACTCGACACCGCTAGCCGTGAGGTTCCCGTGTTCGTGGCGTGCGACTTCGGATGTACCCTCACCCAGGGCTACTGGAAGACACACAACCCGCTGTTCTGGGGTGGGGCACCCGACGACGAGACGTGGCTACTGATCGGCGATGTCGACGGCGATGGGATCGTCGAGGGTGCTGGTGAGGACTTCTTCGACAGCGGCCAAACCTGGTTCGAGGTCATGTGGACAGCGC
>JAHEDI010000028.1 GCA_024641305.1 bacterium | reverse complement strand
GGCCGCCGCGAACGTGACATGGCAGCGTCGCCTCCGAGCAGGTTCTGAACCGCCGCGGTGGCTATCAATGTACGAGGCCACAGCGAGTTCACCCCGATGCCGTCACCAGCAAACTCGGCTGACATACCAAGGGTGCACATGCTCATCCCGTACTTGGCGATGGTGTAGGCGGCGTGGTTCTGGAACCAGTGCTGGGCCATATTCAGCGGCGGCGACAGGGTAAGAATGTGCGGATTCGAAGCTTCTTTGAGATAGGGAATGCACGCTTTTGAAACGAGAAACGTGCCCCGGGTGTTGATGTTCTGCATGAGGTCATAGGCCTTCATCGACAGAGACTCAGTCCCGCTGAGATTGATCGCTGAGGCGTTGTTGACGACGATATCGATGCCACCAAACCGCTCAACTGTCGCTTCGACAGCCGAGTTGACCGACTCTTCGTAACGTATGTCACCAACGATCGGCAAGGCATGCCCGCCGGCACGCACGATCTCCTCGCCGGCTGCATAGACCGTACCCGGCAGTTGTGGATGCGGCTCGGCCGTCTTGGCGATCATGGCCACGTTGGCCCCGTCGACAGCCGCTCGCAGGGCAATGGCCAGGCCGATCCCGCGGCTTCCCCCGGACATGAAGATCGTCTTTCCTGCCAGACCCGCCATGCGTTTACTCCCTTGTTAACGCTCGTTCACGCCCATAGTAGGGTGACCTGATGACGTTTGAGCTCACCCAGCATGACGCTGTCTTCCTGCTTACGATGGACATCGACGACAACCGATTTAACCCCGACTCACTGGCCCTCATCAACGACGCCCTCGACACCGTCGAGCGCCACCAGGGTCCGGCGGCACTGGTCACCACCGGCACGGGCAAGTATTACTCCAACGGTCTCGACCTTGAGAAAGCCATGAGCGTCGACTACGACTGGGGCATAGCCGAAATCGCCAGGGCAACCCAGCAACTGTTGGCCAGGACCCTCGCATTCCCCCGTCCGATCGTCGCGGCCATCAACGGGCACTGCATGGCCGCCGGAGCCATGTGGTCGCTGGCCCATGATTTCCGCATCATGCGCGCCGACCGGGGGTTCTGGGGTCTACCCGAAGTCGACATCCGCATTCCATTTACGCCCGGAATGGCCGCCCTCATCCAAAGCCGCCTCAGCAAACAGGCCGCCCACCGGGCCATGACCACCGCGTACCGCTTTGGTGGTGAAGAGGCATTCCTGACCGGTATCGTCGATGCTACGGCAGCCGAAGGCGACGTTGTCTCCCAATCCATCGCCAGGGCACAGGTTCTCGCCGGCAAAGACCCGGTAACTCTGGGGGAGATCAAAAAGGTCATGTACGCCCCGATCGTCGCAGCCCTCCTGGCGGGCTGAACCGGTCGAGACCGGCGCTGGCCAAGTGTCGGATGAGCGACAAATCTGCACCGTTATTCGGAGGCAACCGGTTGAGGGGTTCATGAGACGACAACCCTGGCCAATCGTTGCAATGTTTGTAGTCATATGGATAGCCCTTGCCAGTATCTCCCCCACCCGCACCCTGCATCTCGCACCGGTCATTCTCGGCGCCTGGCCATTATTCGGATCGACCTTCGAGAATCCATCCCTGCCCATGAGCCATCGAATCGCCCTGGCCGGGATAGGTGTCGGCCTCGGGCCCCGCTGACCGGTGGGCTCGGGGTCCTTCCCGTCTACCGGCCGGCGGGGCCGCCCGCGAGGCATACGTATTCGCGTCGCTGGGCGGCCTGCTCGGTTTGGCGATCTCTCCCTTCTGGCGGGAACAGAAGTGACGTCGGCCGGTGGTCAGTGTCGAGCCGCATGGACAACAAGAACGCACAACACTTTGCCTGGCTTGCCAGCACATTCGGCCGAACCGAGTATCTCCCCCTGCGTCCCAGCGACCTGAGAGCACTGGCCGGGACCGGCGAAGTCATCGACAAGTATCCCGGCACCCATCTGTTCCGGGCCGGCCAAGAGGCACTATCGGCATACGTCATCGAAAGCGGGCAGGTTGAGTTGTACCCGCGGGGTTAGTGCGAAGCGACGGGTGATCGGCCGGGCCCATCCAGGTTCGGTACTTGGCGATATCGCCACGTACAGAGACGAGCCATACAAGTCATCGGTGCGGGCAGTAAACGCCGTTACCACCTTCGGGTTCGACCGGGATAAGCTCATGCCGGTCCTCATCCAACGGCCCGTCCTGAGTTTTCGATGGCTCGTTTCCGGGCTCACCCAACTCGAATCAACCAACGCCGGGTTCTCGGACTGATGCACCGGACGGTCCTCGATCAAGTGTCCGAATTGATGCTGGATGAGGCCGACCAGCGGGGAGAGGTTCACCACTCTCAAGTTTCGATCGCCGACCTGCTCGGAGCAAGTCGCCAGACCGTCAACGAAGCGCTTGGGGAACTCTGCAGCTCCGGGGCAATCAATACCAGGTGTCGTCTCATCAGGGTGCAAGACGCCCCAATCCTTGAAAGGATCTCGGGCCGCCGGGAATGACCCCGGTCGGACTGGTCGGCTGCTCACCGGGTGGGGCTATCCTCTTTTCGGATGCTGAGTCTCGCTGGACCCTACCTTGCCGTGACCGCCTTGCTCGCGCTCGGTGGTCTTCTCAAAGTGGCTCGACCCGCCGAAACCGGCAATGCACTCGCCGCACTCCGGTTACCTTCCCATCCCGCCTTCGTCCGGACCTTGGGAATTACCGAATTGGCGATCGGCTTGGCAGCCCTGGCGACGGCCAGTCGTCTGGCCGCCGGTCTCACCGGATTGGCGTATCTCGGCTTTGCCGGGTTCGTGCTGCTGGCTCGCCATTCCGACACGCCGGTTCAATCTTGCGGGTGTTTCGGAAAGACCGAAACACCACCATCTCTCATCCACGTGATCGTCAACCTGAGCGCCGCCCTGATCTCGGCCCTCGTCGCCCGGTCACCGATCCCGTCGCTCGATCGGTTGCTCGCCAACCAACCGGGCGCAGGAGTGCCGCTCGTCATGGTGACGGCCCTTACTGTCTATCTGCTCTACCTGACGTTGACGGCCCTTCCCCAAACCCTCACCGCGATGCGGCCTTCATGAGTACCTGGCTCGTTAACAAAACCAGCGTATTGCTGGATCGCAAAGTTGATCGCCGGGGATTCTTGCGCCGGGCCGCCATGGTGGGAACGGCATTGGTGGTGTCACCTCTCAAGTTCACGATGCAGCCGGTGAGCGCCTATGCAGCCATCTGTTCATGCTCCGGGTCTTCCTGCAACTGCTCAGATCTGTGTTGTGACGGTTACACCGAGTTCTGTTGCACACTGACCGGCGAGAACGGCTGCCCGCCTGGTTCGACGGCGGCGGGATGGTGGAAAGCCGACGGTTCGGGATTCTGCACTGTCGACGGGGTCGGCCAACCGCGCTACTACATCGACTGCAATGCATCGTGCAACGGCTGCACCTGCGGCGGCTCCGGACTTTGTTCCCGGTCGTGTGCGAGCTGTAATTGTGAGTGCGGAAACAAGAGCTGCAAGAACCGCAAAGCCTGCTGCACGTCCTTCCGGTACGGCCAGTGCGGTAACGATGTCACCTGTCTTGGCCCGATCATCTGCCGGGTCATCACCTGCACTCCGCCCTGGGTGTGGGACTCGAGTTGCTCGACCACCAGCGCCACCGACAACAACACCCGGTTCCACGATGCCCCCTGCCTGCACCGATCAATCAATTATCCGGCACTCCCCGGCGTGTACACCGCAGGCGACTGGACACTTAAGAATGGCAACTCGACCGCCTCCCCAAACACCAACTTCTCCTACGGCCTATCCAACGAGATACCCGTCGTGGGCGACTGGAACGGGGACGGCACCCGAACTCCCGGAGTGGTCAGGAACAGCCGGTTCGGACGCCTGGGAGACGAAGTGCTCTGGTGGCGTCTCAAGAATTCGGTCGGTGGTGGCCAGCCCGACCTGATCTTCTCCTACGGAAGGCCAGGGGACATCCCGATTGTGGGCGATTGGAATGGAAGCGGCGTCGAAACCGTCGGTGTCATTCGCGGGAACGAGTTCAGGCTTCGCAACGCCAACGGCACGGGCGAGCCCGACAATGTCTTCACGTTTGGCCAGGTAGGCGACCAGTTCATCGTTGGGGATTGGGACGGAGACGGTGTTGCGACGCCGGGTTATGTCCGCAACGGAACCTGGTACCTGCGCAACTCCAACTCCGCCGGCCAGCCCGACATCGTCTTCAACTACGGCCTGCCCACGGACACCCCGATTGTCGGCGACTGGGATGGCAACGGCTCAGACACCCCCGGGGTCATCCGGAATGGGACCACCTGGCTACTGCGCAACGGCAACTGGACCGGCGGTGCAAACATCTCGCTGGAAATGCCACCGGGTACCCCGTTGGTCTGGTCAGCCAGCCCCACTGCCATGCCCGAACTCCCGGTGCCCGAGACCGATGATGGAACCAGGCTTATCTGATGACCGTCCTCATCGTGACGCTCACCATCGTGGTTGCGCTCCTGGCAATTCTGGTCGCCGGACTCCTGCGTAGTCATGCTGAAATCCTCAGATCGCTCCATGAACTTGGCGTCGGTGAAGGGGGTCGGGCGACCCGCAATCCCGCACTCAAGACCCGTGAAGGTATCCCCGAGCCACGTTCCGAGACGACTCCCGCTTTCGATATCACCGGCACCAAACCCGACGGATCCACCCGCCACGTCGGCGTTCTGGGGACCGATCACACAACGTTGCTGGCTTTTATGACCACCGGCTGTTCAACCTGTCAGACGTTCTGGAAGGAGTTCGGCGAGCGCCGCGAACTCGACCTACCCGGGGTCGATACCCGCCTCGTCATCGTCACCAAAGACCTGGAACACGAAAGCGAATCGCGATTGGAGAAACTGGCACCCCGCCATCATCCGATCGTGATGAATTCGCAAGCCTGGGATCAGTACAAGATCCCGGTTTCGCCGTATTTCATTCTCATCGACTCGGGCAAGATCGTCGGAGAGGGATCAGCGGGATCGTGGAAACAGATTCGATCGTTGCTCACCCAGGCGTACAGTGACTCGACCGTTCGCACCAGGACCCGTCGGGCGGGTGCCGACCGCGAACAACACGCCGACCATGAACTCCGCGCCGCCGGGATCGAGCCGGGAGACCCGTCCCTGTACCCAACCGAAGCACCCGAGGCCTGAGCATGATCCTGACAGCAGGAATCATCGTCGGCATCGGCGCGGCGATCCGCTCCAGTTGGTCTCCCTGAGGGGAGTCGATGCTGTCCAGCATTCATCCGCTCGGTGAGCGGACCCGCAACAACAAATGGCCACTCACGGTCGCCTACTACCTGATCGGAGGCCTGCTCGGTGGGCTCACTATCGGCGCTCTGGCGGGCGCAGTGGGCTGGTTGGGTCTGCAATGGTGGGCCCCGACCCCGGCGTCGTCTGCGGCGGTAATCACGGCTGTATTGCTTACGGCTCTTGTTTTGGATGTGTCCGGTTTTGCGATTCCGACCATTCGTCGACAAGTCAACGAGGATTGGCTCGGAATGTATCGGAACTGGGTATACGGCGGAGGATTCGGCTTTCAACTCGGCCTGGGGGTCGTGACCATCGTGACAACCGCAGCCACGTACGCCATGGTGGTATTAGCCGGGTTGGCCGCCTCTCCGGTTTCCGGGGCGATCATTGGAGGCGTGTTCGGCCTCGTCAGAGCTCTTCCCATTCTGACCGTCGGCCGAATCGGGTCAGGCGAAGCGCTGCGGACATATCATCGGCGGATGCAAGCTCTGGCGCCTCGCGCCGAATGGCTAGTCCGCATAGGAGTTGTGGCGGCAGGCTTGTCGACAATCGGCGGGCTCCTGTGACTCAGATCAGCGATCGCGGAATCACGGTCGATCTCCCTGCGGGGTGGGAGGCAGATTTCTATCGACGCACCGCTCATGCAGCCCCGCTCGCCGTGGGTCACCCTTCGGAGGTGACGACGACGATCGCCCACTTTGCCAACTGGCCTCTCCCGACAGAACGGGGCGACTTCGGAGGTGGGGCGGTCGAATTAATGCGCCTCGACGACATTCTGATCGTGCTTTTCGAGTACGGCGATGCCGAGCGCGGCACGGAGTTGTTTTCGAGCACCACCGTCCCCTGGCCGCTTCGATCGAGCGACTTCGACGCCAACCGCCTTCAGCGGCCCCTGCCGGGACAGGCCGGCCTACAACAGTTCTTTTCGTCCACCAGTGGGCGGCCGTTCTGCCTGTTCGTAGTCCTGGGTTCGGGTCGTAACGCCGATGCCCTGGTCTCCCAGGTCAACGACGTCCTCAGCACGATTAGCCTCGCATGACGAGACGACTTCTGGGTACCCTCGCCCTGATAGGCGCTTTGCTCCTGTCCGGCCTGCCGGCGGGGGCCGATCATATTCCGCCCAATGGCTACTTCACCGACGACGACGGCAGCGTTCATGAACGCAACATCGACGCCCTCCGGGCAGCCCAAATCACGAATGGCTGTAACCCTCCGGCGAACACGTGGTTCTGCCCGAACAGCAGCATCACGAGAGCCCAAATGGCAACGTTCCTCGTGCGGGCCCTCGACTTGCCGGCGACCAGTGCCGACTACTTCACCGACGACGAGGGAAGCATCCACGAAACCGCCATCAACGCCCTGCGGCGGGCGAACATCACGTCCGGTTGTAGTCCGGCGGGCGACCGATTCTGTCCTGACGATCCGGTCACCCGCGACCAGATGGCGGCATTTCTCGTCAGAGCGTTTCGCCTTGCGCCGTCGGGAACGGATTACTTCACCGATGATGCGGGAAGCATCTTCGAAGCAAACATCAATGCCCTTGCCCAGGCCGCCATCACCCTCGGCTGTGGGCCCCAGACCTTCTGCCCATCGAGACCGGTGAGCCGGGCCGAAATGGCCACCTTCCTCACCAGAGCGATTCCCCTCCCGATTCCACCCCGGGGAGACACCCTCTTGTTCTCCCTGCCATTTTCGGGCGTGTGTGATCCACTCCAAGTGGCCTGCCTGAAAACGATCGATTATCCCCGCCTCGACGAATACCTCATCAATGAGGGGTGGTTCTATCAGGGTCCTTTCGCTCCGGGCGACGACATCCTGTTTGAAGAGGCGACGTTCTCCGTAACCATGAACAACACACCGGTACCTCTGAACGTTGGGGCCGACGTGACGACTGGCGGCACGACCCGTCGCTCGTACACCGCAACCATCGGGTCCCTCAACCCGGGAACGTACGTGTTCAAAGGCCAGTGGGCCTGGGATGGCCAGGTCCTCTACTCGACCACGCTGACGCTGCGTATCAGGAGCTAGTTAGCCGTTGATATTCAGGCTCTCGATGATCTGGGAGCACTGCTCGTCGGCGGCGATGAAGTCAGGATCGTTGAAATCGATCTCTCCAAACGGACCTTGAAAACCGCCCTCACCGCCAAAATTGAAATCCAGCTTGGGATCGGGGAGATCAAAGCCGTTCGCCCGCATACATTGGGCGTACTCAAGTAAGGCATCCTCGATCCCGGTGAGGTCGGTGCCGATGAAGCCGATCGTGACCTGTTCAAGTTCGTCGCGACATGCGCCGACCGCTGCGTTGAGTTCATCGGGGGTGACGGCCGATAAATCAGGGGGTTGGGTGAACCGGGGGTTTCCATCGGCGTCGACGGATGGGTCGGGAACGTCGACGCCCTCTGCGCGAAGACATGCGGTGAATGCAAGCATGGCTGCTTCGGCTTCCTGGCCATTGACGGCGCCCACCACCGTGGTCGACGTGGTGGTCGTAGATTCGATAGACGCAACCTCGGCGACCTGCTCATCACCGCCGCAGGCTGCCAGCAGCATGGAAAACAAAAGGATCGGGATCAGTGGTCTGGTGCCCATTAGTCCTAGTCTGCCAAAGTTCGGCCGCTACTTGCATTCGACCGTAGGCCGCTCGCTCAGCGGAGCGGTTGACCCCACCAGGCGGCCATGATGTCGCGAAGACTCAACCCGGCCGTCTCGAACCATGATCCAGTCGGTGCCAACGGCGCCAGGACCACGAACAAACCGAAGCCAATCGCCAGCACGATGACAAGGCGAACCACGAAAACCACCGGGCTTCGAGAACGAGCCATGGACGGACCCTAACCTGACGAAAGAGCCTGGACCAGCGCCGAACCGTTTTCGACGACCGGTTCTCCGTGACCCACCAGGACCACCGAGAAGTCGAAGCCCGCCATCTTGGCGATCGACTCGTTGGCCGCCGCCATATCCGAAGTGTATTGCGCATTGGCACCGGTCAAACCGGCGCCGTCCGTACCGTTTAGCGAGTCGCCCGCCACGAGAATCCCGGCCGATTCATCGAGAAGGGAGATGTGGCCTGGGGTGTGTCCTGGCGTTGCAATAACCCGAAGATCAAACACCGAGTCTCCGTCACTGAGACCGACGAGTGGACGAGGCGATCGGATCGATGGCAAGTCGGCCCGTCCGGCGTACCCAGACGCATCGGCAGCCCCATCCATCACGGCTGCCCAACTCCCGATGTGATCGGGGTGGAGATGGGTGGCGACCACATGAGAGACATTTTCCCAGCCAAGACCGACCTGTCCGAGCGACGTGGCGATGGCCGGGGCGCTACCTGCCGTCCCCGTATCGATGACGGCGGCTTCACCACCCCTGGCCAAGATGTAGGCGGAAACCGATCCCAAGTTGACCCGCTCCCAAATGGTCGAGGCCCCCAACCCGTTTCCCAGCGGGGGCGTTGTTGACGACGCCAGGGTTGAGGAAGATCCAGGAACCGGCGGAGTCGTGTTTGACCCTGCGGTAACCGACAACGATGTGGTGGAGGCAGGATCACTGGTTGTGCCGGACCCGCAGGCCGAAACCACGACCATGGCGATTCCAAATTTGCCGAGATCTTTCAGAAACAGACGCCGATCGATCATCTCAAACTCCTCGTGAGGGTCCAATCGTATCGCCGTGACCGCTCTAGCGCTTCCGGATGAACTCGATCCCCAACCAGGTGACGAACGATCCGATCATGTTGGCCAGCAAATCAAACGACGCATCACGACGCAGCGCCGTGCCACGCAACAGGTCGAGGCCCAGTTCCAGAACCTCGTTGGATACCCCGAGAATGGATGTCACCGCCACGACTATCAGAAGCCGATGTCTCCATGTTGGGGCGGACGCGTGGGAGATGAAATACATGGCGACCAAGGCCGACGTCGTTCCGCCTCCGACCAGGTGCTGGGAGAAGGTGGCCGTATATTCGCTGAACCACGGGCTCGGCAGATCCCACGAGATGGCCACCGCCAACGCAGCTCCCACCAGCCAAAGGTGAGCCCGCAACCTGGGTGATCGGCTCATGCTCATGAGCAAGAGAGGAGGAAGGGTCAGGATGACCGCAGCAAAGACCAGGGTGACAACGGGAAGCATCACAGCCATCCTACGCCCGCCCCGCCAGCTGTCAGTCGAGCCTCTCGGAGATCTTCACCGTGCTGTGGACCTCGATTTGATACCGGCCTTCCAGTCTTTGCTGGAGCGCCCAGATGGCCGGCTCGGCATCTGACCATCCGGGTGGGGCATGGTCGGAGCAACGAAGCGAAAACGTGTCGCGGTCCATGGCTGTGACACTCCCACAGACCGACAGATCGCGCCGGGTAATCCCACACTCGCCAACCAGCCAGATGGGCCCGACGATCCGGGCAGCCTCAGCCCTGACCCCCGCGTCGGTCACAATCATCCGCTCCGACAGTTCCACCGGCCCGATCGCCCGCAGGGTGCCCCTCCCGAGGGTGGAGTCTCCAAATGCGTCAGATCGTTCCCAATACGCATGAATCCCACATCCGCACACCGAGGCCGGGGAAGCATGATCGGGGGTACGGCGATGATCCCGGTACCACTCTGATACTCCAAAATGAAGGCTCGGCGGTAGACATCGCGCCCGGGCCGAGCGATCCCGCCACACAAAGTCACGTTCGGTGGATGCCAGTGCCGGCAGGCCGTCTTCCTCGTGACGAACAACCCGCCACACCCGCCAGCCGGACGCCAACCCGGTGTTCTCAGCTCTGACGTGGGTGCGGGCCATAATTTACCTCCTGGCCGAAGGCAACACCGATCGCCTCATGAGGAGGAACCGCCGCCGCCCGCCTTGCGGATCACCGCCATGATCTCTTCACAGGTCTTGCAGACCGGGTACCGCTGTGGATCGCGATTCGGAATCCAGACCTTTCCGCAGAGGGCCATCACGGGCACGCCCTCGATGTTGGCGCGAACGATGTCGTCTTTCTTCACATAGTGAGAAAAGCGGTCGTGGTCGCCGTCGGTATCGGTCGTCTCTGGTCGGATGTCAGTTTCAGTCGAATTCACTTCGACATTGTGCCACATGCTTCAAAGAGCGCTACCCGGTAGTACCCAGCATCGACCAGCCCGTGTCGCCCTCATCCTCCGACCTAGGAGGCGAGGTCTTCTGAGAATCGGCCGACCACCTGGTCGACTCCCGCCATGAGTTGGTCAAGGTCGTGCGGCTCACAGATGAGCGGGGGCGACAACATCAATTTTGCATTGCCGCGGTCATCAGCCCGAATCAGCAGCTTGGCATCCTTGATGTACTTCGGCAGCCGGTCCTTGACGTAGAGAGCGGTTTCGTCAGCGGTCAATTGTTCGGCCCGCTCACGGCTCCGTCCGAGTTCGATCGCGTAGAAATAACCCATCCCTCGCACATCGGTTACGACGTCATAGGTCTCGGAAAGTTCCTTGAGTTTGGCCTTGAAGTATCCCTCATTCGCCGCGACGTTCTCAACGACTCGCTCGGACTGCATGGCGGTGATATTGGCAATCGAGGTGGCCATTACGACCGGATGTCCGCCCCAGGTAGCCCCATGGGTAAATGATCCATCGTGTTCCACGAGCAGTTCGTTGACCAGTGCGTCGCGAATCACCACACCACCAATCGGGGCATAGCCGGAAGTTGCCCCCTTGGCAAAGGTTATGAAATCGGGCTCTGCTCCGACCATCGTGGACCCGAACCAGGCGCCGAGCCGCCCGAACCCGGTGATCACTTCGTCGGCGAGCAGGAGAATGTCATATTTGTCGCAGATCCTGCGCAACTCTTGCCAGTAGCCATCCGGCGGCACCAGTGCGCCGCCGCTGTTCTGGACCGGTTCGGCCGCAATCAGTCCGATGTTCTCCGGTCCGAGACGCAGCACCGCCTCCTCAAAGGCGTCGGCGCCGCCCCCTGGCTCCAGCGTATTGGGGACCTTGTGGGTGTTCGGCAGCAGCGGATAGAAGGGCGTCCGGATACTTTCAAGGCCGGTGAGAGACAGAGCTCCCATCGTGGTGCCGTGATAGGAAACGTTACGGCTGATGATCCCCGTCTTCGTCGGATTCCCCCGGGTGTGATGGTATTGACGGGCGAACTTGATCACCGACTCGACGGCTTCTGAACCAGAACTGACAAAGAACACCGAGTTCATATCATCCGGAGCCAAATCACTGATGAGCTTGGCGCACTCAAGCGACGTTGGATGGACGGCCGCCCAGGTGGGGGTATAGGCGAGCAGCTCCATCTGCTTAGCAGCGGCAGTGGCCAGGTCAGAGCGACCGTGACCGAGTTGGACAACGAACAACCCGGCCAGCCCGTCAAAGATCTTGGTGCCTTCATCGTCCCAGAGGTGAACGCCCTCGCCCCTCACATACATCGGGACGGTCCCCTCGGCCCAGGCCTTGCCACTCGTGAAATGCAAGATCATGTGGCGGAGATCCGCCTTGTTGACGCCCATCATGCTCCTTGAGAAAGTTGCTGAGACGATACCTGTCGGTTGGACCCAGGTAAAGTGCCAGAATCGCCCCGTTGGGCAGTACCAAGTTGGATTGAGCGACCAATTCTCCAGGGAAGGTGCCTGGACGGTCGGGATTGGAGGAGGCATGAGTCGAAAACCGATTAGCCAGGTCCCGATCGGTCTCGATCCCCACTCTCGGGAGCCACTGTATAAGCAGCTTTCCAAGGCGTTGATCGAAGCGATCGAACAAGGTCAATTCGACACCACCGAGTTGCTGCCATCGTCGCGGACCCTGGCAACGGACCTCGGCCTGTCCAGGAACACGGTCAATCTGGCTCTGCAATACCTCATGTCCGACGGGTACATCACCTCGGTGGCTCGTATCGGACATATGGTCAACCCTGAATTCCAAGCCCACCTCGATGACACCCCTCGTCCAAGAGTCGAGCACCTGGAATGGCAGAGTCGATTCTCGACCCCACCAAGCGACGAAGGTCATGTGTGGAAGCCAGCCGGTTGGTCTTCATATCCGTACCCGTTCATTGCCGGGCAGATCGAGACGGCTATGTTCCCCACCAAGTCCTGGGGAAGGGCCATGCGCCTGGCATTGACGGAGGAACACGCCGGAACAAGCCTCCATGATCTCGTAGATCGAGACGATGCGCTCCTCGTCGAGATGCTGCGCCGTCACATCCTGCGGGCGAGAGGGATCACTGCCCAACCCGAGGAAATTCTCATAACACTCGGCTCTCAGCACGGTCTCGGTCTGGTGGCCACAGCATTGCTGAACGGCGAATCAACGGTGGCTATTGAAGAACCTGGCTACCCCGACGCCCGTCATATGTTTCGCTCGCGTGGGGCAAGCATTCAGGCCTTGCCGGTCGATGAGCAGGGTGCGGTGATTCCGTCCGATCTCTCCAAGGTCGACCTCGTGTTCGTCACGCCATCGCATCAATACCCCACCAATACGACCTTGTCGATCGGGCGTCGCCACGCCTTGCTGAACCAGGCGTCGAGAGATGATTTCGTCATTGTCGAGGATGACTATGACTCAGAGTTCCGATATCTGGGCCAATCGACACCAGCCATGAAAAGCATCGAGAACTCCGGGCGGGTGATCTACCTGGGTAGCTTCTCCAAGTTTCTCGCTCCCGGACTCCGCCTGGGATTTGTGGTTGCGGAACCCACTCTCATTGAACACTTAAGAGACCTGCGCCGCTATCAACTTCGTCATCCGCCTGGCATTCTCCAGCGGGCCCTGGCCCTGTTCATCCAAAGTGGTGACTACAACCGCTCGGTCCGACGAATCCGCAACGTGTACAAGGAGAAGTGGATCGCCATGTCAGAGGCGGTGGAAAAGCATATACCGTGGCCCGTCCCGATCCCGACCGGAGGCCTCTCGATCTGGGTCGGCGGACCAGCCGACTTCGACGCCACCACGATGGCGGAACTGGCCATCGAAGAAGGGGTGGTCGTCGAAGCCGGCGGACCGTGCTTCGTTACCCCGCCGATCCCGCGCAATCATTTCAAGCTGGGATATGCATCAACTCCACTCGGGGCCATCGAGCCAGGACTGGCGATCATCGCCCGCGTGATCGATCGACTCCGATAAGCCCCGCCCTGGTACCTGCCACACCGACGGTTCTGGCTCTTTACGTGATACCAACCACGGTGTACCTTAATGAGCGTCCCTGGGACGATAGGTAGCCCGCGCGTGGAGGTAGACAGATGCGAGTCGGAGTCGTCCGTGAGACCAAGATCGACGAGAACCGGGTTGCTCTGACGCCATCGGGTGCCCACGCCCTCGTTGAGGATGGTCACGACGTAATCGTCGAGAGCGGAGCCGGGTCCGGTTCTCGCATCGGGGATGCCGAGTACCAGCTAGCCGGGGCCCTCATTGTTGATTCAGCCGGTGACGTCTGGGGTGGCGCCGACATCATCGTCAAGGTGAAGGAACCGCAGGAGACAGAATTCGAGTACCTGAGGGATGACCTCACGTTGTTTACCTATCTTCACCTGGCGGCGTACCCGGAGGTGGCCAAGGCGCTGACCGACAGCGGTACGACGGCCATCGCCTACGAAACCGTCCAATTACCTGATCGATCGCTTCCATTGCTGGCTCCGATGTCCGAAGTTGCCGGCCGCATGTCCGTCCAGGTCGGGGCCAGATTCTTGGAAAGCTACGCAGGAGGCCGCGGCATCCTGCTTGGCGGGGTCCCCGGAGTCGAACCCGCCACCGTCGTGATCATCGGCGGAGGCGTGGCTGGATCCAACGCGGCCCAGATGGCTTACGGCATGGGGGCAGACGTCCATGTCTTTGACATGAGTCCCGTTCCGCTCCGCTCCATCGACCGGCAATATCACGGGGCAGTCAAGACCCGGGTGGCTAGCCCGTTCGACATCAAGAACGCAGCCGCCAATGCCGACCTCATCATCGGCGCCGTGCTGCTCCCTGGTGCTCGGGCCCCGAGACTCTTGAATCGGGAGGATGTCACCAAGATGCGGCCCGGATCAGTACTCGTAGACATTTCCATCGACCAGGGCGGCTGTTTCGAAACCAGTCGCGAAACCAAACATTCCGACCCCACATACATCATTGACGACGTCGTCCATTACGCCGTCGGAAACATCCCTGGTGCCGTACCTCGTACGTCGACTTTTGCCCTGACGAACGTGACGACGCCCTATCTGAGGCTGCTGGCGAGCGAAGGCCTCGATGCCGCCATCGACCGCCGACCCGAATTAGCCGGCGGCCTCAACGTTCGCCACGGTCAGATCGTCCACGAAGTCGTCGCCGCACAGCTGGCCGTCTAAACCACCCCAACCATCACGGGCATGCAGGCACCGACTGCGGGGTCACGTAGACTCCCTGAATGGAGCAATCCCAACACGACCAGACCGTGACAACTCCCAGGGGCCAATCGCTCGACGGCGTGCCCAGCCGCGTCGAGGTCACCCAGGGGCGGCAGGCATCCGTTGGTGGGATGGGAGTCATCCGGGTGCTTCCCACGAAGGGCCGGCGCACTGTCGGACCGTGGTGTTTTGTGGACTGCTTCCGCCCCGACGAGTTCTCAGAACCCAAGCCCATGGAGGTCGGCCCTCACCCACACACCGGCCTCGCCACGGTCACCTGGCTTTTTGAAGGAGAGGCTTTGCACGGAGACTCGCTTGGTACCCAACAGCTGATCAAACCAGGTCAGCTGAATCTCATGACCGCCGGACGCGGCATTGCCCACGCCGAACTCGGGGTGACCCCGGCTGGGCGCGGATTCCAGATGTGGCTCGCCCAACCTGAGTCGACCCGCCATGGCGAATCGCGCTTCGAGCACCACAACGAGTTGCCGACCCTCACCATCGGAAACACCGAGGCAACCGTCATCCTCGGCGCGCTCGGATCGGTGAGTTCGACCGCCGTGGTCGATTCTGAATTGGTCGGCACCGAGTTGAAGATGCGGTCGGGCTGTACCGTCATCCCGGCCGACCGCCGATTTGAGTACGCCATCGTCCCCATCGATGCATCCGTCAAAGTTGGGGAAGCCGTCGTCGAACCGGGTTGGCTCGGCATGGTGCCGCTCGGTGCAGAATCCCTTTCGATCGAGGTCGGATCGGGCGGCGGCCGGATCATGCTTCTCGGTGGGGCCCCACTCGGCGAGCGCATCCAGATGTGGTGGAACTTTGTGGCCCGGACCCGAGACGAACTCACCCAAGCCTGGCAGGACTGGCAAGATGACAATACCGATCGCTTCGGATCGGTCAATTCCAGCCTGACCCGGATCGAGGCACCGCCTCCTCCCTGGATCTCACCGAACGACCGATAACCGGCTCACCATCGGCAGTGCCGATCACGATCGGCCGATCGATTGCCTCGCAGAACAACTCTGCAACCACTATCGTTTGCGGACAAAATCTGACAAATTGCGACAAAGGAGCGAATCGGGTGGGTGGCGATCGGGAGACAAAGCTATTGGCCATGATTCAGGCCACCATGCAAGCCGGCGTCGACGCCGGCGTCATTCGGGTGCGTATCACCGATGACGAGTTGAGTGGAACCAACATCAGGGTCAATGGTCGAGACCTCGTCAATTTCGGGTCGTGCTCATATCTCGGACTCGGGCAGGATGATCGCCTCAAAGAGGCCGCTTCGAACGCGGTCAACCGTTTCGGGCCGAGCTACTCCTCGTCGGTCGCCTACGCATCCATTGATCTATACACCCACCTCGAAACCCGCCTCATGGAGATGTTCGGTGGGCATACCGTCATTCCTGCGCCAACTACCACCCTGGCTCATCTGGCCGCCCTCCCCGTGCTGGTTTCCCGAGACGATCTTGTGGTTATCGACATTCGTGCACACGCCTCACTCCATCTGGCTGCCGACGTCCTGCGGGGACAGGGCATTCAGGTGAAAGTCGTCAGGCACAGCGACATGACAGGCCTTCGGGCGACGCTGACCAAAATGGCACCGGACTACGAGAAGGTCTGGTATCTGCTCGATGGCGTCTATTCGATGTTCGGCGACGTCGCTCCGGTCGGTGAGATCGACCGCCTGATGGACGAGTTCGAGAACCTGTTCGTCTATTACGACGACGCCCATGGCTTTGGATGGGCTGGACCAAACGGAGTTGGCTACGTCCTTGAGAACACCAAGCTGAGTGATCGCATGATCGTGGCCGTTTCGCTATCGAAGTCATTCGGTGCCGGTGGAGCCGCGCTAGCCGTCGGTGATCCCGCTTTGGCCAGAACTATCATCCTGATGGGTGGAACGCTGACCTTTGGCGGGCCAATCCACCCTGCAGTCCTCGGAGCTGCAGTCCGATCAGCCGACCTTCATCTCAGCCCGGAGCATGCCGAACGTCAAACCTTGCTCTATGAGCGCATCGATCTCGTCAACCGTCTGGTTGTAGAGCACGGCCTTCCCGTGCCATCACTTGACAGAACTCCGATTACCTTCGTGCGGGTTGGAAGCCCAGACAACGTCATTCGGATGACCAAGGTCATGATGACCAACGGGTTTTTTCTGAACGCGGCGGGATACCCCGCCGTACCGTTGCGAGAGGGGGGCCTGCGCTTCACGGTGACCGCCAGCCATTCGTCGGCGGAGATCGAGGCAATGATCACAACACTGGCGAAGTACCTCAACCTGCCAGACATGATCGACCTGACAGCCGAGTCCACCGAAACCGCCGCGGTCGGCACGACCTCCGCATGACTGCCATTAGGTGACAAAGACAGACATTTTCATCAAGTAACCCGGGAATTCGGCCGACATTTGATGCATGCAAATCACGGTGCCCCGCACAGGTCGGTTGGCTACAGACCAGCAGTCGGCGATGTGGAAGCCGATCGGATTCGTGGCGACCCTGGCCGGGCTCGCCGCTTCGACGATCCTCTTCCCGCCGATAGCCGACATTACCGGCGCCCTCGCTCTGCTGATTGGCTACACGACCGGTGGCCTGGTTGCTCTGCGCCATTCCAGAACCAAAGAGGGCCGGGAGCGGCTTGTTTGGCGCCTCATCGGAGCAGGCCTCTCGTCTGCGGCCACCGGGGTCATTCTGCTCTTTCTCCTGGAATCAATCGGGGTACACCCTCCAGCCTTTGGGCCGATCGACGTATTCTTCATCGCCGGTTACGCCGGCGTCCTGGCAGGAGCCGCCTCGCTCCCGAACGCATTCTCCGGCCGCCGCGATCTGGCCCGCACCGTAATCGACGGAATCGTGGGAGCCATCTCAGTCGGCGCCCTGGGATGGATCCTGGTGGTCGGCGACCTCGTCGACTACTTCAACACCGCCAGTTCGTGGGCTCGCTGGCTAGGTACTGCGTATCCGTTCTTCGACATCTTGACCATCATCCTCTTTGTGACACTCCTGAGCCGTCGATCCCAATACCGTTTGGATCTCCGTCTCTCACTTCTTGCGTTTGGGGCAACCTTTCAAGTTATCGCCGACTTGACGTTTCTGACATCGGGCATCGGATCGAGTTTCGGTGACTCTCATCCTGTATACCCGATCTTCATCGCCGCATCCGGATGCCTGGCCGGCAGCGCCTACTTCGCCGACGCGGCGCCGAAACCCCGGGAATATACCGAACGAACCATCCACTACCTGGCCGCCGCTGCACCGTACGGCGTTGCGCTGACGCTGGCGACAGTCACCCTCTTCTCCCTCCCGTATGCCGGCTTCGCGTCCACCACACAACTCCTGACCGCGGCCACACTCGTCGTCGGGGTACTCGTCATCGTCCGCCAGAGCCTGGCCATCCACGACAACCGCATACACGTCGATCAGAAACGAAGCGACCTCGTCTCGTCCATTTCTCACGAGCTGCGCACCCCACTCACGGCAGTGGTCGGTTTCCTCGATCTGATGAATGACCCCGACAGTGGCCTTACCGACGAGGAACGCTTAGAACTGGTCGCAGTAACGTCTCGCGAAGCGAACAGAATGTCTCGCATCGTGGCCGACGTCGTCCTGCTTACCCGCTTCGAACCCGACGAAGTCGCCCTGGTTGAGGAGGCCACCCCCGTCATCAGAGTCATCGAAGAGACTCTCCTTACCATCGAAGCCGACGGCGCCCATGTTGACGTAATGGCGCAGGAAGACCTTGTGGCGACCTTCGATCGGGTTCGGGTTCAACAGGTGTTGGTCAACCTCGTCGAGAACGCCGTTCGATACGGTGACGGCAAGATCGCCATCGTGGCACAAAATCGTGGTGGCGACCTGATGATCGAAGTCCACGACAATGGACCGGGTGTCCCAAAACATGACCGGCATATCGTCTGGCAACGCTTCGAGCGCGGCGCCCATAGGTACAACGCCGCTATCCCCGGGTCCGGAGTCGGCCTGGCCGTTGTGGCCACCGTCGCAAGCTCGCACGGCGGCCGCGCCACCTATGAAGATTCCGACATCCTGGGAGGTGCTTGCTTCCGGATCAATCTTCCTGATCGGTGCCTCGATCAGAAGCCCTCACCGCTGCGGGCCGCTCTCCAAACAACACTCGATCAGCCGCCAAATCCGTCACTGCACCCCGCGCGTCGCTAGCCTCCTGACCGAAAAGGAGACGGCGATCAACATCTTGGTCTTGAACACCACCGCCCGTGCCTGAGGAGTCCCGGATCTCGCTCCGGACTTCGTTGCGAACCCTGCCAAGAACTGTCGTAGCACTCGGCTTCGTGAGCTTCTTTACGGATCTGTCGAGTGAGATGATCTACCCACTGTTACCGGCATTTCTCGTGACGGTTCTGGGAGCCGGGGCGTTGGCCCTCGGGACGATCGAAGGCATTGCCGAATCCACGGCCGCCGTACTCAAGGTCTTCTCCGGACGATGGGCGGACCGAATGCAACGCCGCAAACCGCTCGTCGTGTCCGGCTATGGCATATCAGGGATCGCCCGACCGCTGATCGGACTCGTCGTGGCTTGGCCAGCCGTCGTTGTGCTCCGATTCACCGATCGCATCGGTAAGGGAATTCGAAGCTCTCCTCGCGACGCCCTCATCGCCGATGTGACTCCCCCAGCTCGCCTGGGCGCCGCCTATGGTTTGCACCGGGCCATGGACCACGCCGGCGCGGTGGCCGGTCCACTCGTAGCGGCCGGCCTCCTGTTGATTCCTGGGATCGGACTGCGGCAAGTATTCCTGCTTGCGGCAGTCCCGGCAGTCATCGTCATGTTGGTGCTGGTATACGTGGTTAAAGAACCTGGCGACCGACCGGTCGCCACCGGGGAGCCTCAGTCTCTCATCGAAGGCTGGCGAGCCACAGACTCGTCGTTTCGGCGGTTGCTGTTTGCCGTCATCATTTTCACCCTTGGCAACAGTACCGACGCCTTCTTGTTACTTCGTCTCACCGACGTCGGGTTCGCTCCTGCCTGGGTGGCAGTGCTCTGGTCGCTACACCATGTAGTGAAGCTGGTTGCCAACTTGTATGGCGGCCAACTGTCTGATCGGGTGGGCCGCCGCGGGCTGATTGGAGCTGGATGGATTCTCTATGCGGTCATCTATCTCGGGTTCGGATTGACAACCGACACAGCCAGTCTGATCTTCCTGTTTATGGTCTACGGAATCTACTTCGGATTGACCGAACCCGTGGAGCGGGCGTGGGTCGCCGCCCTGGCACCGGCCGAAGCTCGCGGTGGAGCCTTCGGCTTCTATCACGGTTCGGTCGGGCTCACCGCCCTCCCGGCCAGCCTCCTGTTTGGTGTCCTCTACACCACTCTCGGACCGGCAGCAGCATTCGGCACCGGAGCCGCTCTCGCCATCATCGCCACCGCCCTGCTCCTCCGGGTCAGCCCGACCGTTCAAGACACAGTGCAAGGTTGACTCGATACCGCGCTAGGTTTTTCCCGATGATCACATCGTTCTATCCATTTGTGGCCGATTGCGCTGAGTGCGGGTTCGACATCGAAACCTGGGACATGCCCGACGCCATCAGGACCATCGGCCACGCCACCGATTTTGTCGACCTGGCCTGCGAGTCGATGCGGCCTGAGTTGTTGGATCAACACCCGGCCGACGCGTCGGCATCGATCGCCGACCAGATCATTGGCCTTTCGGAGTTTCTCCACACGGTTCGAGCAATGATTGTTCACGCCACCGGCGGTCCTGAGCCGACCGACGAGGACCGGGAGAGCTCATTCCAACCAGTACTCGAGTCACTCGGTCACGAAATGGACCTGACCATGGCTGTTCTGCGAGACCTGACCCCGGCGGGGTTGAGCGGATCAGTACCTGAAGCCAACACCGGTCACGAAACGGTTGGCCTCGCCGTCCGACATCTGGCCCACGCTGTCCTGCATCAGCAAGCCACCATCGCCGCCATCCGAATCGCGCTCGGCGATCTCGTGGAGCTAGGCACCGGAGAAGTTGTCCAGGTGTCCGGATCGGGCGGCGGCCTCCCCAAGCTTCCGCTACTGACGGGCACCATTGACAAGACGGGTGTGATGGGCGACCGTCAAGCCACCCGCCGACATCACGGTGCCCCGTTTCAGGCACTCTGCCTGTTCAGCGCCGAAGTTGTTGACGACTTGCAAGCGCAGGGCCACCCGATCTCCTACGGGTCTGCCGGCGAGAACATCACGATCCGGGGGATCGACTGGTCGAAACTTCGCTCCGGTCTGGAAATCAAGATCGGTGAGGTGCTCTGCCGTTTGACCGCCCCGGCCGTCCCCTGTTCACAAAACACGCCATTCTTTTCCGATGGCGACTTCTCCCGGCTCTCCCATGACAAACACCCTGGCCAGTCGCGCTGGTACGCCAGCGTGGTGAATGGAGGTACGGTCAACCCCGGGGACCGGGTGAACCTCGCCTGAGGATCGGGTTCTGATCCCCCGGCATGTCTGGAGCGGACGAATCGCTGACGCTAAAGATTCTTGAAGCGGGCGGTCATCGAGGAGGTTTCCAATACCCTCGAATGCTGGTCTGGTCCCGATCTACACCAAGCGTCTGGTGGAGGTGGTTACGGATTGCCTGCATCGTGGAGGCTTCGCCGCCCGCCCAGATGCGGGTCTCCCGGTCGACGCTCGACCAATCGCTTACAACCCCGACGAGCGGTGACTGATCTGATTGGCGGTCCGCGACATGCCAGGCAATCGTCGATCGTCGATGCGACGGCAACTCCAGCTCAGCTTCAGAGTCCAACACCTCGATGTGCACTTCGATCTCGGTGTGCTCGGGAAGCACTTCGAGGAGGTTACGGATGGCAGGGAGGGCGGTTTCGTCCCCGAGTAGCACAAAACGGGTAGCGTCCGGATCGATCTCGTAGCCACTCCCCGGTCCTGACAGGGCCGCCTCGGCCCCTTGCGTGGCGGTTTCAGCCCAGGTCGATACGGCTCCGCCGGGGTGACGGACGATCTCCAGTTCCATGTGAGCTCCGTCTATGTGCAGCGGGGTAAACGTCCGCAACGCCGGCCGAGAGCCATCGGGCAAGAGAAACTCGTTGCCGTTCCAGGTAGGAATCACCAGATCGGTTGTGCCGGACGTCGGAACGAGAAGCCGCACGCTGGCGGCCGGATCGGGCACCACGAGGCCGCGCACGACCTCGCCCTCGATTGAGAGGCGCAGCATCCGCGGTGACAGCTCGACCCGGGCGGTGACCGTGATTGGCAACAATGGAGGCGGAGCACGGCGTACGCGAACGACAGACATGGTCGGCCAAGGTGGCATCCTCCGACTCGTATGTCAAGGCTCCCTCCCAGGTAATCGCCGCTGGTTCTCTTCTTCGAGCACGCAAGCGCGGCTGATTTCCCCTCTGATCAGTCGTCCGCTAGTTGTCTATCACCGACTCTGAAAAGGCTTGGCAGGGTCACAATCTCATGCGGCTTTTTGTCATACCTAGGTCGTATGTTGGGTGTATGAAAGTGGATTTTGAAGACGTCACATTTGAGGACGAGTTGGACGCGGTTGAAGCTGCTCGTGGCGGTGCCGATATCCCCGCCGGACTCGACGTGATGGCCCCGGGTCCGTTTTTGGCGGCGATATTGTCGTCAATTGATATGACCGAGTTGTCAGGGCGTGATCGGGTGGTCGTGTTACGAGCCCGCCAACGGATGGCGTCGCACTATCAGGCCAACGTATATGCGGATATGGCGGCGGTGGCCGATGTTCTCGAGGCGGACTTTGCGGGCGACCTGGAAATCGCCACGATGGCCACTTCAGCCGAAATCCGGGCGGCACTCAATCTGACCCGGCGAGCGGCCGATGTCGAACTGGACCTGGCCGTCACGCTCCGACGCCGGCTGCCGGCTGTCTGGTCGGCACTCAATGCCGGGGATGTGGATGTGCGGCGGGCTCGTACCATCGCCTACGGCACCGAACACCTCACCCAAGACGCCGCCCGCCAGGTGGCGGCGGTGATCCTTCCCGAGGCGGTCTCGTTGACAACCGGTCAGATCGCTGCCCGGCTTCGCAAACTGTGCATCGATATCGACCCGGCTGACGCCACTGACCGCTATGAAACAGCCGTGCAGGATCGGCATGTCGAACTACGACCCGACCCCGACGGGACCGCCCAACTCGTCGGTTTGGCTCTGCCCCCCGACCGGGCAAGCCAGGCGGCCAATCGGATCAACCGCATTGCTCAACAACTCAAGACCCAACATGAGAGTCGTACCATCGACCAACTCCGGGCAGACGTGTTCCTCGACCTCCTGTGCAACAACCCCCACAAGTCAGAAACCGATAAGGAAACGAACGGTAGGTCCCGCCGCGCTGGTGGGGTGATGATCACCGTTGACCTCAAAACCCTGACCGGTCTGGCTGACCATCCAGGTGACCTGGCCGGCTACGGACCCGTCATCGCCGACCTCGCAAGACAGACTGCTGACCAGCAAGCATCTGGCATCTGGGAATGGGTCGTCACCGACCCCGACACTGGCCAACCCATCGCCGCCGGGACCACCCGACGGCGTCCCACCGCCCAACAACAACGCATCATCCGAGCCAACAATCCCCACTGTGTCATGGCCGGATGCCGGATCCACGCCACCCATTCGGACCTCGACCACACAGTTGACTACGCGAAAGGTGGACCAACCGTCCCAAACAACATAGCCCCCACCTGCCGACACGACCACCGACTCAAACACCAATGCGGCTGGACCTACCAACAACAACCCGACGGCACCCACCAGTGGACCAGCCACCTCGGCCACACCTACACCAACCAACCCCAACCACCCTAAAACCCCCGGGCCATAAGCCCGAAGACACTTCCCATGAAAAGCTTCCGTGAATGCACTTAGTGCGACTCGCTCCAATAAAGTCGCGAGGACCCTGAGTGATGGACTCAGAGGTGATCGACGCTAGGCGTGTTCCCTCTCCGCGATTTTCCGGCGGAACCGGGTGGCGCGGTCGGCGAGGTCGGCCACCCATTCGCCGTTGGCAGCCTCAGATCCATACAGGGCGATGCCGCGTTCGGCCCACAGCAGGCCCGAATCCGAGTTCTTGGCTTTCTGCTGCCGGATACACATCTGTCGATAGGTCTCGAGCATCGGAACCTTGCCGAACTTCTCGACCAGGGCAGGCTGGATCGAATCCATTTCCGAGTCGTGGAGAACACAAGCCTCGTCATACTCCGCCAAGGCGGACTCAAAGGTGTCCCGACAGTAGTAGAGATCCTTCTCCAACTGCGCAAACATGAAGTGCCGATCGATCGGATGGGTCTCCGTCTCCAAAAGCTTGCGCACCTGCCCGATGCGCCGTACCGAGTCTCTGGCGAACCCATCGGTCCAGGAGAGGTCATAGCGGGTGTCGTCCCGGTCGGTTAAAGCGGCGACGGTCAATCCGGTCCTCACCGACCGACGACCCGTTCGCCGGGTCGTAGCGATATCGCCAGCCGGGGGCAAACCAAAATCGGTCGGGTCATAGGAGAGAAACACCCCCAATTGTCCCGGGCCGTTCGCTCGTCGGCCACCACCGACGATCACCCCATGCAAGGCGATCGATCTTCCGTGCTGACGCTCGAGACGCATGATGGCATGCTGCAGGTCAGCCGCAACCTCCCTGGATAGGTGACCGACCCGATGGTCTGTAACAACTACATCTACGGCGTATTCATCGTATGGGTTGTTGGGGTCGGGTCGCAGAGCGGCAATCACGTTCTGACGGATGCGGTCGGGTCCCCCGGGATGCTCGCCGACGATATGCCACAGCGCATCCTGATGCCGCGATTCGCCAACTACCTCAATCGATTCCCGGCCTCCCAGAACGAGAATTTCCGGTTGGTAGGGCGAAAAGGAGGGCTCAGACACCGAATTTCCGAACTGTTGCCATGCCAGTTCCTCCATCACGAAGACTAGCGAAGCCCCGGATCGGGAAGACGGATGCCAACTAACCCAACCGGCAAATACGGCTAGCCCCTGCGAGGAACCGACACCATCGTGCCACTCAGGACAGACCGATTCCCCGACAGATGGCGCAACAAGTCGGCGGCCGCCTCGGCCGGGGTGACCAGCATGCCATCGTCTTGAAACGACTTGAACACCTTGCTGACTTCAGTGGGAGCCGACCGTGCTTCGGTCTGCATGTCGGTGTCAACTACCCCGGGCCTCCAAACGAAGCTGACGAGTCCGGGAGCCTCAAGGGCCAGCTGGCGAGCGAGATACTCTTCGCCGGCTTTGGCTATCCCATACGACCCGACGCCGATCAGATTCCGCTCGGCGATGCCAGACCCAACGAAGACAAAACACCCCGTACCCTGCTCAAGCATCGCCGGGACCATGGCCCTGACCAGATGCAAGCCACCACCGAGGCTTGCGCCGAGAATCGCGCCAGACTCACCAGCTGTGGTTTCCCAAATCATCGGGCCGGCCCCGGCAACCGCCGCGTTGTGAATGACCCCAAACGGGCCGCCGAGTTCGACGGCTGCAGCTGCGATATGGAGCGCGGTTTCAGCCGACCCGATGTCACCGGCCACCACCCGCACCCGATCCGGGTCGCCAAGCTCATCGGCCTTGATCTGAAGAGCCGCAGCCTTCCGGGCGTTGAGAACCAACCGGGCTCCCCGGTCCCACAAACCATCGACGATGGCCGCGCCAACCCCCCGGGATGCACCGGTCACGACCCAGGTTTCTGAGGTCAACGTCATCCTATGACTGCTCTTTCACGAAGTTTCGAGTTGATCTTTCAACATAGCCATCGCCTTTTGGGTCGCCGGCTTGATGAGCCGAGCGAACAGCACCGGCATGACAAGGAGACCCATCGGACCGCCCGGCTTGTAAAAATCGATCGTCTTTTCGACCCTTGTCGAGTCGCCATTCGGTGTGAGAGTGAAAGTGTTCAGGAAGGCATGGCCGTCCTGAGTAGCCGTGAACTCAATTTTGCGTCCTGGTTCAAAGGCGGTTACCTCGACGTCGTTGCGATTCTCTGGTTTCCCTGGCAACCACCCGTAGGAAACGAAGGTGCTGCCGGCATCGACGAGACCCTCGATGCCTTCCACCCGGTACGGTTTCGGAGACCATTCGTCATGGCGATGCACATCGCGCAGATATTCGAAGATGTCGGTGGCGGGCCGATTGATATCTACGCCCAACGTCCCAACCATACGACTGCCCATACTGCCTCCTGAGTTGGTCACACTCTAGTAACGAAGGGTTTGGTCTGGCAGGGGCCTCGGTAGTATCGGCCCGACTCGGCCATTGGACCATTTTGCAGTCGGACCAAGGCCAACCCGCTGCCTTATCGGCGGCTGGTGGTTGAGCACTCGGCTTCGAGGGTGCCCGGAACGGCTTCCACTTCATCGGTAAGCCCATTGTCGAAAGCTCCCGAGAACGTCACGCTGTCGCCATTGAGGGTGATCCCGACCGGCGGGCCAGCTTGCCAGTCAACGACGGGATTTTCGAAGTCTTCGATATCGTTGATGAAGACCTCATGGGTCAGACCGTCGCCTTCAACTCGACCATCCCCCGATTCGTTACGCACGTTGGCCTGCATCTGGACCCGGGTGCCATCGGAGTGTTCTCCGAACGAGTTGGAGGTGAAGGAATAAACGGTGCTCTCGGTATTGTCATGTCCGAACGCACAGTCGAAACTTGCGAACTCCCACACTTCGTTTCCAATCGTCAGTGTCGCCGAACCGGGAAAGATGCGAGACGCGATCAGGGTCGTCGTCGCCTCATCAAGGTCAGCAGCGGTCGGGTTGTCGCGGATCGCCTTCATGTCAACGGTCGCCATGTCGATGTTCGCCCAATCGATGGTCGTGAGATCGACAGCGGCCCAGTTGATGTCGCTCCCATCGATCGAACCAGCTGAATCACCCTGGGACGCCTGATCGGCAGGCTCGTCTGTGTTGGATTCACCGGCAGTCGTCGGAGTCGCCGCCATGGTGGTGGCCGAACCTTGATCTGATCCTGAAGGTGCGACGGAGGTCGCTGTCGTTTCCGATGCCCCGGTGTCCGTGCTGCCACCACATGCCGCCACCAGAATAAATATGGTCGTAACCAACCCGCGTGCCGTTCGTCCCATCGCCCGTGCCTCTCTTTCAACAGATCCAGCCCACGGCCTACGTGCCATGAACCCCCTTACGGATTCCGAGCCTATCGGGACGCGTCAAGCCATGACGGTGGAACTCTGCATCTCCTCGGTGGGGTCCACTCAGGGACTCTGCGCACGATGCAGCTAACGCCGTAGCGCCAGTCCGCTCAACTCTTCACCAATCAGGCCATGGTCCCCGAAAAAGGTCCAGCAGCATGGACAGCGACACCACCGACCATCGTTAGGTCCGACCGAACACTGATAAGTGAATCAGGGTCTATAGAAAAGACATCGTCGGACAGAACCGCTATGTCGGCAAGCATGCCAGCACGAAGCGCACCCCGCTTATGTTCGTCGAGCGAGAACCAGGCGCTCCCGGACGTGTAGGCGGCCAGCGCTTCTTCGATGGTCAACTGATGCCGTTCCGAACGGGGCGGGGCGCCATCGACCGACTGGCCGGTCACGAGCCAGTGGATGCACTGCCAGGGATCATGGGAAGCAACCACCGTCCCATCCGTACCGGCACCCAACGGGATTCCCAAGTCGAGGATGTCGCGGAGAGGTGGCGAGTCGATGGCGACCTCTGACCCCCAGAAAGCGGCCGAGTCAGCTGACCGCATGATCATCCGATCCTGGATCGCAATTCCGATCCCCAACGCCTTGACCCGTTCCAGGTTGCGGCGCCCGATCGGTTCGGCATGCGCCAGCGATATCCGACCCCGGAGGCCAATGTCGGCGGCAACCTCCTCAAACACATCCAGAACAGCTCCAATGGTCGGGTCGAGGACCGCATGCATATGGATCGGCCACCCGGCCAGGGACAACATACGGGTGATCTCGGTGAGATCGGCTTTGGCCTCCTTCGATACCTCGAACGGCCTGACCCCTTCAAGGTCGTGGCAGCCGAAGGTAAGGATCTCGCCTGCACCGACATATCGGAGCATGTCGTCTCCAAAGCCGGGCTGAACGTATCGGACCCATTGGCGCAAGTCTTCGACCTCGGTCCCGCGCCCGCCTGGAACGACATACAGGCCAACCCGTAACGTCATCTCTTCGGCCCTCCAGGTGTCAAAGAGCGCTCCGTACGACTCGGGGATCACGCCGAAGCCCCCCGGGTCGATCACGCCGGTAATACCGGTCGCATTGAGATCAGCCATGAAAGCCTTCGTCGAGGCCACCTGGGCCGCCCGGGTGGGAGGTGGGATCTGTCCGAGAACCATGCCAAAGGCACCCGGCCCGCGGATAAAACCGGTCGGAGCGCCGGTCGCATCGCGTTCGATTGAACCGCCGGGCGGGTCGGACTCTCCAAGGGCCAGGTTGGCGGCCCTCGAGTTGAGAATTGCCCATTCGTAGAGCAACTGGACGTAGACCGGGTGATCGGGAGCGGCCCGGTCGAGTTCGGCTTGCGTGGGTCCGCGGCCCTCGGAGAACTGCCCGGGATGCCAGCTGCCCAGGACCCGCAGCCAGGTGCCCGGTGAAGTCGAAGACGCGGCGGCCGCAATACGCCCGAGCCCCTCCTCCAAACTAGGGACCCCATCCCACCGGACGATGTCATTCCAGGTCTGTCCACCACGCAAAAAGTGAATGTGTGAATCGATAAGACCAGGAATGGCCCGCCGCCCGTCGAGATCCAGGATGTCTGCGCCCCGGTCGGCAATCTCTCGAACCGCCTCACCGGACCCGGTGGCCAGGATCTTTCCGTCTCGAATGGCCAGCGCCTCGACATGTTCGTCACCCGTCCAAATCCGCCCGTTTACGAGTAGTCGATCGCCGTGCTCAGCCATCATGGATTGTTCCTTCTCTCGCCGGATCTGCCCTTGTGTCACCCTCACCGTACGCCATCAGTTGAGGCACGCTGGTTCCGCATCCTATTATCCGCCCGTCAGGGAACCGCCAATAGTCGTAGGGTTCATGCGGGAGTCGGGATTTCCTACGACTCCGCCCGGGTCGAGACGAAGCAAACAGATGATGGACACATGAGCAAGAGACAAAACCTCAACGCGGGCAGCGTGACCCTGCTCGACGTCGCCAGGGAGGCCGGGGTTCACGTCTCAACCGTGTCCCGGGCACTCGATCCAGCGCACCACGCACGGGTGAAAGAAGCCACCCGCCAACACATCGAAGCAGTCGCCGACCGGCTCGGATACCGGCCCGACATGGTGGCTCGGGGTCTGAAAAGCGGACGCACCGCCACGGTCGGAGTCATTGTCGCCGACCTCGGCAACACGTTCATCACACCGGTGATCCACGGCCTGACCGCCGCGGTTGAGGCAGCCGGCATGATGCCGATGATTGCCGAGACAGAAGACAATAGCGATCGCTTTGCCAACATCCTCGACCACATGTTGAGCAGGCGGGTCGACGCCATGGTGGTCATGAGTGCCAGATCAGCAGACCGGGATATTCTCGAGGCAGCCGGCCGAATTCTCCCGATCGTCGTGGCCGGTCGCCCGCTCGAAGGGACCACACTTCCCGAAGTGGTTGTCGATGAACACGCCGGCGGGCGCCTGATCGCCGAGCACTTCGCCGACCTGGGTCATCGCACGGTCGCCCAACTCCGCGGTCCCGTCGATGTGGCCAACTTCCCCCGACGAGATCAGGGCTTCTCGGACGCCTGCCGTGAACGAGGACTTGAGCAGGTGCTCGTTCCGGAAACTGCCACCGTGCCCGTTATCGCCGAAGGCCGGCGAATCATGGACGCCCTGATCAACCTGGCAGCTGGCATGCCCACCGCCATCTTTGCTCACAACGACCTTATGGCACTCGGCGCACTGTCACGTCTGCGCCAGGATTGCGTACGAGTCCCCGACGATGTTTCGCTGGTTGGTTACAACGACCTTCCGATGGTCGGCCACGTAACCCCCTCACTCACGACGGTCAAATATCCCGGCATGGACGTGGGACGCCTCGCCGGCGAGATGATCCTGCGACTGCTCGGAGGCGAACAGGTAGAAGGCCATACGCTCACCCCGCAACTCGTTGCCAGAGAATCCACCAGAGCACTTGAGTAAGGAAGGTCTAGCAATGGAACAACCGTTCGAAATGATCCACACCGGTGAGAACGAGCCGCGGTTCAACATGCCGTACACACCAGCAGTCAAGGTCCACTCGGGCAAAATGGTGTTTCTCGCCGGGATTACCGCTGCTCCGGTTTATCACAGCCATCCCCATATCGCCGCCGAATTCGACGACATCCCACTCGATCCCGGCGACCAGGCACTCATGGCCATCGAAGCAATCCGTCAGGTATTGGTCGCCGCCGGTGGTGGACTCGAACACGTTGTTGAGATGACCCGCTACATCGTCGACATCGCCGACAATCAGGACGCCATCAACCGGGTTCTCGGGCAGGCATTCGGGGATCATCGACCGGCCAGTACCACGGTTGAGGTGGTCCGTTTGGCGACCGATCCTCGCCTCGTCCTGGAACTGCGAATCGTGGCAGCGGTTCCCGAATAACCCGGGTTAGGTGACCAACCAACCGCCGTCGATGTTGAGGTTGTGAGCATTCATGCCCGGGTTCTCGAGCAAGAACACAGTCGCTCCAACCACGTCTTCGGTGGTGATCAGTCGACCGCTGGCCGTCCGTGCCTTGAGACCTTCAAGCATGGCAGTCGGTTTGTCGGCCCAGTACCAGCTGTCGCCAACGACCGCCGGATGAATGGAGTTGACCCGCACGGGGCTCAGCTCGATAGCCAGCGAACGAATCATCGTGCTGACGCCACCGTTGACCGTGGTGATCGTGGTCGACCCTGGATACGGACGTTCCTTGGCAAGACCACCGAAGATCACAATGGAACTGCCATCGCCCAGGCGATCACCGAGGACCCGGATGAGTTCAAGCGGCCCAATGAGTTTCATCGTCACGAGCGCCGTGGCCCCTTCGATCTTGAAATCCTTGGCCGTGTTCTCGTCCCGCAGCACCGCGGTAATGACGAGATACTTGATTGGCCCGAGATCGGCCAGGCTGGCAGCGATCGACTCCGGTTGAGCGAGGTCAAGGCTGATACCGGATGTGTTGCCACCGACATCGGCTGCCGCCGCTTGGGCCCGTGCCAGGTCCCGGCTCGTGACGTACACCTGCTCACCGGCATCCGCGTAATGCCTGGCAACGTCTAGGCCAAGACCGGATGAACCTCCGACAACTAGAACTGCTCCAGCCATGACAACCACCCTTCACATCTGCTTGTGTCCGCTCGGAATCGATTTTCGCCGATCGCTCCGACGGGCGCGAAACGGTTCTGGTAGGTTAGTGCAAACGTTTGCATGATGTCTGGGAACGTTAGGTTAATGGCCCGGAGCAACCTGTTCCGGGCATGGAGGAGGAACAAGACATGACAAGATCATCTCAAAGTCAGTTTCTACGAGGAATCATTCTGCTCGTCGTGCTTGCCATGATCGCCGCCGCCTGCGGAAGCTCAACGAGTGATACAACAGCCGCCGCAAGTCCTGGCACTACGACTGCACCAAACACTCCCGACACCACCGCCGCCCCATCCACGCCGGACACGACGGCCGCACCCAGCACCCCGAGTGGTGATCCGATCATCATTGGCAGCACGCTGGCCCTTACCGGTTTCCTGGCACCTACTGCCGCAATCCACAAGGTTGCCGGGGATCTGTTCGTTGAACAATTGAACGCCAACGGCGGCCTACTTGGCCGACCAGTCGAATGGGTCGTCCTCGACGATGAATCCGTGCCAGACCAGGCAGCGGCGCTCTATGAGCGTCTCATCACCGAAGACGGCGTTGACGCCATTATGGGACCATACGGAACCGGAACCATCACCGCCGCCATGCAGGTGGCCGAACGCTACGGGTACGTGATGCCCCAGCACACCGGAAGCCTCACCTATACCTACGGGTATGACTGTCAGTTCCCCGCTTGGCCGGCCGGCCGTAATCCGAACATCACAAACTCCAACCTGGTCTTTGACGCTCTCGAATCGACGGGCACTCCGCCGGCCACGATTGCATTCGTCATCAACCAGTTCCCTGGAACGATGTATGTCGCCTACGGTCAGCCTGACACCGACGAGGGTGGCGCAGTCTCCATTGCCAAAGACCGTGGTTACGATGTCGTACTCGACATTCAGTACCCGAGCACAACCAGCGACTGGGGCCCGATTGCCGCCCAGGTACGTGATGCCAACCCTGACTTCTTGTTCCTCGGAGCACTCGGGGTCGACGGACCGAACCTGATCGCTGCAATGGACGCCCTCGACTACCAGGTACCGGGCATGTTCCTCCAGTGGCCCGCCCCAGGACCCATGTTGGGAGCCGGTCCGTCTGCCGACGGTGCCATGTCGGTGACGGCGTTCGAACCACATCCACCGTTTACCGATGATCCGGCCTACGCGGCAATCGCTCAGGCCTTCACGGATGCGGCCGCCGCGGCGGGATTGCCATACACCGCATTTGAAACCCAGGCTTCGGCCTCATGGGCTGCATGGCAGATTCTCATTGCTGGTATCGAAGGTGCCGGGAGTCTCGACCAAGCCGCAGACTGCGACTATTTACTGAACAACACGATCGACACCGTGTTCGGTCCAATCGACTTTGATCCAGACCAGAACAATTACTACGGCGACCTGTCGTACGTAAAGCAGATCCAGAACGGTGATTGGGTGGTCGTCTGGCCCGCCAACGGCGCTCCCGACGGCGTGAGCGTGCAATACTCGCCGGGGGGATGAACCTCTGCAGGACTGAACCTCTCCGGTTTGATTCGAGATCGCGGTCGGTTTCCAGCCGACCGCGATCCGGATCGAACCGGCAGTGGCCAACCACGGATGTTGGGAACGCTCGATGACGCTCTACGGACAAGCCATCATTTCGGGAGTTCTGGCCGGTGGCCTGTACGCCATGATGTCCCTCGGCGTATCCCTCAGCTGGGGCGTCCTGAAGATCATCAACCTGGCCTACTTTTCATTCATCCTGCTGGCGGGATATGGATCTTATGAACTGGCTACCAGCCACGGATGGGACCCGTTTGTAACCGTTTTGGCCGTGGTACCGGTGGTAGTAATCGTCGGAGCCCTCCTGCAACTCTTTTTCGAAAAGGTAAAGATCGGAGAGTTCGAGTCCCTCCTTGTGACCTTCGGTCTACTCATCATGCTTGAGAGCGTCGCCCGCTCGATCTGGTCAGCCGATTTCCGTCGCATCCCCTCAACCGCCAATCCCTACGCCTCCAGTTCCCTGAAGATCGGTGATTTCGCGTTTCCGACCCCGCAACTTTCGGCCTTCCTCACCGCTATCGTCATCGGACTGCTGATGAAGTACCTCCTCGACCGAACCTACTTCGGGAAGGCCGTGCGGGCCCTGGCTCAAGACCGTGACATGGCCAGAGCCTTTGGAGTGGATCATCGGCGAGTAGCGGTCATACTTTCCGGACTGGCAGCGGCGACCGCCGCCATCGCCGGCGTATTCATCGCCATGTCTCAAGCACTGTTTCCCGGACTGGCGGTCGAGTGGTTTGGAATTGTGTTCCCGGTGGTCATCCTGGGCGGGCTTGGCAGCACGTTGGGAGCACTCGGAGCCGGGGTGGTCATCGGGGTCGCAGCCGCCATTGCATCGGTGGCGTGGGGTCCTTCCTACGCGCCGCTCGCCACGTTCGTCATTCTCATCGCCACCCTCTTGTTCCGACCCGAGGGCCTCTTCACCAGAAAAGCGTCCGTATGAATCGCCCGACCGTCGTCCGACTCACCGGATTCTCGGTGCTGGCACTCGCCCTGTGGTTCCTCCCCGCCTTGCAAGGTCCCCTCGGCTTCCCGATCTTCTACCTTCTTTTTGGCTACAGCTTGCTCTTCTGGTTCGCCCAGGCCTCCTCGTGGAATATGTTCACCGGGTTCTCCGGATACTTCAGTTTTGGTCAGGGGGCCTTCTACGGCGTCGGGGTGTACACGACCGGCGTACTGGCCTCAAAGCAAGGATGGCCCCTGATCGCCGCCATTCCGGTGGCTGGAGTACTGGCTGCGGTCCTCGGCCTGTCCCTAGGATTCGTCGTGTTCCGACTGCGAAGGCTTCAAGGAGAGATCTTTGCCCTCGTAACCCTGGCAGTCGCCTTCGTGGTCGCCGCCATCGCCCGGGTCAGCTCAACCATCGACGGGGGAAGCGGAATCGCCCTCAACAATGTGCAACTCCCTGAGTTTCTCGGCGCATACCCATCGATGATGTTCCGCCTCGGTTTGATCATCGCCACTGTGACCATATTTGCGGCCGCCACCATCCAACATTCCCGGCTCGGATGGGGTCTGTTTTCCATCAACGATGACGAAGCAGTCGCCGAAAGCCTTGGCGTTCCCACCTTTCGACACAAGATGATGGCTTTCGGGCTGTCGGCCTTCTTTGCCGGACTGTCCGGGGCCGTACACGCCATCCAGATCAGCTACATCACTATCGAGGACGTTTTCAGTATTCGCATCCCGCTGTTTGTGATCGTTATGAGTGTCCTGGGTGGGATGCGCCATTGGATGGGACCCATCGTCGGAGCAACCATCATCCACACCTTGACTGATCGGCTCAACCGGGCCAGCGACCTCGAGCTCTTCGGCGGCAACGTAACCGTCTCCCTTGACCACCTCAATGACATCATCATTGGCCTGCTCCTCATTCTGATGGTGCTGGCCGTCAAAGATGGATTATGGCCACGGCTGGTCCGGCGTAAATGGGTGGGCGCCGGGGCGTTCATCGTGGGCATTCTCGTAGCCCGGCTCTGGGCGCCTGAGATGTCCCTGATCGGTCAATTCGTCGCTGGAGAACTTGGGGCCGTAGTCATCTTGCTCCCTTCGTCAGAGGTGATCGACCGCTGGCGAAACTGGCGTTCGACCACCGGGTCTCCAGACGCGCCTTCGGACCGACCTGGTGTGGGAGCTTCCCGATGAAGCTCCTCCAGTTCGATGGCATCCACAAACGGTTCGGCGGAGTCGCCGCTCTCGGCGGAGTCAGCGGTACCCTCGAAGAGGGAGAGATCCTGGGTCTGGTCGGCCCGAATGGATCCGGCAAATCGACGCTGATCAACATTCTGAGTGGATTCGCCGAACCCAATGAGGGTCAGATCACGTTCGCAGGAGTCGATGTCACCGACACCGAAGCCCACCATCGGTTTGAAGCAGGAATCGCCCGCACCTACCAAATTCCCCGACCGTTCTCGAGCATGACCGCCCGCAACAATGTCGCCGTCTCGCTTATTTTTGGGAAGACGAAACTTCACCCGAGCGATGCCACCGACCGAGCCTTGCAATGGCTCGACTTCGCAGGTCTGGCAGGCTTCGCCGATCAGTCAGTTTCGGAACTGAACCTTCACCAGCTCAAGTACTTGGAACTGGCGCGAGCGCTCGCTTCCGAACCGCGCGTCCTGTTCCTCGACGAAGTGTTGGCCGGTTTGAACCCGACCGAAATCGAAGAGTCGATCCTCATGATCAGACGCATTCACGATCTCGGCATAAGCCTCGTCATCGTCGAGCACGTTCTGCGAGTGGTCAACGCCCTGTCGACCCGAATCATGGCCCTCAACCAGGGTTTGGTGATCGCCGAGGGGGCTCCAGAAGACGTGATGAAGGACCCTGAAGTCGTGAGAGCCTATCTGGGGTCGAGGTGGAAACATGCTTGAAGTACGAGATGTAGCCGCGGGCTACGGCAAGGCTCAAGCATTGTGGGGTCTGTCATTGACTGTCTCCGTGGGCGAGATCGTCACGATCGTTGGCCCGAATGGTGCCGGCAAATCAACCCTCGTGAACGTGATCGGCGGTCTTCAACCGGCCTGGCAAGGCAGCATAGATCTTGACGGGGTCGAGCTCACCAACCTGGCCACCCATCGGGTGTGCGCCTCCGGCGTGGCCGTGGTTCCCGAGGGCCGGCGGGTCTTCCCCGAGATGTCCGTCTCCGACAACCTCGACATGGGCGCCTACCACCGCGAGGCGCGCCGTCACCGTGACGAAACCTATGCCGAGGTCTGCGAGATATTCCCCAGGCTCGCCGAACGTGCCCAACAACTCGCGGGCAGCCTCAGCGGCGGAGAACAGCAAATGCTCGCCATCGGAAGAGCCATGATGTCACGGCCGAAACTTCTGCTCCTTGACGAACCATCTCTTGGCCTGGCGCCGGTCATCGTCGAGGCGATTTTCGACGTCATCAGGGAAATCAACAAAACCGGCACCTCCATCCTCCTGGTCGAGCAGAACGTTGTCGAGGGTTTGGAACTGGCACACCGCGGATATGTACTAGAAGAGGGCCGGATTGTGCGTGAGGGGCCAGCCGCCGATCTTCTGGACGATAAGGAGCTCCAAGCTTCTTATTTCGGAATGTAGGAGCGTTCTCGATGACCTGGAGGGTTGTTCGCAAGGGCGAGACTGAAGCCAAGGCCGGGTTACCTGGCACTACGGAACGAATCCTGGTCGGTCGCCATTCGGGCGCTGTCCATCTCGAAGTCAGCGAGGTGACGATCGCTGGCCTGGCGGAAATCCCGGGCCATCGACACCCTTTTGAAGAGTCGTTCTATGTTCTAGATGGGACCGGAGTCGTCACCATCGGGACGTCGACGTATGAAGTGACGGCCGATGACTTCGGGCTGGCGCCGCTCGGCGCACCACACGCTTGGACGAACTTGACCGATCGACCGCTTCGCGTTCTGAGGGTCCGGGCGCCCCAGCCACGTCACATGCGTGGCGAGGGTCCATACTTTCTCAGCGGCGATGTCAAACCGCCGCGGTCCGGTATCGAGCCGCCCCGAGCGGTGGCAGCTCCGCATCGTCCGGTCGGGCGTTTCGAGTCGAGCCAGCTCCCACCCCCGGGACCGCTGAACATGAAAGGCTATCGCGGGCCTCGAATCGGCGGGGTGTCTATCTGGATGCTGGTCGACGAACTGGTCGGGGCCATCCACCACACGATGTTCATCGTGGAGTTCGAGTCCGGCGGCGATCGCCGACCCGCCGGAGACCACTTTCATCCGTTCGAGGAGGCCTATTACTTCACGGCCGGGTCCGCTATCGCCCATCTCGAGGGCGAAGATATCCCGGTCGCTGCAGGAGACCTGGTCTTCTGCGGTGTAAACGACCTGCACGGCTACTCGGTTACAAGCAACGAACCCATGCGTTGGATAGAGGTGCAGTCACCGGCCCCACCCCCCCACGGTGCGACGTTCTTCCCAGACGACTGGCATACCGATGCCGACGGCCACCCGTAAACCCCGGGGGTTTCGTTCAATCCTCCAACTGATCTGATAGGTATACCCAGTCGCGGGAGAACCGATAAGAGTGTCGGGGCGGTGGAGCTGGGGCCTGGGTTTCCAGCCAGCGAACTATGCCATTGCCAACGTTCGTGAACGAATGCACGCAGCCGACGCCTGCCCATGCGATGTCTCCTGGCACCAGACGGTACGGCTGACCATCGAATGAGGCTTCGACCTCGCCTTCAAGGATGAGGTACGCCTCTTCAAGGGGGTGGTCATGGGCTCCGGCTAGCCCATTCGGCTCGTATTGCACCATAAACATGGTTGACAGCTGAGCACCCAGATCTGTGTCCACCATCATCTTGACCGTAATTCCGCTGTAGACGAGTAGCGCAGTTCGCATGCTGGCCGACACAGCAAGCATGTCCTGGGTTTGCTTCTTCGGATCCATGTTGGAATCGGCAATGTGTCCGAAGGAAAGGGTCCGTGGATCTCGCGCATCGATACCGATGGGCTCCCTGGTCACGATTGGCGATGGGAAGTAGGTGTCGTTTCCGAAGCGTTCCCGGGGCATCGGGGCTTGCATCTCGGCCCAGCGAGCCGGTTCGTCGGACAAATTTCTCCAGGCGTGCGGACCGCCAACTGGCACTACGCCGTAGTCACCCCTTTGCAGGCGAAAAGAGCCCTCGTTGGTGTCGACAATCACTTCGCCTTCCAGGACGTAGAAGCTCTCCTCGAACGAGTGAAGGTGCGTATCGATAGTCCCTCCAGCCTCCAACAAGCAAAGACCAAAGCCCATCTGTACCGATCCGCCCGCTTCGTCGACTGCGGCGGCTCTGGTAAATCCCGATGACCGACCAGCGAACTCGATCGGCGTTTGGTAGGCGAGGTCCCCCGCCGGGCGCACAATGTGGTGTGACATCTATTCCTTCCTCGCCTTCTTGTCGTTCGGACCGGCCGGTCCTACTGGTGAGCACTGTCTCTGAGAAAGACGGCCAACGCACTCATGTCACGGCCGCCAAGACCTGCCTCGATGGCCCGCTGCGCCAGCGCAAGGTTGGCGAGCGAGACCGGCATTTCCACCCCAACCCGCTCCCCTAGTCCAGTGATCAGATCAAGGTCTTTGGCGACGAGGTCGAGACTGAACGCCACCGGAGCCGTATCGGGATCCTGATACGCCGCCTGTTTGTAGTGCACAAAGGGAGCTCCACCCGCTCCGGCAGCGAACACTTCGTAGGCCGCCGTCCGGTCGACGCCGGCTGCTTCGGCAAGGACCAGTGCCTCGGCCAAGGCACCATTGATTCCGTGGACCAGCGCATTCACGGCCAGTTTGATGGTGGCCCCTGAACCACGCCCACCGACGTTGAACAGTCGGGCCGATAAGGCTTCCAATACTGGACGGGCCCTCTCAATCGCCTGAGCGTCACCGCCCGCCATGATCGTCAGCTTCCCTTGCTCGACCAATTGCACCGAGCCGGACACCGGGGCGTCGACCAGGTCTGCTCCGGTGGCGTCGACCAGGTCCCCGATCTCATCCACCACCGAGGGATCAATGGTGCTCATTTCGACAACTACGGCTCCCGGCCGCACCCCGGCGGCAATACCGTCCGGTCCCGAGTACACCGCTCTGACCGCCCCGTCATCGGACAGGCTGGTCAGGACGACATCGGCCGACCTGGCGGCTTCTCGAGGGGTTCCTGCCATACGGGCTCCGATGGAGTTCGCCACCGTTCGGGCCGTGTCGGGACTCCGGTTCCATACGGTCAGTTCAAACCCGGCTTCCGACAGCGTCTTGGCCATGGCAGCGCCCATACGACCCATACCGAGGACCGACACACTGGAATTCGCCACGGGAATCACTCTCCTACGGTCTGACGTTGGTGGCTAGCCCGGGGGATATGCCAAACGTTTGCATCACACTCGACACTAGCGACTCCGTGCTGCGATGGTCGGGCGTCAAGGGCTTGACGGTCGGCGGTTTACGAAAGCTCAACCAACAAACTGATCCGATGACCGTCCGGGTTAGGCTGTAGCGGCAGGACGACGGCCGAAACCCGTGCCACGTTGATGAAGGCGTAGTTCTTGGTGACACACCGGCATATTGGGGAGCCACCCGCATCGCTGTCAATCATCGGGCATCTTCACGAACCACCCGGAGCGACCAAATCGCGTAGGGTTGGGGCATGGACCTTGAGATAGCAAATCCGTTCTTACGCGAACACAGCCATGGCGTTCTGATGACGATCAAACGTGACGGCCGACCGCAGGCGTCCAACATCTCGTATACCTACGACCATGGGGTTGCCCGAATCTCGGTAACGGACACCAGAGCCAAGACCAAAAACCTTCGCCGGGACGCGCGGGCCAGCCTTCATATCACGTCGAAAGACTTCTGGCGCTTCGTGGTCGCCGAAGGAACTGCCGAACTCAGCCGGGTTACAACTACTCCAGGAGACGCAGCCGGCCGGGAGCTACTCGAGGTCTACAACGCCATCAGTCCCGTTGCCCATCCCGACCCGAACGAGTTCTTCGCCGCCATGGTTGCCGATCAACGCCTGGTCATCCGGCTGAGCGTCCAACGGTCTACGGTCAGCTCCCCGGTTAGCCCACCCGGCGGGCATCTACCTGCGAATCACCTGACAGATACCAGCCGGATCGCAATCAGCCGGGTCCAGCGTGGCACTCCTGTCCAACAGCGAAGCGACCTCTTTACGAATGTGACGGAGCTCTTTCAACCGGGCGTCAATCTCGTCCCGCTTAGCCCGCAGGAGCGTGGTCGTGTGTTCGCACGGAGCTTCTCCAGCATCGCGGACCGCCAGGATGCTCGTGATCTCAGCCAACCGGAGTCCGGCCCCCTGGGCGGCTGAAACAAATCGCAACCGGTTGACGGCGTCGTCGTCGTAATCGCGATATCCCGACTGCGTGCGGATCGGAGCAGGCAGGACCCCTTTGTCCTCATAGAAGCGGATGGTTCGGACCGGTGTTCCGGATCTCTCGGATAGTTCGCCAATTCTCATAGCGTCAGATTAGCCCTTGACCCTCCACTGTGGTGGAGGGTTTATGGTGAACACATGGACATCACGCTGCTCTACTTCGAAGGTTGCCCGAACTGGAAACAAACCGATGCCGATCTTGCATCATTAGCCACCGAATACGACTTCACGGTGACTCATCAGACAGTTGAAACGATCGAGGCGGCCGAGACCTGGCGGTTTGGCGGATCCCCGACGGTTCTCGTCGACGGGGTCGACCCGTTTGCCCGGCCAACCTACCCCTTCGGGCTGTCATGTCGTATTTATCAGACTCCCGAGGGGCCCGCTGGTGCGCCAACTATCAGCATGCTTCGCGCAGCACTCTCGCGGTAGCTCATATCCGTGCGGCTCATTCGAACTCGACGATCAGCGGAGCATGGTCGGATGGCTTCGACTCCGGCACCTTCGAGGGCTTACGAAAGTCCCGGTCGATTCCGGCCGTTCGAAGGCGCTCGACGAGTGGAGCACTCGCCAGAACATGGTCGATTCTGAGGCCGTGGCCCTTGTGAAAGGCTCCGAAGCGGTAGTCCCACCAGGTGAATCCCGGATCGGCTGGATGCAGAGCGCGGAATGTGTCAACGAACCCGTTGTCAATCACGGCAGCCAGGCGCGACCGTTCGTCGTCGGTGATATGGGTGGCGCCGTGAATCTCGGCCGGATCCCATACGTCAAGGTCGGCGGGACACACGTTCAAGTCGCCGGCAATGATGGCCGGTTGATCGACCAATTGTAGCGAGCGTCGGCCCATTGCTTCCAGAAACGTCAATTTCTGAGCGAACGGCTCCGAACCGACCGCCTGCCCGTTGGGTACGTAGGCACTCACCACCCGGATACCGTCGACAGACGCTTCCACCCATCTCGCCTCGTCCGTGGAGACCTCCCCGTTCAGTCCCATCTTGAGATCATCAAATCCAATCTCCGAACGGGTGAGTATCGCCACCCCGTTCCAACGACCCCCCGAATAGTCGGCCGCCACATAGCCGACGGCGCGCAACGCCACGTGCGGGAAGGCGTCCGAAGCCACTTTGGTTTCTTGCACGCAGACGATATCCGGGTTGGCCTCCTCCAGGAGCGCCAACAGCCTGGGAAGTCGGGCCGTGATCGAGTTGACGTTGTAGGTAATAAAGCGCACAGCGGCAGACTATCTGACGGGGTAGCGTTGCAACCACCAGCCCTTCGGGCAAGTCCGGGCCGCTTCGCAACCGAGGAGGCAAGCTCATGAACCATGATCATCGGGACCAGGCAGGACCACCAGCGACGGACCAAAACCACGACGCACACGATCGGCATGCGGCCGGGGCGGGCTCCGAGCACGACAAGCATGTGGGACACAATCCGGAGATGTTCCGGGACCGACTCTTGGTGAGCCTGGCGCTCACCGTCCCGATCCTGTATTTCTCCCAACAGTTCCAAATCTGGTTCAATTACCAAGCCATCGACTTCGTCGGGGTCGAATGGATCAACCCCGTCCTCGCCACGTTCCTCTATATCTATGCCGGGGCGGTATTCCTCAAAGGCGGACGCAACGAGATTCGCGCCCGCGCGCCGGGAATGATGACGCTCGTCTCGATCGCGATCAGCGTCGCTTTCTTCTACAGCGTGGCGGTGTCGCTCGGGGTAGACGGCGATCCGTTCTATTGGGAGCTCGCCACACTCCTCGACGTCATGCTCCTGGGCCACTGGATCGAGATGCGGTCGATTCAATCGGCCAGCCGGGCTCTAGACGACCTCGCTGCCATGGTGCCAACGACTGCTCACCTCGTCGAGACAGGAGGATCGGTTACCGACGTTCAGGTAGTTTCCCTCAAGCTCGGGGACCGAATACTCATCCGACCCGGTGAGCAGGTACCCGTCGACGGCTCCATCGTCGAAGGTGCTTCCGCCATGAATGAAGCGTTCCTTACGGGTGAATCCCGACCGGTGACCAAACAGGTTGGCGACGAAGTTGTAGCCGGGGCCGTAAACGGGGACGGTGCCCTGACCGCCGAAGTCACCAGGGTTGGTGATGATACGGCGTTGAGCCAGATCATGCGTTTGGTCGAGGAGGCTCAGGCTTCTCGCAGCCGGTTCCAGGTTCTTGCCGATCAAGCTGCCAAGTGGCTCACGTTCGTTGCGGTCGGGGTCGCGGTTCCCACCTTGGCCGCCTGGTTGGCGTTCGGATCGGAAGGAACCAGCTTCGCCGTTGCAAGGGCAGTGACCGTCCTCGTTATCGCCTGTCCCCACGCGCTTGGTCTGGCTATCCCGCTCGTCAATATGAACGCCACTTCCGTGTCGGCCAAAAACGGCATCCTGGTGAGGAACCGGGAGTCCTTCGAACGCGGCCGCTCAATCAAATACGTCGCCATGGACAAGACCGGCACCCTTACCGAGGGGAGATTCGTTGTTTCATCGGTCGTCGCAGTCGACATGACACAAGCAGAGTCGCTCGATATCGCCGCAGCCCTTGAACAACTATCCGAGCATCCCCTTGCGGCGGCGATCGTTAGCGCAGCCGAAGGTACGGACCAACGGGGTGCCGATGTGTCAGCCATTCCCGGACATGGACTTGAAGGTTCCGTCGACGGCCGGGCCTGGCGAGTGGGCCGGCCCGAATGGGTCAATGAACTTGGACTCGCAATCGATCCTGCCGCACAAGAAGCCCTCGACGCCGCCGACGCTCGCGGATCGAGCGCAGTAGTCCTCATGGATGTCCAGCGGGTCAGAGCGGTCATCACCCTGGACGACAAGGTACGAGATTCCGCCAGGGAAGCGATTAACACTTTGAAGGAAATGGGTATCACGCCCGTCATGATCACGGGAGACGCCGAAGCCGTCGCCCGCTCGGTGGCCGCCGACCTGGGGATCGAACGCTACTACGCCCGGGTCTTGCCACACGAGAAAGCCGAAATCGTCAAGGAACTCCAGACCAACGGCCCAACCGCATTTGTCGGCGACGGCATCAACGACGCTCCAGCATTGTTGACTGCTGATCTGGGCGTGGCGATCGGGGCCGGGACCAATGTCGCCATCGAATCAGCCGATCTCGTATTGATCGAAGATGACCCGTCCGACGTCGCCCGGGCCCTCAAGTTGGCCAGAGCCACCCGTCGCAAGATGGTACAGAACCTGGGATGGGCGACGGGTTACAACGTAGTGGCTCTCCCCCTCGCCGCCGGAGTTGCAGTGAGCGCCGGCATCGTCCTGTCGCCGGCCGTCGGCGGCCTGCTCATGAGTGCCTCCACCGTCATCGTGGCGATAAACGCCATGTTGCTACGACGGGTCGACCTGGGCTAGGCGAATCAAGCCGAGCGGCGCCTGGTCCGCTCTCTCGCCGGTGCGGTTGGACGAATCTGAACACCGAGACGTTCGATCACTTCATCACGGCTAGGCCGTTCGCCGGGCACGTAGCCGTCCACCGCCGCCCGTATGGCGGCGATATGGGCGGGGGTCGAACCGCAGCAGGCACCGATGATGTTGACTCCGGATCGCAGGGCTATCTCAACGTAGTCAGCCATCGTCTCGGGGCCGGCCGGATACTCAAGGCCCTCGTTCTTGTACAGAGGAATGCCACAGTTGCCTTTGGAAATGATCAGCTGACGCCGCAGCGATTCGGTCATCTCGTGCACGGCAACGACATTGTCACCAGGACCAATCCCACAGTTGCCCCCGACTGCGGTCAACCGCGTGTCAGCCGCCCAATCAGCGAATGCACCAGGACTGAGACCCATCATGGTTTTTCCGACGGTGTCAAAACTGAGCGTGGCGGTCACCGGCGTTTCAAAACGGTCGGCCGCTTCGACGGCCGCGGCCAGTTCTTCCTGGCTGGACAACGTCTCGATCCACAGCACGTCGGCACCGCCGGCGATCAAGCCCTCCATCTGGTCGGCGAACACTTCAACAGCCTCGGCATGGGTGAGCGGTCCGAGAGGTTCCATCAGATCACCGGTCGG
>JAHEDI010000008.1:63949-103177 GCA_024641305.1 bacterium | reverse complement strand
TTTCGCCGCGGGCATCTTTCATCTGCGAGGCGATCGTCCGCTTCCAGATGAGTTCGTAGAGCTTGGCTTCGTCGTCATTGACCTGGGCGGAAACGACGTCTGGAGTCTTGAAGGCGTCGCCGGCTGGGCGGATCGCTTCGTGGGCTTCCTGAGCTCCCTTGACCTTCTTTGAATATTCGCGAGGCTTGTCAGGCACGTTATCGGCTCCGTACATGTCCAGGATTTGAGCCCGGGCGGCCGCCACCGCGGTCTCGGACAGAGAGGTCGAGTCGGTACGCATGTAGGTAATGAAACCGTTTTCGTAAAGCCGTTGAGCAGCGGACATGGTCCTTGCTGACGAGAAGCGCAGCTTGTGGCCGGCTTCCTGTTGGAGCGTTGAAGTGCGGAACGGGGCGTATGGCTTGCGGGTATACGGCTTGGCCTCGACCGACCGAACGGTCATCAGGGTCCCAGCCAACCCGGCCACGAGTTCGGTGGCGTCAGATTCGGACAGTACGACTACGTCTTTGCGGGTGACTTCGCCAAGCGAAGAAAAATCCTTCCCCGAAGCGACGCGAGTCTGGTCGATAGAGACCAGTTTTGCTCCGAAGCTCTCTTCTTTCGAAAACTCGCCCTCCACGTCCCAGTAGCTTGCGCCCCGGAATGCGATCCGCTCGCGCTCGCGCTCGACAACGATTCTGGTGGCGACCGACTGGACTCGACCAGCCGACAGTTTTGGTTTGACCTTGCGCCACAGGACCGGCGAAACCTCGTAGCCATAGAGACGGTCGAGAACCCGACGAGCTTCCTGGGCGTCGACGAGTTTGTCGTTTATTTGGCGAGGGTTGTCGATGGCTGCCTGGATCGCTGCCGGAGTGATCTCATGGAAGACCATCCTCTGGATTGGCACGGTGGGCTTGAGGACTTCGCTCAGGTGCCAGGCAATCGCTTCCCCTTCGCGATCCTCATCAGTCGCGAGGTAAAGGGCGGAAGCTTCGCTAAGGAGCCGCTTCAGTTCTTTGACCGTTTCCCGCTTTTCTTTCGAGATGATATAGAGGGGTTCGAACCCGTGATCGACGTCAACCGCGAGACGAGCCCACGGTTCGCCCTTGTACTTGGCGGGGATATCTGCGGCCTTTGACGGCAGGTCCCGGATGTGACCGACGGACGAAGTGACGACGTAGTCGGACCCGAGAAAACCGGCAATTGTTCGGGCTTTCGCGGGTGACTCAACGATGATGAGGGGTTTGGACACGAGACAAGTGATAACCGGGTTGGTAGCTCATTGTCAAGACGAGAACCTCTCATGGGTCGAAGCAATGGCTGCGCTGAACCTCCTGGCCACTAACGTTGAATGGGTATGCAAGACAAACAACCTCCCCGGACGCGGTCACAGCTTTTGCGTCGTGGCGAGTTCGCCAAATTGTGGTGGTCGGGGACGATCTCCAGCTTTGGTGACTGGGTCTCCCTGTTCGCGACGCTTGCCCTCGGTGACCACATTGGTGGTGGGTTGGGGACCCTCGTTCCGCTGGTTGGACGGTTTGTGCCTGCCATTCTGTTCGGACCGATTGGCGGCATCCTGGCCGACCGGGTGAACCGCAAGACGATCATGCTCGTGGCCGACATCGGCCGGGGGTTCCTGGTGCTCTCCCTGATCTTGGTCAGGACCCTTCCCCAGTTGTTTGCGGTCTCATTCGCGATTGAGATCTTGTCGTTACTTCGGCAACCCGTCCGGGAGTCGGTGGTGCCAGAACTCGTAGAACAAGAGGAATTGATCACCGCCAACAGCCTGTCGGTGGTTGGGTCGTACGGGATCTTTCCTCTCGGGGCCATCGCCTGGTCGGCAATTTCCAAGTTTCCTCAGTGGGTTGGTTGGGATGTGGAGTCACCGTTCACTGCAGGCTTCACCCTTGACTTCTTAACCTTCATGATCTCGGCCGCCATTGTTGCGATAACCGTCATCCCGCTCCGGACGCCAGTGGTGGGACGCGAGAAGTGGAACTGGAAGGCTCCGTTCGGTGATCTTGCAGAAGGGGTCCGGTTCGTTGTTGGGCACCGCGGTGTCCGGGTGGTCATCGTCGGCATGTCGTTTGCACTGTTTGGGAGCGGGGCCATCATCACGCTCGGCCAGACGTTTGCACGCTCTTTCATTTTCGGTGATGACTCCGGCTTTGCGCTGCTCGCTACCGCGATGGGCGGAGGCGGGGCTATCGGGATCACTCTTGTTAACCGCATCGACCGGGTAGCGGTGCATCGTATGGTGGTGTTCTCTGCCGCGATCACGCTGACTGGGACCGGTCTGGCTGCCCTGGCCTTCTCAACCACCGTCGTCATGGCCGCCACCTTCTCGTTCATGTTCGGCTTTTCCGCAGGGATCGGGTACGTCGTCGGAATCACCTATCTTCAGGTGGGTTCTGCCGAGGGAGTGCGGGGGCGCACGTTCGCCGCCCTGTTCCTCGTTGGTCGATCGGCGCTACTCGTGTCCATGACCGTGGCTGCTTTCGCAGCCAATTTCCTGGATGGTCGTTTCTCCGATCCGCTCGACGACGGTGTGCGACTGATCTTCGTTTTGGGCGGAACGATCACGGTTCTTGCGGGGCTGGTGACGCTGTGGGTCGTGCGAGAAGTGTGGGCTCCCCGATTGGAACGAGGCAGCGTTTGAGGTACATCGCTTTCGAAGGCGTTGAAGGAGCCGGGAAGAGCACCGTGGTGAGGGCACTGGCCGCCCGGTTACGGGCGGCCGGGAACGAGGTGGTCCAGGTTCGCGAACCAGGCGGCACGCGGTTGGGCGATGCCATCCGGGGCCTGCTGCTCGATGGAGACAGTCCTATGGCTCCCTGGGCGGAAGCGGCTTTATTCGCCGCGGCGCGAGCCCAGTTGGCAGTCGAGGTCGTTCGCCCCGCTTTGGAACGGGGCGCCTGGGTGCTTTCGGACCGAACCGTGTATTCGTCACTCGCCTACCAGGGGGGCGCGCGCCGCCTTGGAGTCGAAGAAGTTCGGACCCTCAACAGTTTGGCCCTCGACGGGACGTGGCCAGATTTGGTTGTCTGGCTCGATGTCGACGCCGAGGTTGGCCTGAAACGGCAGGAGAACGGAGACCGGATCGGTTCGGAAGACTTGTCGTTTCACCAGATGGTGGCTGCCACGTTTGCCGCACTTGCCGAGGTCGAATTGGACAGACTTGTCCGCATCGATGCCTCCGCAGATATCGAATCCGTGGTCGACCAGGTCTGGGACCTTGTGACATGAATCGGATTGGCGTCATCGGCCACCAGAAGGTGCTTGATCTGCTTGAACAAGAAGCGGGCTCGCCCGCCCATGCCTATTTGTTCGTCGGCCCTGAGGCCGTTGGCAAAGCGATGATCGCCTCGCGATTTGCCGCCGTCGTTCTGTGTGATCGCTCAGGTAACCATGAAGGACCTTGCTCGGTTTGTGACAGGGTTGCCTCGGGGAACCATCCTGATGTGACGGTGATTCTGCCTGACGGTCGAGCCTCGATCGGGGTTGAGCAAGCCAGGGCCGCGGTTCATGCGGCATCGATGACGCCAGTTGAGGGAGATCGCAAGATCATTCTCTTTGACGAGGCCTCAACCCTGACCGAGTCGGCGGCCAACGCTCTGCTTAAGACGGTCGAGGAGCCGAGCGCTTCAACCGTATTCATCCTGGTGGCTGAGTCCGAAGATGATCTTCCCCCGACGATCGGGTCCCGCTGTCGAACTGTGCACTTTGGTCGGGTCCGATCCGAAGATCTGGTGGCCGGTCTTCAAGCGCAGGGCGTCGATGAGGAACAAGCGCACCGGGTCGCGGTGATTGCGGGCGGCCGACCGGGTCTGGCCATACAACTTGCCACCGAAAAGGAAGTCGTCAGGTTTCGAGAATTCTGGCTGACCGTCCCCGAGCGGGTTTCTCCGCACACTGGCAACTCGTTTCTGCTGGCCGATGCTGCGGAGCGGGCCGCCGCCCCACTGATCAAGACACTGGGGGTGGCTGATCCAGACGAAACCGCCACCGCGCGGGACCGCCGGGAGCGGGCCACGAAGCGGTCTGCTCAAGCACTCATGATCACCGGTCTTGAGATTCTGGCGTCCTGGTACACCGATGCGGCCGCCGCGCAGTTCGGGGTGGCGGTGAGAAATCCCGATGTCGATGTGACTCGACTTGCCCTGGTGACGCCGACCCAAGCCGCCCGGAATGCCGAGCGAGCGCTCGATGCCGTGACGGCCATTCGTCAAAACCAACGTGTTCCCCTTGTCCTGGCGAACCTGTTCAACGACCTTGCCCGTGAGTGAGCCCTGGGAGCGAAGGTTCAAGCTTTCCGTCCCGGTGGGTCGGGTCCTGGCTGGACCACTGTTCAAGCTGAAAATAACCGGCAGTGAACACATTCCCGCCGGTCCGTATGTCGCCGGTATCAACCACGTCTCACACGTTGACGCGGCGTTTGCGGCAATGGCATTGGGCAAGCCGTTGCGTTTCATGGCGGCCGCCGACCTGATCGGGATCAATCGCGGGTTGGACTTCATCCTGCCGTTTTACGGGTCCATCTTGTTGCCACGATCCTCCGTGCCTCTCGGGGCAATGCGCCAAGGTTTGGATCATCTGGCATCCGGTGGCCGGGTGGGAGTCTTTCCTGAGGGGCGTCGAACCGAGCATTGGCGGGCGTCGGACTTTAAGCGGGGCGCGGCATGGTTGGCCATCACGGCGGGAGTTCCTCTCGTACCGGTGGCTCTCTCGGGTACCGAGGCTGTGATGGGTCTCGAAGAGCGCAAGGTGCGCAGGAGTCGGGTTGAGATACACATCGGCAAGCCGCTTGATCCGAAGGGGGATCGGTTTTCGTTGACCGATGCGTGGGGCGAGGCCATGGATGATCTACTGGCCGGGAGTGATCCGGGTGAAATTCAATAGCCGGTCCGTCTGGTTCGGGCGGGGCTGATCGGGTGGGTTGATGGAGCCGAAGAGGGGATTTGAACCCCTGACCTGCTCATTACGAGTGAGCTGCTCTACCCCTGAGCTACTTCGGCTAGTTGGTCGACGACAGGATAGTCCATCGGTTTACCAGGACGGTCGGACCTTTTTCTGGTGCTGGTAATGTCCTGCCTCGGACTCACGGAAGCCAACCGATGGCTGATCAGGCCACCTTTGAAGATGACGCCATGCAATTTGCGCCGCAGCTTTATTCTGCGGCGCTTCGGATGACTCGTAACCCTGCCGATGCCGAGGATGTCGTTCAGGAGACGTTCTTGAAGGCGTACCGGGCCTATTCCTCGTTTGAATCAGGTACCAACCTCAAGGCGTGGCTCTACCGGATTCTCACGAACACCTACATCAACCGGTATCGCAAGCAATCGAGGCGACCAGATGAAGTCGACCTCGGAGAGGTCGAGGACCTGTACCTGTATCGCAAGATCAGTGCCGCCAATACTCCGGATTCCCTTCGGTCCGCTGAAGAGGCGGTGCTTGAGGGGTTGGTCGATGACGATGTGAAGGCGGCTGTCGAGGCTCTCCCGGAGCGTTTTCGGATGCCGGTGCTCCTGGCAGACGTTGAGGGGTTCTCGTACAAGGAGATTGCCGAAATCACTGATGTCCCGATCGGAACCGTCATGTCCCGGCTCCATCGGGGAAGAAAACAGTTACAAAAGGCGTTGTGGAAGTTCGCAGAGGAACGTGGATTGGCCGATCGGGAAGACGCATGACGAAGAAATCTTGTGACGATGCCATCACCAAGATCTACGGATATCTCGACGGTGAGATTTCCACGATCAAACGGATGATGGTTCGGCTTCACTTGCGGCGATGTTCAGGATGTGAGGATGCGTTCATGTTCGAAAGTCGATTGAAGGTTGTCATCAGGGAGCGATGCCAGGAAGAAGTCCCGGCCGACGTACTCGCCAAGCTCCGATCGATCGTGACCAACGAACAGAATCAATGAAGTTTCTGCGCTCGGCGCGGAACCGGTATATTGGTGGAGACATGATCAATTCGATTCGCCGCTACTTCGTTCTTGTTGTTCTAGCCATCAGCTCCCTCAGCCTGGCAGCCCCGGCCGCCATGGCCGTCACGACCTCCCCGGTTGTCAATGAGGTCGCCGTGGCCCAACCCTATGTAGAGGTTCTGCCAGAAGAGGCTGCCCCCGACGAGCCGCAGTGGACCTACAAATATCTCATTCCGGCGGTCGTAGCCCTCACGGTGGTTCTCATTGGTGGGACCGTGGTCATGTATTTCGTGAAAGTCGTCCGCGGTCGCTACCGAGTCGTTGAATAACGGCCCGGTTCCCTGGACGGCAGCCGTCAAGGTTGCTGAACGACTGGCGGGCACCTATCCACTGTATGACTCGTTCCATCGTGCCGCCCTCATCGCCGAGGCCGAACCGCTGGTCGCCAAAGCTCAGGAACTAGTCGAGGCAGAAACGGGTCTCGGATCGGTCGGCGTGCCTACCGTTGAAGTGGTCGACAGGGGCCGCTGGATTGAACGCAATGTGGCGTTCTTCTCCAAGATCGTGGACGCAACACTGACCCAGCCACAGAGCTTGGTGAAGAGGATTGGCGGTCCGATCGTGGCGGCTGAGACAGGTGCCCTGCTCGGTGTGTTGGCGCGCCGGGTACTCGGGCAGTATGAACTCGTTTTGCCATCCGAGGATGCTGGGGACACGATCTACCTGGTGGGTCCCAATGTTCTGGCGATGGAGCGATCCAACCAGTTTCGTCCATCAGAGTTTCGAATGTGGATCGCTTTGCATGAATGTACGCATCGGCTGCAGTTCACGGCGGTTCCCTGGATGCGTGACTACTTCTTTGATCTGGTCACGACTCTGGCGGCAGCTTCGCATACCGACGAGCGCCGCCTGATCTCGCTAGGGTCGGAGTTGCGAAAGGCGTCTGACGAGGGTCGGCCGCTCATCGATGAATCGGGGCTTTTCGGGTTGTTCGCCAATGAGGACCAGCGTCAGCAATTGGACAAGATTCAGGCTCTGATGTCGCTTCTCGAAGGTCACGGACACGTCATTATGGATCGGGTCGGGAGGCGCATCCTCCGTACGCAGGCCCGGATGTCGAGCTTGCTCAAGGCCCGCCGGGCTGATCCGCGCATGGCGGCATTCATGCGCTTCACCGGCCTTGAGATGAAAATGCGCCAGTACGAACTCGGAGAGCAGTTTGTTCTCGGGGTCGAGCGTCTCGCCAACTTTGGCGCGGTGGACTTGGCCTGGACCGGACCTGAGGCGCTCCCCACCCTGACCGAAATCGAATCGCCGGAACTGTGGCTTCGTCGGGTCAGTTAGATCCGTCACTGGAACGAGCCGGTTCGATGTTGGCAGGTCGATCCTGCGTCGTAGCGCTGTCAGGCGGGCCGGACTCGGCTGCACTGGCGTGGCTCGCCAACCGCTTCTGCGACTCTGCACGCGCCGTGCACGTTGACCACGCTCAAGCGGCTTCGGGTGCCCTGGCTGTGGCCGCCGGGCGTGTGGCGACTCAGATCGGGATGGCACTCCAGACGGTGAAAGTTGACGTACCGTCCGGGCCGTCTTTTGAGCAGCAGGCTCGAACGGTTCGATATGCAGCGCTAGAGGCGGAGCTGCAAACGGGGGAGTTGCTCGTGACCGGGCACACCGCCGATGACAACGCAGAAACCTTTCTTCTCAATGCGGCCAGGGGTACGGGGATGACGGGGCTGGGGGGGATTCCGATCGAACGCGGACGGGTGTTGAGACCAATGCTCGATGTGTCACGGGAAGTTGTACGTGCCTTCGTCGCCGAAATGGGACTCGACGCCATCGACGATCCAACCAATCTTGACTTGACGTACGCCCGCAACCGAATTCGCCACGAGGTCATGCCGCGTCTCGGGTCGCCGCTGACGATCGCCAGGGCCGCTCGACTTGCCTCGCTTGATGACGAGGTGCTCGATGCTCAGGCCGAAACCGTCCCGATTCGAGTCGGGACGGGTCGGGTCGCCATCCCGACCGCCCCGTTGAGAACCCTGCCGGGTCCGGTCGCCAACCGGGTCATTCGAAGGGGTCTGCGACGTGTGAACCCTCCCTATCCGGGGACGTCCCAAATGGTCGATGCCATCTGGTCGGTGGTGAGACGAGTCACCCCCAGGGTCGAGTTGGGGCAAGGAGTGGTCAGCTATCTGTCTGAGGGTTGTGTGGTGCTCGAAACGGGCGGCTTCGACCCTCCATCCCCGGTTTCGTTGTCGACACCAGTCACGTCGTTCGGGGACTGGACGCTGGCGGTAGTAGAGCAACCGGATCCGCCTCCGGCGTTTCCCCTAGGCCCCGGCTTTGCGGCCTTCGCCGATCCGCCAGAGTTGTTGGTTCGAGTCTCTGTACCCGGAGATCGGGTTCCCCTGCGAAATGGCGGGCACAAGGAAGTGGCGGACGTCTTCGCCGAGGCTCGCATCGCTCGGGAACGGCGCCGCACCTGGCCGGTCGTTGCCGCAGACGAACTCGTATGGTGGGTACCGGGCGTCCGGCGCGGCTGGCTCGGTTGGGGACATCCCTCCTCGGGCCGCTACCTTGTTTCGAACATTCTCCAGGAGGGCTAGTGAACATCTCGAAAGTTTTGATCTCCGAACAAGAGATCCGAACAAAATTGGCGGAGATGGGAAAGCAGATCACAGCCGACTATGCCGGCAAAGACCTGCTCATGGTCGGAGTCTTGAAAGGCGCATTCATCGTGATGGCAGATCTTGCCCGTCATATCGACGTGCCGGTCGAGTTCGACTTCATGGCAGTTTCCTCGTACGGAGCTGCCACCCAAACGTCAGGAGTCGTTCGCATCCTCAAGGATCTTGATCAGGAGATTGCCGGGCGTGATGTCCTGATTGTTGAAGATATCATCGATTCGGGTCTGACACTGAGCTATCTGCTCAAGTCGTTGCGGGTTCGCCGGCCGGCCTCTTTGGAGTTGGCCGCCCTCCTCGTAAAGAAGGGGATTCAGAGCGTTCCGGTCGACGTGAAGTACACCGGTTTCGAGATTGGCCCCGAGTTTGTGGTGGGCTACGGCCTTGATTATGCGGGCAAGTTCCGCAATCTGCCATACGTCGGAGTTATGGAAGAACCCTCCTAGGTGGGCATATTTCGCGAATGGCAATAGCATGGCCCCACGAACCTGATGGTTTGATGAGCAACGACACGATTTTCGGAGGACCTCGGTGAACCGCACCGTTCGTACGATTCTTATCTATTTCGCCGTGGTTACGGTGTTGTGGCTGGCTTTTTCGGCATGGTTCGATGCAGCCAACGCGCCTGAACAAATCGACTTCACCCGTTTGGATGAGCTCGTTGCCGACGGCGACGTTGGAACCGTTCGCTTCTTCCCGGATGCCAACAAGGTCGAAGTCCGCAGCCCCGGCACGACCCTTGAAGATCCAGCCGAGTACTCGATTTCCTACCCGGACCAGTTCGAAGATGAACTGCTGATTGAACTTCAGGCGAGTGGTGTCGAGGTTTCGGTCGATCCGGAACCGACGTCGATCACGACCGTGCTTCTCTCATTGCTCCCTTGGTTGTTCATCCTCGGATTCATGTTCATCATCTTCACGCAGATGCAGGGCGGCGGTAACCGGGTGATGCAGTTCGGCAAATCCAAAGCCAAGCAGATGACCAAGGACCAACCCAAGGTTACGTTCAATGATGTGGCCGGCCTCGAAGAGGCCATTGAGGAACTCGAAGAGATCAAAGACTTCCTACAAAACCCGGCCAAGTTCCGCGCCATGGGGGCCAAGATCCCTCGGGGTGTTCTGTTGTTTGGCCCTCCCGGAACCGGTAAGACCCTGCTGGCCAGAGCCGTCGCCGGTGAGGCGGGTGTGCCGTTCTTCTCGATCTCGGGGTCCGACTTCGTGGAAATGTTTGTTGGAGTCGGGGCGTCCCGAGTACGTGACCTCTTCGACCAGGCCAAGGCGCAGGGCCCGGCCATTGTTTTTATCGACGAGATCGACGCCGTTGGCCGCCATCGTGGCGCCGGCCTCGGAGGTGGGCATGACGAACGTGAACAAACACTGAATCAGCTGCTCGTCGAGCTCGACGGATTTGAGCCCCAAACCGGCGTCATTGTCATGGCCGCCACCAACCGACCGGACATTCTTGATCCGGCGTTGCTACGTCCAGGTCGCTTCGATCGCCAGATCACGGTTGGTCGACCGGCTTTCAAGGGGCGGGCCGCCATCCTGGCGGTGCATGCCAAAGGCAAGCCGTTTGCTCCAGACGTCGACCTGGACGTTATCGCTCGCCAGACTCCCGGTTTCACCGGCGCCGACCTCGCCAACCTCATCAACGAAGCTGCCCTCCTGGCCGCCCGACACGACAAAAAGCTCATTTCGACCGAAGAGATCGAAGAAGCGACCATTCGGGTCATCGCCGGACCCGAGCGAAAGAGCCTCGTGATAACCGAGGACGAAAAGAAGATCACGGCCTACCACGAAGTCGGGCATGCTCTGGTCGGCTGGGTATTACCCAACGCCGACCCGGTCCACAAGGTAACCATCATTCCGCGTGGTAGCGCGGCCGGCCATACGCAGTCAATGCCGTCGGAAGATCGCCTGTATCGTCGCCGCAGCGAATTGATCGATCAGCTCGCCATGGCGCTCGGCGGGCGCACTGCCGAAGAAATCATGTTCGGAGATCCCACCACCGGCGCCTCAAACGATATCGAGCAGGCGACCAAGATCGCTCGTCAGATGGTCATGGAGTACGGCATGAGTGACAAGCTCGGGCCGATGAAGTACGGCCACGCCGACGGTGAAGTGTTCCTTGGCCGTGACTACTCGCGCCAGGCCGATTACTCAGACGATATGGCGGCAACCATCGATAGCGAGGTGCGCAAGCTCATCGGCCAGGCGCACGACGAGGCCCGGGCGATCCTCACGACCCACCGCAGCGACATGGACAGGATGGCAGCCGCTCTGCTCGACGAGGAGACGCTCGACTCGAAGCGAATCGCCGAACTTCTGGCTGACGTGCCCAAGTGGCAACACTCGCTGAACGGCTCCACGAGAATTGAGATTCCGAACGGCGTGCCAACTCCACCCAAAGATGGCGTTGCCGCTTCCCAGGCAGGCGCCTGACCCCTACGCTGTTCCGTATGACTGTTGATGAGCCAGCGATCGCCGATGCGGTGCGCTCCATTCTGATCGCCATAGGTGAGGATCCGGATCGTGAAGGCCTTGCCGAAACCCCGACCCGGGTTGCCCGTATGTACGGCGAACTCTTCGAAGGGATGCATCAGGATCCGTATGAGATCGTGAATTCGGTTTTCACCGAAGATGCTCACCGAGAAATCGTCATGGTTCGGGACATTTCGTTCTATTCGATGTGTGAGCACCATCTCGTTCCCTTTCACGGCAAAGCCCACGTGGCCTACTTGCCTGATGGAGTCCTGACCGGACTGTCAAAGTTGGCTCGATTGGTGGAAGCGTATGCCAAGCGGCCCCAGATGCAGGAGCGACTGACCTCGCAGATCGCGGACACGCTGATGGAGGCCGTCAAGCCGCTCGGGGTCCTCGTGGTCATCGAAGCCGAACACATGTGCATGAGTATGCGGGGGGTCCGCAAGCCGGGTGCGTCGACGACCACCTCGGCGGTTCGCGGGATCTTCGCCAGTCGGGCGACGACCAGAGCCGAAGCCTTTGCTCTCCTGAATCGATGATCTGGCATGTACGAACCAAAGCGCTGACGATCGAACAGCCACTCATCATGGGCATTGTCAATGTCACTCCGGACTCGTTCTCTGACGGTGGACAATTCCAGGGTGTTAAGGAGGCGGTCGATCACGGACTACGCCTCGTCGCAGAGGGAGCCGACCTGGTCGACGTCGGCGGTGAATCAACCAGGCCGGGGGCGGTCGACGTGTCGGTCGAGGAGGAACTCAGCCGGGTGGTCCCGGTCGTCGAGGCGCTGAGTGCTCGGGGGGTGATCGTTTCTGTAGATACATCCAAACCGGCCGTGGCGGTCGCCGCCATGGAAGCCGGTGCAGAGATCGTCAACGACGTCACCGGGTTTCGAAATCCGGAGATGCAGCGGGTCGTCGTCGAGCGAAAGCCAGGAGTGGTCGTCATGCATATGGCCGGTTCACCGCGCACCATGCAAGACAATCCGCACTATCACGATGTGGTTGCTGAGATCGGGGAGTATCTCACCGGTCAGGCTGCCCTGTTGGAACATGCCGGCCTTGACGCCAACCGAATCTGCGTCGATCCAGGGATAGGGTTCGGCAAGACGACCGAACACAACTTGGCATTACTCGCCAACACCAGTGTGCTGGCTGGACTCGGCTATCCGTTGATGGTCGGGGCTTCCCGCAAGCGTTTCATAGGTTCAGTGGTGGACGCCGAATCAGTGGAGGATCGCGATCGGGCGACGGCTGTTTTGTCCGGTCTTGTTACGTTCTTGGGAGCCAGCGTGGTCCGGGTACATAATGTTGTGTACTCTCGGCAGGCCATGGTGCTCAGTGCGGCTATCGTTGCGCGCACATGACAGGTCTTAAACCACGTGATTTCGTTTGGGTAATTGCCGGACGTCTGGCAGTCAGCCAGCGAATTGGCGGCTATGGGTTCCAGCATCGTCGGGTCCGGCGCGAGGAAGAAATCATCTGGCTACGCGACAACGCCAAGATCAACACCCTTGTTTCGCTTCTGACCGGCAATCAGAATATTTCTGCCTATGAAGAAGCCGGTTTTGCCGTAACCCACGAACCCCTCGCCACCGAACTGAAGGTTGCGTCTGACGTTCCGAGGGTTCTCAAGTCGATCTCCGCGGCCCTTGCCCCGAGTAAGGCCGTAGTACTCATTCACCGTGACCTGGTCGATGAGACTCTTGCAGGTCTATTGGCCGCCTACCTGATTTATAGTGGCATGGTTGGGGATCCGATCAAGGCCGCCGCAGTCATCCAGGAGATTCTCGGCCGACCACTTGGCCCCGAGGCTCGGACGATGATGAGCGTCGCGGTCCGGTGACCGATCAGATTTCTCTGAGAGGGCTGGAGGTATTTGGTTATCACGGCGTCCAACCTCACGAGGCCATCACCGGCCAAATCTTCGGTATCGACATAGATCTGTTTTTGGATACGACTGCGGCTGCCGCAGCAGACGAACTGGCGCTCACAGTGGATTACGGTGGGCTGGCTGATCAGGTAGTCGAAGTAGTGACCGCGCAGCGCCATGACCTCATCGAGACCCTGGCGCATCGCATTGCCGGTGTCTGCATGGAACTCGACCTGGTCACAGGCTGCGAGATCACCGTTCACAAGCCGGCCGCCCCGATCCGACATCCTTTTCGGGATGTCTCGGTGACAGTCCGGTATCCCCGATAGGGCTCGATATGCAGGTGGCAGTCGGACTCGGATCCAATCTCGGTGATCGGCTGAACTTGCTTCGGCAGGCGGTCGACCAGCTTGGACAGCATGGGGAGATACTGGCCGTGTCGAGTCTGTATCGGTCCGAACCGGTCGGGGGACCTGAACAGGCGGATTTTCTTAATGCAGTGATCGTGCTCGAAACAGACCTGGACTTTCCAATGCTGCTGGGAGCGTGTCAGCACATCGAGGCGTCGGCCGACCGGATGCGTGACGAACGCTGGGGGCCCCGGACGCTCGACCTCGACATCCTGACTGCCGCGACCCCGCCGTATGTGTCTGAGACGCTGACGGTCCCCCATGAGCGACTGGCGGAACGTCGGTTTGCCGTCGAGCCGTTGGCGGAGGTCTGGCCCGATGCTGCGACCGGTTCCGGGACAGCCCGTTCGAAGCTGGACGACGTTCGTGGTCAGTCGGTCGATCGCCTGGCCGGGCCGGGGTGGCAGGTGGCTCTGTCGAAGGGTGTCTGGTGGGTGACGGCTCAGGTTGTTCTGTTGATCCTGGTAGCGGGCGTCGCCTTTCGATACTCGGAATCGTTCGACGCCCGATGGATTGGCGTGCCGCTCTTGGTGGGGGGTGTGACGTTGGCCGCCCGAGCCATGCAGGTCCTCGGCTCGAGCCTCACGCCGTTTCCCCAACCGTTGGAGGGGGCGGCCATGATCTCGTCTGGTCCGTACGGTCTCGTGAGACACCCGATTTATGGAGGTCTCATTATCTCGCTGGCTGGATTGGCGCTGTTCATGGGCTCCTGGATCGCTCTGGCAGGGTCAGTGGCAGTCGGTGGGTTCTTCTGGCTCAAGTCATCTTTCGAGGAACGCCGATTACTCGTTGCTCATAGTCGATATCGTCGGTATATGGACGAAGTGCCCAAGCGTCTCATACCGTTCATCGTCTAGGCTCGATGCTGGTCTGGTACCGCATGCCCGGATGGAACTGCATTGTGGATCGGAACCGAAAGGACTGACTTCATGGCTCGAATTGTCATTGTTGGCCCGGGACGCGCCGGAATGTCCGTCGGGCTGGCGGCCAGGTCCGCCGGGCACGAAGTTGTTGCTCTCGCTGCCCGCCGGCCCGTTGAGACCGATTTGGCCAGGTCGATTCCCCTCACATCGTCGCTTCCCGATGCCGAGTTCGTGTTTGTGGCCGTTTCCGACGATGTGATCGCCGAAGTCGCCAAGCAACTGCACCCGCCGGGTGGTTCCGTAATCGCCCACTTGTCCGGCCGGACCTCAGTCGATGTTCTTTCTCCGCTTGGAAACAAGATCGGATCAATGCATCCCCTCATGACGCTGCCTTCTGGGGAGATCGGAGCGGCCGCATTGGTAGGGGCCGGTGCCGCCATCACCAGTCGATCCGAAGCGGTGGCAGGCGCGTTGTCAGTTTTTGCTACTTCGCTTGGAATGCGACCATTCCGACTTCCGGATGAGGCCAAAGCTGCCTATCACGCGGGAGCGACCGCCGCTTCCAACTATGTGGTGGCTGCCCTGGCCGTCGCAGAACAACTCCTCGACGCCGCCGGCGTTCCCTTATCGATCGCTGAGCCGCTCGTGACAGCGTCGGTTTCGAACGCTGGTCGCCTCGGTAGCCTGGCCGCCCTGACCGGGCCCATTGTTCGTGGCGACATAGGCACCGTGCGTGCTCAACGGGACGCCGCCAGGAAGGCGGGCGTCGAGGGCCCCTTCGTTGCGATGGGGACCGCTACGGCTCTCCTGGTGGGTAACTGGGAGGTCATGCGGGAGGTTCTGTCGTGAAGGTGGCCGAAACCTTCGCCGAGTGTCGATCTCTGACAGAAGGGTCGATAGGGCTCGTCCCGACTCTTGGCTACCTCCACGAGGGCCATCTGGATCTCATGTCTCGGGCCAAGGTCGGGAATGATCAGGTCATGGCCAGCCTCTTCGTAAACCCGCTTCAGTTTGATGAGGTGGCAGACTTTGACGCCTACCCCCGCCAGTTCGAACGTGACGCCAGACTGATGAAACAGGCGGGGGTCGACATTCTCTTTGCGCCCTCCGTCGAGGAGATGTATCCGATCGAGCCCGTCACGAGAGTCGTGGTTGGCGGTCTCACCGAATCGATGGAAGGTGCTCACCGGCCAGGGCATTTCGCCGGGGTTGCGACGGTCGTGACCAAACTCCTGGCCGGGCTACAGCCTGATCGTGCCTACTTTGGCAAGAAGGATGCGCAGCAACTGGCGATGGTTATCAGGTTGACCGTCGACCTGTCGCTTCCCGTCGAAATCGTGCCATGTTCAACCATCCGGGAGTCCGATGGTCTTGCGTTGTCGAGCCGCAATATTCGGATTCCAGCCGGCGACCGGGACCGGGCGGCCAGGGTGTCGAAAGGGCTTTTCGCCGCCGCCGAACTCGCCGCTTCGGGTGAACGCGACGGACAGGTTCTGGAGCGGGCCGCGTTAGAGTATCTCATCGGAATTGACGTCGAGTATGTGGCCCTGGCCGAGCGGGCGACCGCCCAGCGTCTTGCAACGCTCGACCGGCCGGCATTCTTGGCGACTGCGGTCAGGATCGGTGGTGTTCGACTGATCGACAACGTCTGGCTGGAACCGAATGGGACCTCCGACCGGGGGACCCTTCTGCGATCTACCAGCATTCTCTATGAGGGGGTGAACTGATGCTGCTGGCCATCAATGTCGGCAACAGCCAAACCGACATCGGGGTTCTGAACGGGGACATCCTCATTCATCACTGGCGGGTCTCGACGGCCGTCGACCGAACGCCGGACGAATACGCCCTACTCCTACGGGGACTATTCAACCCGGTTGCTGCCCACGTTACGTCGGCCGCCCTCGCGTCGGTGGTGCCCGCGGCGGCCATGTCGCTTGGGATAGCCCTGGCGGATATGGTCGACACCCTGCTTGTCGTCGGCCCCGGAGTAAAGACCGGGATGCCAATGTCGGTCGATAATCCCCGCGAGGTCGGTGCCGATCGGGTGGCAAGCGCAGTGGCCGCCAAGGCGTTCTACGGGTATCCGGTCGTCGTCGTCGGGTTTGGCACCGCTATCACCGTCGATGTGGTCGGACCCGACGGTGCTTTCGTTGGCGGGGCCATCGCCAGTGGTCTGGACATTTCGCTCGATGCGTTGGTCGATTCGACGGCGGCCCTGCGCAGGGTTGCACTTACCCCTCCCGAACACGTAATCGGTCGCAATACGATCGAAGCGATCCAATCCGGAATGGTGTACGGCTATGCGGGATTGGTCGATGGCCTCGTCAACCGTGCCCTCGCCGAGCTGGGTTCCGACGCGGTTCTGGTGGCGACCGGAGGAGGGGCTGGCACCCTGGTACCGCTCCTCGACAGGGAGTACGTCGTTGATGCCGTCCTCGTTTTGCGCGGACTCGGGTTGTTGAGCGAGCGAAATCGATGACCGACCGTCCCTCCTGGGCCGGTAAGGTGACGGCCTATGTCAGATGAGACCACCCCCGAAGAACAACTCGATGATCGCGCCAGTCTGGCCGATCATCCGCTCACGGCCGTTCGGTTGGCCAAGCTCGAGGAGCTCAGGTCGCGCGATATCAACCCCTATCCGCACACGTTCAAACCAGATGCGGTTGCCGCTGAGATTCATGCGCTTCATGACGGCCTCGAACCGGGTGCGGAGACCGGGACGTCGGTGACGGTGGCCGGGCGACTTCTGAATGTGCGGTCCTTTGGCAAACTGCGGTTCGGGGTATTGCAGGACCGTTCGGGTCAGATCCAATTGTTTGTTTCCAAAGCGGTTCTCGGCGACGAGGCGTTCGAGATATTCGACCTGATCGACAACGGCGACTGGGTCGGGGCGCACGGCGAGGTCATTACGACGAAAAAAGGCGAGTTGAGCATCCGGGTCGATCGTTTCGAGATTCTCTCCAAGGCGTTGCGTCCGTTTCCTGATAAGTGGCACGGCCTGCAGGACCAGGAGCGCCGCTATCGACAGCGGTATCTCGACCTGACCGTCAACGAGGAAGCCCGGGCTACCGCCAGGGCCCGGATCGCCACGGTTCGGTCGCTTCGCCGGTCATTTGAGGAGCGGGGATTTCTTGAAGTCGAGACCCCGATGCTCCAGGCGAAACCCGGCGGAGCCCTCGCCCGGCCGTTCATAACCCATCACACGGCGCTTGACATGGACATGTACCTGCGGATTGCTCCGGAGCTGTACTTGAAGCGTCTGATCGTCGGGGGGATGCACAAGGTCTTCGAGATAAACCGCAACTTTCGTAACGAAGGTATGGATACCTCCCACAACCCCGAATTCACGATGCTCGAATCGTACGAGGCGTTCGCCGACTACGAAGACGTTATGAAGTTGACCGAGGAAGTTGTCGCGGCCGCCGCCCTTGCCGTGACGGGATCGACGACTGTGATGTATCAGGATCGGGAACTCGATCTCGCCCCTCCATTTCGCCGGCTGCCCATGCTCGAAGCCGTCAATGAGCAGCTCGATCTCAACATCAGTTACGACATGCCCGTCGACGAATTGCGCAAGCTGGCCGGAGATTTGCAGATCAAGGTCGAGCCGTCCTGGGGGGTCGGGAAACTGGTCACTGCGTTGTTTGAAGCGACCATCGAAGATCGGTTGTGGGAGCCGACGTTCGTGATCGACTACCCGGTTGAGGTATCGCCACTTTCCAAGCGCCATCGGTCGAATCCTCAGGTGACGGAGCGGTTCGAGTTGATAGTTGCCGGTCGCGAATTGGCCAATGCCTTTACCGAGTTGAACGATCCGGCCGAACAAAGGCGCCGGTTTGAGGAGCAGGCGGCGGCTCGGGTGGCCGGCGATGACGAGGCACACCTGATCGATGAGGATTATGTTCGAGCACTCGAATATGGCCTCCCCCCGACGGCTGGTCTCGGGCTGGGGGTCGACCGGCTGGTGATGATTCTCACCAATCATGCCAGCATCAGGGAAGTCGTGCTCTTCCCGCATCTTCGGCCCGAGTAGACGGCTTCGAGCGTGCTCTGACCGTTAACCGGAGCGGGCGGCGGTCACCTGGTCGAGGAGAAATTGGGCAAGGCTTGAAAGCACGGCCCTGGTTGGAATGTCAGGAAGGGTGGCGACGGCCGCGTCTGCCGTAGCGATGCGCCGCTCCGCTTCCTGGAGAGACTGCTCGACGTATCCGCCTGCCCGGACGATGGAGATCACGTCACTGACGCGTGCGTCGTCGTACGGCGGCTTCCCGAGAGCATCTCGAATTCTGCCGCCGTCGGACCCTGCGGCAGCCATGAGCACCGGCAGCGTCATCTTTCCTTCTCGAATATCTGATCCGGCCGGCTTGCCGAGAAACGACTCGGTTGCAACCAGGTCGAGGGCGTCGTCGGCGATCTGAAACACGAGGCCAAGTTCCCATGCCCACGACGACAAGGCTTCGACCGTCGCGTCATCAGCGTCCGCGGCCATGGCTCCCAGACGGGCCGACGTGCGAATCAACGCGGCGGTCTTGCCACCGATGACCTGGAAGTAGGCCTCCGGATCGTGGTCGAGATCGAAATCAAGTTGGAGTTCGCGGGTCTGACCCTCGACAAGTTCGGCGTAGGTGCTGGCCAGTAGGCGAACCGATTCCTGTCCGAGGTGGGTAGCAGCGACCTCCGAGGCGCGCGCCATCAGGAAGTCGCCTGCCAGGATCGCAACCGTGTTGTCCCAGTTGGCGTTGGCCGAATTGGCGCCCCGGCGGATTGTGGCTTCGTCGATCACATCGTCGTGATAGAGGCTTCCGACGTGGATGAGTTCCACCGCCACGCCAGCTTCGATGGGTCGGTCGTCGTTGGCCGGCCCGAAGTCGGCAGCGATCAGAGCGAGCAACGGCCGAAACCGCTTGCCGCCGGCGGCCAGGAGGTGTTGGGCGACCTTCGTGAGGAAAGGGTCGCGCGATTCCGAGGCGTCCATGAGGCGCGTTTCCGTACGGTCGATCTGCTCCCAAACGTGGGGAAGCGGCACCATATCTTGAATACTTGGTACGTCCATCGCTTCCATGGTACCGGTCTCTGCGGCTGTCAGTAATTCGTCTTTTGGAAGCGTCGAAAGGGAGGAAGAAGTTTGGTCAGGTCAAGACCGCAGGAGTATCCAGCCCCGGGGGCTATAATCGCATCGCACGGTCTCGTATCCAGGGGTCCTAGTTCAGAGAGGCGGTTGCCGTGTTCGAACGATTTACAGACCGAGCCCGTCGGGTAGTGGTACTTGCCCAAGAAGAAGCTCGCCTGTTGAACCACAACTACATCGGGACCGAGCACATCCTGCTCGGATTGATCCATGAGGGCGAAGGTGTTGCTGCGAAAGCCCTTGAGTCACTGTCGATCAACCTCGAATCGGTTCGCCAGCAGGTCGTCGAGATCATCGGTCAGGGTCAGCAAGCCCCGAGCGGTCATATCCCGTTCACTCCTCGCGCCAAGAAGGTGCTGGAGCTGTCGCTGCGCGAGGCTCTTCAACTCGGCCACAACTACATCGGAACCGAACACATCTTGCTCGGACTCATTCGCGAAGGCGAAGGCGTTGCTGCCCAGGTCCTTCAGAAGCTGGGAGCCGACCTGCCGAAGGTTCGTCAGACGGTCATCCAGCTTGTCAACGGCCCGCAACGTGATGAGCCGTCTTCGTCTAGTGGGTCGAGCGGATCGTCAGGTCGGGGTTCTTCGGAACCGGCTTCTTCGGGTTCAACGGTTCTCGATCAATTTGGCAGGAACCTGACCCAGGCGGCCCGTGACCACAAGCTCGATCCGGTGATCGGTCGCCATCGTGAGATCGAGCGCGTGATGCAAGTTCTGTCACGACGCACCAAAAACAATCCGGTTCTGGTTGGTGAACCAGGCGTTGGCAAGACGGCCATCGTCGAAGGGCTCGCTCAGAACATCGTATCCGGAGACGTGCCCGAAACCCTGACCGGCAAGCAGTTGTACACGTTGGACCTTGGGTCGCTCGTGGCAGGCTCCCGGTATCGCGGTGACTTCGAGGAGCGCCTCAAGAAGGTACTCAAGGAGATCCGTACCCGGGGCGACATCATTCTCTTCATCGACGAGATTCACACGCTTGTCGGTGCCGGTGCCGCCGAAGGTGCCATCGATGCGGCCTCGATCCTCAAGCCAATGCTGGCGAGGGGGGAGCTCCAGACTGTGGGAGCGACCACGCTCGAAGAGTATCGGAAGTACCTTGAAAAGGACTCGGCGCTCGAGCGACGGTTCCAGCCAGTGCAGGTCGACGAACCGACCGTGGCAGACACGATCCTTATTCTCCACGGTTTGAAGGACAAGTACGAGGCTCATCATCAGGTTCGTTACACGGAACAGGCACTCGTCAACGCCGCCAACCTGGCCGACCGGTATCTGGCCGACCGATTCCTACCGGACAAGGCCATCGACCTGATCGACGAGGCCGGTTCCCGTATGCGGATTCGGCGCAAGGCTCCGGATCCAGGAATCGCCGAGGTCGATGGCCAGATTCTCCAGGTTCGGTCTGACAAAGAGGATGCCGTACGCGCTCAGCAATTTGAGCGGGCCGCCCAACTGCGTGATCAAGAACGCGGTCTGGTGGCCGACCGGACGGCCAAAGAAGCAGAGTTGCGAGAGGCCGGCGAGTCGATCAGCTGGGTCATCGACGAGGAAGAGATTGCTGAGGTACTTGCTCAGTGGACCGGGATTCCGGTTCATCGTCTCACCGAAGAGGAGACCGCCCGTCTTGTCAACATGGAGGCTGAACTCCACAAGCGGATCATCGGTCAGAAAGATGCGATTTCGGCGGTCTCGCGGGCCATCCGTAGGACGAGGGCCGGGTTGAAAGACCCGAAGCGTCCCGCCGGATCGTTCATCTTTCTCGGCCCGTCAGGCGTTGGAAAAACCGAGACGGCCAAGACGTTGGCGGAGTTCTTGTTTGGTGACGAAAACTCGCTCATCCAACTGGATATGTCGGAGTACATGGACAAGCACACGGTCAGCCGATTGGTCGGTTCGCCTCCCGGGTATGTCGGCTACGACGAAGGTGGTCAGCTCACTGAGGCCGTGCGGCGCAAGCCGTTCTCCGTGGTCTTGTTCGATGAAGTCGAGAAGGCTCATCCAGACGTATTCAATACCCTGCTTCAGATCCTGGAGGATGGCCGGTTGACCGACGCCCAGGGACGGACCGTCGACTTCAAGAACACCGTCATCATCATGACGTCCAACCTTGGTACCCGTGATCTCCGCAAGCGTTCGATTGGCTTTAGCGCCGACTCTGACGAGGTGACATACGAAAAGATGAAGTCGAAGGTCACCGAGGATTTGAAGAAGCACTTCCGTCCGGAGTTCTTGAACCGGATCGACGAGGTCATCGTCTATCACGAATTGACCTTGGAAGAGGTCAAGGAGATCGTCGATCTCATGCTCGCGAGGGTGATTAATCAGCTCGGATCTCAGAGCCTGGATCTGGTCCTTTCCGACGCAGCCAAGAGTTTCCTGGCGACCACCGGTTATGACCCGGAGCTGGGTGCTCGACCGCTTCGGCGGGCGATTCAGCAGCGCCTGGAGGATCCGTTGTCCGAGAAGGTTCTGTTGGGCGAGTTTGTGGCGGGGTCGACGATCGTGGTCGACCTCGACGAAGAGAATCAGGAACTGACTTTTGAGTCGTTCTCGTCGCCCGATGTTCCACCGGTGGAGATGGCCGACAGCTAGGGTTGGTAGCAGTTGAGGTTAGGACCGGGGCAGGAGGACACTCCTGCCCCTTTCCTGTTGTGTCGGCCGGTCGGCCGCATGGATGCCAGCCTTCGGCTGGATTATTCTTCCATTCTCGATTTGTGTACGAATGCCAGTTCGTTAGCCTTAGAGGGTTGCAGTCAGATGATGCTTAGGAGGCTTCGCTCCTGACCCGCACAAAAACCCCCTAACAAGGAACATTTCAACATGCGTGTTCGCGCGTTATCCCTTCTTCTCATGGTCGGCATGCTGGTGCCTTCCGTGGCGTCGGCATCTGAAACCGGTACCGTCCCCATCGACACGACGACGACTACCGCAACAGACCAGGTCCGGCCGCCAGCAAGAGGGACCACAGCTGTATCAACCGATTCCGTTGCTCCTGCCCCGCTGGCCGTGGCATCTCAGACCGGGGCAACTCAGGAACCGGATCCCGTGTTGCCGATCGGCCGTTGGTTCGGTTGTCGGCCACCGTTTGGCGGTCTGTGTGTTCAAGACCGCGAGGCCGCCAAGACGGTGAACGAATTGCTACCCGAGTGGTCAGGGTCGATCGATGATTGGCGTCCATTGGTCGAGGCGTTCTTCGCCCCCGGTGATGTCTCACGTGCCATGTCGGTCATCGGTTGTGAATCCGGCGGCGATCCCAACGCCAAGAATCCGTACTCAACGGCTTCGGGGCTCTTCCAGCATCTCGCGTCGTACTGGGGTGAGCGAGCGGAGCTGGCTGGCTACTCCGGGTCCGATGTCTTCGACCCGCTCGCCAATGTGGCGGTGGCTGCCTGGTTGGTATACGACGGCGGTGGCTGGACGCATTGGGCCGCCAGCGGTCACTGTTGGGGATAGATGGGCGAGAAACCCGTCGCCCTCCAGCTCTATACATAGAACTACGGACCGCAGAGGCGGTCCGTAGCTTTCTTAGTTGCCTGCTCGTCTGCCGTAGAACTCGAGCTCGGCGATTACCAACTCTGAGTAGCGAGCGAGTTCCTCACCGCTCACTTCGTCGATGACAGCCTCGGCCTGATGGGTCGTCTGTACCTCAATCGTGATCTCGGTCGTTCCGATCGTCGAGAACGTAATGGTGTGAGGTCCCGGGGTGTCCGGCAGAAGGCTCACGGTACCCCTCGGATTGTCGTCGGAGATGACCTTCACCGAAGCGACCCGGAAATTCCTCGTGAACCGAACCGGGTCATCCTGGATGTTGGTTATCACGATCGACTGAACCTGGTAAGTGGCCGGGAAGCGAACCGTGATCGAGGCGCCAACCCCAGAGAGCGATGCATCGTTCCACACGGTGGCGGGATCGGTGTCGAACATGTTCGAGCATGGCCAGTTGGGAAGTTCCGACGAACACTCTGATGAGGCGATCGGAATCAGTTCAATCTCGGCTAGCGGGACGGAGGTCGACGTCGAGGTTGGTATTGAGCTCGACGTGGTGGTCGTTCCACCGTCGCCCCGGATCCAGTTGAACAACAAGGCGGCCAGGACCACGGCCACGAGGAGTCCTCCGATTGCCAGAGCGGCGCGAACGCCGGGAGTGGTAGACAAGATTGGCTGGGGAGCGACCGGGAGAGCCCCCTGCATCAGGCGCGCTCCGCACTCTTCACAATGGCGATTCGTCGTCGGGTTTGCCGCTCCACACGACGGGCAGGCAACGGTGTTGTATAGCACTTGAGTCAGCGGGGCTGAGCTGGCCAGCTCGAACTCTTCAAAGCCTTCTGTCTGGAGCCATTCTCCACATACCGGGCAGAATTCCTCGCCCTCGGACTGAGCTCCGCAGTTTGTGCATTCAACGACGGACAAGCCGATTACCTTTCGTTAGCCGGCGACATTCTGCCACGTTGGTGCCGTGGGGCGCCATCCAGGTCACAGAAACCGCCACACCGGCGGGCGAATTTTTCTGTCTGCCCCCCACGATAGGATCTTTCCATGACATATCGGTGCTCTTCGTGTGGATACCAGTCAAGCAAGTGGATGGGGTTCTGCCCTCAATGCAAGGTGTCGGACGCACTCGCCGAGGTCACAGGGTCATCCAAAAGGACGGCGACAACTGCCCCGGTGCCACTCTCGAAGGTGGGAGAGTCCCCGCCGCCGCGCCTTCAAATCGGCATTTCGGAGTTCGACCGGGTTTTGGGAGGCGGGCTGGTCCCTGGTGGTGTCATCCTCGTCGGCGGTGAGCCGGGGGTTGGCAAATCAACGTTGCTGTCGCAAGTGGCCGGCAGCCTGGCGGTTCACGGTGCAAAGGTGCTTATCGCCACAGCAGAGGAATCTGCCGATCAGGTCGGACTACGGGCTGATCGGCTGGGCATCAAGTCCGACGACATCCTGCTGCTCGCTGATGGCGATGTCGACGTGATCATCGCCGCAGCCGAGCAGATTCGGCCCGACCTTCTCATTGTTGACTCAATTCAGGCATTGGCAGCGCAGGAGGTTGCCGCCGCCTCCGGTTCGGTCGGACAGGTGCGTGAGTGCTCGGCACGGCTGATCCGATTTGCCAAGGATACAGGGACCGCCACCGTGGTCGTTGGTCATATCACCAAAGATGGGGCCATCGCCGGTCCCAAATTGCTTGAGCATATGGTCGATGTCGTCCTGTACCTCGAAGGCGAAACCGATCGTGGATATCGAACGCTCCATAGCCTTAAGAACCGGTTCGGAGCGACCCATCTTGTTGGACTCTTCGAAATGGATGAGGAAGGGATGGTGGAGGTGGCCGATCCGTCAGCCGCCTTTGTGGCTGACTGGCAAGGAAGCGTGGCTGGGACAGTTGTATTCCCGGCCATCAGCGGAAAACGAGCCCTGCTCGTCGAAGTTCAAGCATTGGTCGGTAAACCGGTCGTGACTCCTCAGCAGCTCCGTCGGTCGGTGCGGGGGGTTGAGGCAGCCCGGGTGCACCAACTACTGGCCGTTCTCGAACGGCACGCCATGCTCCGGTTCTCAGATCGAGAGGTTTACGTCTCGGTGGTGGGCGGTATGCGACTGACGGAGCCGGCTGCCGACCTCGCCATCGCTTTGGCGCTGGCTTCTTCCTTGACCAATCGCCCGCTCGGCCGAACGGCTGCTTGGGGTGAAGTCGGGTTGACCGGAGAGTTGCGCTCGGTGTCCCATGATGGGCGTCGGTCTGAAGAAGCGTCCCGGTTGGGACTGACCAGGACGATTCACGCCGATCTTGTTTCACGGCGCATCGAGTCGGCTCTGGCCGCCGCCGGCGTCTTCGATGATTAGGAGCTTTGTGTTGGGCCTACCGTCAAAGCGTGTAGTAGCCTCGCCCGAGTGGTGAACAAAGCCGATACCCGCCTAGAAGTTCTCAAGAGAGTCGCCCCCGGGACCCGACTGCGGGACGCGTTTGAGCGCATCATGCAGCAGAAAATGGGAGCGCTGATCGTTCTCGGGGCGGGGCCGCAGGTCGATGCCGTGTGCTCAGGCGGCTTCGACCTCAGTGAGGCCCCGTTCACCGTTGCCAGGCTCGCCGAAGTCGCCAAGATGGATGGGGCCATCGTCCTTTCTGACAGCAGCGATGCCATTCTTCGAGCGAACGTTCATCTCATTCCCGATCCATCCATGCCCACCGACGAGACCGGGTCGCGGCATCGGACTGCCGAGCGCACCGCCAAACAGACCGGGAAGCCGGTCGTGTCCATATCGGAGGATCGCGCGGTGGCGACGTTGTTCTTTGGAGACACCAAGCAAGAACTGGAAAGCCCGGCAGTCATAACCGACAAGATCAATCAGTCGCTGTCGTCGCTCGACCGATTCCGTACCCGCCTCGATCAGGCCGAGGAGCGGATGACCCGGCTTGAGGTAGCCGACTTCATGACCAACCATTGGGCCGTGACCGTTCTCCAGCGAGCCGAATTGGTGCTTCGCCTTGGTGATTCGGTCGAGGTGTTAAGCCTGGCGTTGGGTGGGGAACGTCAGTTGGTGCAGCTTCAACTGGCCGATCTGACACACGGCATCAGAGAATTACGACGCCTGGTGGTGCGCGATTACATCGGTCGACTTTCGGCACGTTCCACGCAGGCTGCTTTGAACGAGCTCGCCGACATTCCGACGGCCGAGTTATCAGATCGCCGGGCGATCGCCGCCGCCATGGGATTCGAGGCCGAGGACATCGAAGCGTCTCCGAGAGGCTTGCGACTGCTCAGTCAGGTTCCGCATCTTCCAGAATCGGTACAAGAAGCCGCTGCCAAGCACTTCGGAGACTTTCGTAAACTCCTTCATGCATCCGTCGAGGAACTCGATGACGTGCCAGGCGTTGGTCATACCCGGGCGGTGCAGATCCGTGCCTGGCTGGATCGGGCTATCGATAGCGTCGGTTTTTGGGGTCCAACCGGTGGGCATGTCGCCTGATTGCCACCGCCAGCTACACTAGGCCGTCGCCGAACGATAGACACCACCCTTTATGGCCAAAAAACCTGAAGCAGCAGAGGTTCCCAAACCGCGCCGAAAGTCATCTTTTGCAGTGGGTGACAAAGTTGTCCACCCCCACCATGGTGCCGCAATCATCATCAAAAAGGTGAAGCAGAAGATCGCTGGCGAAAATCGTGAGTACTTCCAGTTGGAAATCGCCACCGATCAGCTCACGGTCTATGTGCCGGTTGAGAATATCGAAGATACGATTCGCCCGGTCATCTCAAAAACGCAGGCGCGCAAGGTTTTTGCGACCCTGAAGGACGAACCGCAAGAAGCGGGATCCAACTGGAGTCGTTGGTACAAGATCCTCAACGAGAAGATGACCTCAGGTGACATTTTCCAGGTAGCCGAAGTGGTCAGGGACCTCACGGTTGCCCAACAATTGAAGGGCATCTCGCCTGCATTGAAGCGGATGCTGTCAAGAGCTCGAACGACCCTGGTGAGTGAAATGCAATTCGCCCTCGACGTCAACGAAGAGGAAGCCACCAAGAAGCTCGACCGGGCACTCCCGAAACCCGAGGATCTCGACGAATAGAACGGTTCGCTCATGATGGTTGAGGCCCTCCGACTGCTGGTCACCTTGTTGCTGACCGCGCTTGGCTACACACTCGGTAGTCGGATCAACCCGGCCGCGGTAGACGCAGATCCCAGCGCTATCCGATTGGTGGGTGCTCTGATCGGTGCCGGGGTTGGCTACGTGAGTGGGGGGCTGTTCGGGAGAGGGTTCCGGCGGCGCCTCGATGTGCTCCCTCAGCGGTTCTTGCCTCAGGCGGACGGTCAGGAATTGTTTGCTGGAGCTTTCGGCCTCATCGTTGGTGTCGTGTTGGGAGGGGCCGTGAGCGCTCCCTTAATCGCCCTGCTACCAGGGGCGATCGCCTGGCCGCTTGCCGCACTCATCATTCTTTCGCTGGCGCTGATCGGTGCCAGGCTGTTTGCCATGCGGTCGCACGATCTGTTGACGGTGGCCGGCCTGCGACCCCGAGCCCCGCTGGTGGCCCGTCGTTTGAGTGATGAAGAGCCGTCGTATCTCATCGACTCGTCGGCGGCTATCGATGGTCGTATTCTGGAGCTCGCACGTATCGGTCTCATCGAAGGACGCCTCTGGTTGCCGGGGTTTGTGATCGACGAGTTACAGGGGTTGGCCGACTCGGCCGAGAAAAGTCGACATCGGCGAGGCCGTCGCGGCCTGGAAATCCTCGACGCCCTCCGATCAACCGCCCACGTCGACGTCGTGGTACTCGATGACGAGATCCCCGAGGTCGAGGACGTCGACGCCAAGCTCATTGTCGTTGCCGAGCGAAGTGGCGCTCAGATCGTGACCACCGACACCCATCTCGCCAAAGCAGCCGAGCTGCGGGGAGTCCGGGTCCTCAACCCTGCCGGGCTCGGCGAAAAACTGAAAACGTCCGTGGCTGTTGGCGAGATCGTGTCCGTGCCCGTTTCCAAGATTGGAAGTGGTGAAGGACAGGGAGTCGGGTATCTCGACGACGGGACGATGGTGGTTATCGACGGAGCTTCTGAGCGAGTCGGCGAAGAGATTTCCGTTGAGGTCACTGCCACCACGCGTACGGCGATAGGCCGGATGTTGTTTGGTCGGCCGGCGTGAGGGTTGGGTTCGGTTTTGATGCCCACCGTTTCGGGGGTACCTGGCCGGTCCGACTCGGTGGGGTAGTCGTCGATTCTGCGAGATTGGTGGAGGCCACCTCCGATGGCGATGTTGCCTGTCATGCCGTGGCCGATGCCCTATTTGGTGCCGCCGGGTTGGGCGATCTCGGAACCCATTATCCGTCTTCGGATGAGCGCTGGCAGGGCGTATCGAGTCTCGATCTGGTCAGGGACGCCATAGCCATACTCTTCGAAGCCGGCTGGAAGGTTTCGCAGGTAGACGTCACCGTTATTGCCCAATCTGTCAAGGTCGCCCCGCACCGTGAGGCGATCCGGGCGGGTTTGGCCGAGGCCCTCAACCTTGACTCGGCCGATGTGTCCGTAAAGGCGACGACGACGGACTTCATGGGTTCGATCGGCCGGGACGAAGGTTTGGCGGCGGCCGCGGTTGCCGCAATCGAACCGCGCTGACGAAGCACCGGGTTCTTGGCCGTCCTACCCGGAGCTACGATTACGCCCATGGAAGTTCTCAACACGCTTGGTCGCGTCCGGATCCCCTTCGTCCCAGAGCACGATGGGTCGGTCGGCATTTATGTATGCGGCCCGACCGTGCAGGCCAACCCGCATGTGGGTCACGGGCGGTCGGCGGTCGCGTTCGACGTCATTCGCCGATACCTCATGTATCGCGGGTATGCCGTCACGTACGTTCGAAACATCACCGATATTGACGACAAGATCATCACCGCAGCCAATGAGCAGGGCGTTTCGATAGAAGACGTCGCGACTCGGGCTGCCGAGCGGTTCGAAGCGACGCAAGACGCGCTGGGAGTCCTTCGACCTGATATCGAACCGAGAGCCACCGATCATATCGCAGAGATCATTGACATGATCGGTGATCTGATCGTCAAGGATCATGCGTACGTGGCCGGCGGCGACGTCTACTTCGCGGTCCGCTCGTTCGCTCACTATGCCCGACTTTCCAACCGCAACCTCGATGAAATGCTCGCCGGAGCTCGCATTGCCACGGGTGACATCAAACGTGACCCGCTGGACTTTGCGCTTTGGAAGGCGGCCAAGCCGGGAGAGCCGCAGTGGCCTTCGCCGTGGGGTCCCGGTCGGCCTGGATGGCACATCGAGTGCTCGGCGATGGCCCGCCGATACCTGGGTGACACGCTTGACATACATGGCGGCGGGACGGACCTCATCTTTCCCCATCATGAAAACGAAATCGCCCAGTCCGAGGCAGTCACCGGTCGCCCGTTCGCCAAGGTTTGGTTACACAACGGGATGGTCACCCTCTCGGGTGAAAAGATGTCGAAGTCCACGGGGCATTTTGTCGATCTTGCGACGTTGCTGGCCGACCATCCACCGCTGGCCATCAGGCTGTTCTACTTGCGAGCGCACTACCGATCCAATGTCGAGTTTTCGCCTGATTTGATCGCTGACGCGGTCGCCTCCTTTGAACGCTTGCAGTCGTTTCGCCGTCGACATGCCGACATGGAAGGGACGGCGCTTGACGCTGGCATCGTCGCAGCCTTCGAAACAGCCATGGATGACGACTTCAACACTCCGGTAGCGCTTGGTGTGTTATTCGACGCAGTGCGCGAAGGTAATCGGCTATCGGACGAAGGAGGCGAGGCCACCGGAGTGGCCGCAGCGGTGGAGCGGATACTTGAGGTCCTTGGCCTCATTCCGGAAGCAACCGGCTCGGATCGGCTGGACGGCTTGGCCGCCGACCTTGAAGGACTGGCAGCCGAACTGGGATTGGCTCCTGGTCGTGGGGTCGAGGAGACGCTCGAGAGGGTGATCGACCATCGGACCGAAGCGAGGGCGAATAAGGATTGGTCAACGTCAGACAAGATACGTGATGGTCTGGCGTCGATCGGTATCGTCATCGAGGATGGGGCTGATGGGGTCGCCTGGCATCGGAAGTAAGGTCGAGGGAATCCATGCGGTCCGAGCGGCGCTTGACGCCGGGCGGGTCAAGAAACTGTTGATAGAGACCTCTCGTAAGAAGCGACTCGGCGAGTTGCTGGAAGCGGCCGGCCCGGCGGTGCAAGTCGAATATATCGCCGATGTTCGGTTGCAGGCAGAGACCACCGCCCCGCAAGGCGTCGTTGCTCTCTGCGACCCTATCCGAACCGTCTCGCTGGAATATCTGGCTGACGCCGACCGACCTGCCATCTTGGTCCTCGATCATCTCGAAGACCCCCATAATGTCGGCGCTATCGCCCGGTCCGCTTTGGCCGCCGGTATGTCCGGTTTGGTCGTTTCGTCGGTGCGATCCGCACCGTTGGGATCCACGGCGTTCAAGGCCTCGGTCGGGGCGCTTGAAAAGCTTCCAGTGGCCGTCGTGTCTTCGGTTGCCAGCGCTCTTTCCCGGCTTCGTCAGCTAGGTGTCTGGGTGGTTGGCCTCGATGCCCACGGCACTGAATCCTTGTTTGGTCTGGGGCTGGCATCAGAACCGATCGCGATCGTTATCGGGGGAGAGGGGGCCGGGCTCGCCCAACTCGTCACTGAGAGGTGTGATCTGGTCGTCTCGATTCCAATGAGCGACGAGTCGGAGAGCCTCAACGCTTCGGTGGCGGCTGCGCTGGCGGCTTTTGAGATCCGCCGGGCTCGCCAGGACTGAGACTTCGTCTCGATCCGGTACACTGCCCAGCTTGCTGGCGTAGCTCAGTTGGCAGAGCAGCCGCCTTGTAAGCGGCAGGTCGTGGGTTCGAATCCCGCCGCCAGCTCCCGTGATCACCACACCAGCGGTGTTTGTCTGGAGCGGTCATCAGATTGCGAGTCGTAATGAAATCCCCAGTGAGTGGTGGCAGCAGCGATAACCTTGCGGGATCATGCTGTCCGAACAAGATAAGGCTGTGCTCGATTTCGAGCGGTCGGCCTGGCTTATCCCAGGTCCGAAGTCAGAAGCTATTCAGGAGCAGCTTGCCATGAGTCCAACCAAGTATTACCAGATGCTCCGTTCGTTGGCTGACGATCCGCACGCCTCCGAGTATGACCCGATGACGGTACGGAGACTTCAGGCTACGTCCCGCAGAGAGAAACTCAGGCGTTCGCAGGCGTCCGGGGACGCGTAAATGTCCGGGAAACATGAAGCCCCGGGGACGGGCGAATTTTGGGCTGGACTCATCCGCCATGTCATCATGTGGGTTCTCGGCATCGCCATCGTCCTGGCGCTGGTATTTGCCGTCGTCAAACTCCTCCCAGAATGGTTCCCGGGCGATGACGCCGGCTTATCCACCACGGCCGGGATTCCAATTGCGAACGACACGACCTCGACCACCACAGAATCCGGCGTGCAACCCGTGCGAACTACCTCGACTCAGGCTGGTGGCCCGCTGGCGTCGACTACGACGGTGGCGACCGCTACGCCCACGACGACTAGCACGGTTGCCACGACGACGACCACCGCTGGCCCGGTTGAGCGGAGCCCTAGTGAGATAACGGTCAAAGTGTTGAACTCCACAACCATCAAAGGCCTGGCGGCCGGAATCACTGCTGATCTTGCAGCGCTCGGGTACCAGATGGAAGAGCAAGACAATTACCGGCCGACGCTGGAGGAGAGCTTTATCTACTACGCCCCCGGTTTTCAGGCCGAGGCGTTCACACTCGCCAAACAGGTGCCCGGGGCCACAGTAGGGGCGAATCCGGCCGCTTCCGCTTCAGCTGATCTGCTGGTGATTCTCGGTACGAGTTACTCGGGGTGAGCGATTCGCCCGATTCCGCCGATCCGGGAAGCGGGCAGGGTGGAGACCCAGAAGAAGCTCTTCACGCCCAAGCGGAGTTGCCGGTTATCGATGAGATGGTGGGCGATGGCGCCGACCCAGGCGCCGGTGACGTGACTGAGGACGCCGGTCCCCCTGGTGAGGGTCAGCAGCTGTCACCTGGTGATTTGAGCGAGGACGGTACAGAGTCGGTCGCGGCCACCGATCCGGCGGCCGCAGCCGAAACCGCACAACTAAAGGTCATCTCCATCTGGCCGATCTGGGCGTGGACCATGGTGGCGGTCGTCACGGTCGTCGTCGCCCTGGGGGTCGGTGCGGGCGTACTATCGAAGACGCTCCTCCTTGACGTCGTCTCCTTTTGGCCGGCGTTCGTGGTCATCGCTTTGATCTTTGCTGCACTCATTCCCAGGCTCAGAAAAGGTGCCCCCCGCCTGTCTGCTGTGTTGCCTCTTCTGTTGTTGACCTACCTCGGAGTCACGGTGGCGCTGCATGTGGCCCGGTGGGACGAACTTCCGTCCACATCTGCCGATGTACCGGGCCCGGAGGTCGCCGGCGTCACGGACGGTCGTATCGAGTTGGACCTCGTAGGCCAGTTGGTCGTCCGGCCTGCTGACCAGCCAGAGCTGTACCGAATCCTCATGCTTAACCGGGGTGGCGACACCGGAGCACCGAGTGCGCTCGAAATCATCACCGAACCGGATGCATCGATCAGCGTTGGGCAGCGGGAAAATTCCGGCTGGTTCCAGAGCGCCGGGTGGGATGTCAAGCTCTCATTGGCCGTCACCTGGGAAGTGGAAGCCCGGGCAGATCAGGTGGATATCAATCTGGCTGCCGTGAGTTCTGGTGGGTTAACCGTCAAGGGTGATGGCGACGTTGTGGTCGGATTTGTGCGCCCTGGCTCGGTCATAGAATTGGATGGCACGATCGATCTCGTCGTGCGTGGCGGTGATCACATCGACCTGGTTGGGAAGGCTGAGGTTCCCGACGACTGGTCGACGACGGGGCTCGGGCGGTCCACGCCAGGTCCCTCAGACTCGTTCACCATCATCGTCAAAGAAGGCGCGATAGTCACGATCACAGAGCGCTAGATAGACTTGCACCGATGATCGATCCACATGAGCGGTTGCGGAGGTTTGGCATAAGTGCCTGGGCGCTCGTCGGCGGATTCCTTGTCATTGGCATTCTCGGTTGGCTTCTAGCCCAAGTTCGGATTTTGTGGGGACCGGTTCTGGCGGCAACCGCCATTATCTACATCTTGAACCCGTTGGTTACCGGCCTTCGGAATCGCGGAGTTCATCGGGTCTTTGGAACGATCGTTGCGTATCTGCTCGGCGTGACGGTGGTCATGCTCGTCTTCGCGGTAGTCGTCCCGCTCGTCGCCGAACAGGCGAATGCGCTCGGTTCTGAACTTCCGATCATCTATGACGACTCGATAGCGCGGATCGCCGACACCGCTGCCCGAATTGGGATTCCTGATCTTTCCCTAATGAGTTACGACGAACTCGTCGCCCAGATGGCGACCCCCGACGCAGCATTCCAGGCAGGGTTGCAGGTCTTCCTGGGGCAGGCGTTCACGCTGGCGTTAAGTGTCGTGGAAGTGGTGGCGTTGGTATTCCTGACTCCGGTCATTGCCTTCTATATGCTCGTTGATCTTCCGAGAGTCCTGGAACACACCCGGGAGCTGATTCCCGAGGGTATGCGCGACGAGGCAGAAGCGCTCGGAACGAGTCTGGGTACGGCGTTGGGCGGGTTTGTCCGGGGCCAAATGATGGTGGCGCTGTTGGTCGCCACCATCAGTTCGTTCGGACTGTGGGCGCTCGGTATGAACCTCTGGTTGATTTTGGGCATCGTGGCAGGCCTCTTCAATCTCATTCCGTTTATCGGGCCCTGGTTCTCGGGGACACTGGCCGTCGTGGTTGCCCTCGTCCTGGAGGATTTCCGGCTGGCGATCTTTGTTGCCCTGCTATTCCTGGGCGTGCAACAACTCGACAACCATGTGATTTCTCCCCTGGTGCTACGAGCCACCGTCAAGCTGCATCCATCGCTGATCATCCTCGCTCTGTTGCTTGGCAGTTCGTTGGGTGGAATTCTGGGATTGATTCTTGCCGTGCCGATTACCGCATTCCTCAGAGTCATCGTCTCGCACTATTGGCGGACGCGCATCCTGGGTGAATCCTGGGAGCAGGCATCGGAAGCCTTCACTGTTGAATACGAACCACCCAGCCCTGAAAGCCTGGCGGGCCGCCTACGGCGGATCGGCCGCATGGAACTGACCCGCCCGGCAATGCATCACACCGACAGCGATGAGTAGCTAGGTCAGAGCCCTGATCGCTCCGGTCACGATCATGGCGGCCAGGACCACGATCAGGAAGGGAGCTTTGCGCCAGGCGGCAATTCCGGCGACGGTGACCCCGGCCAGGCGAGCATCGATCGTGATGTGTTGCCCGGCGGTGACGGTGGTGATGACCACCAGTGCTGCAAACAGGGCGATCGGGAGCAACCGGGCGAGATCCGCTAGAGGCTCTGGCAGCCGTGCAAGATCCAGGACCGTGAAACCGAGGAGCTTGAGTAGGTAAGCGCCCACGGTCAGCACCCCGATGCCGATCCAGATGGAAGTCATCTGGACATTCCCCGGCCCGCCAAAACCCCCAGGGAAGCCAACAGAATCGGGATGCCCGCCGGAACGAAGGGTACGGATGCAACGGCGACCACCACGGCGGTCACTGCCACCAGGATGATGCGTCGGCTACGCAATAACGGGATGAGCATTGCCAAAAAGGCGGCTGGAAACGCCGCGTCGAGGCCGAGGCCAGCCGGATCACCGAGTTGTGACGCTCCGACGTGGCCCAACAAGGTGCCGATATTCCACAGGCTGTAAAGCCATATGGCCGTCCACCAGAATGAGCGCCTTGGATGTTCGGGATGAGCCAACGTCATGGCGGTCGTCTCGTCGATGATGAACTGCGCCGTCGCCAACCGCCGCCAACCCCCCACGGATAGGTGGTCCGTGAGCGCCGGCCCGTAGAGCGAGTTGCGCACGGCGAGAGTCAGGGCGCCGAGCGTGGCCGCAATGGCGGTTCCGTGAGCCGCAATCACCGTGACGAACGCGAACTGCGATGCGCCCGTGAAAGTCAGGCCAGACAGCGCCATGGCTTGCAGCAGGGTCAAGCCGCTCGTCGAGGCAAACACCCCGAAGGTCACTCCGACCACGCCGACCGCGGCGGACAATGCGAAACCGTCGCGACGGTATGAGGTGTCGGGCATCACGCTGGAGTGTACCGAACGTCCGTCAGGGGCTGCCAACGCCAAGCCCAGGGGCCTAGGCCGGCAGCAGTTGTCGGGCGGTCATGAGCAGTTTGGCTCGGTTAGCCCACTACGCTGGCGCCCATGGCTACCCAGGAAATTGCCGCGACCGACTCGTACGCTTCCTCGATCGACGCCACGATCGTGGCAGTGCTCGACGAAGGCATCGTGCTCGATTCGACCGTTTTCTACGCAAGAGGTGGTGGCCAGCCAGGTGATTCAGGGGTATTCGCTGGCGACTTCGGCGAACTCGCCATCACTGACACAATCCGGATGAAAGGCGACCCCGTCCACCAGTTCGAAGGAAAGCCGCCGAAGGTGGGTGAACGGGTTACCGCCTCGATTGATTGGGATCGCCGGTATCTCTTGATGCGGACTCACACGGCACTTCACGCCCTCACGGCTGTCATCTACCGGGACTTTGGTGCCAAAGTCACCGGCGGTGACATGAAGCCGGGCACCGCCAGGATGGACTTTGAGTTGGCCTCGATTTCCCGCGAGTTCGCCGAAGACATCGCCCGCAAACTCAACGAAGAGTTGCAGCGCGGTTATGACACGGAAATCCGGTTTCTTGAGCGAGACGTGGCCCTGGCCGATCCCGATCTGATTCGGACCAAAGTCAACCTACTCCCCGAATCCCTCAAGACCATCCGCGTGGTCGACATCGTTGGTTTGGACAAGCAGGCCGACGGGGGGACGCATGTGCGTTCGACGTTGGAGGTTGGCTCGATCCAGGTGATCAAGACCGAGTCAAAAGGCAAGGCCAACAAACGTATGCGGATCGAGATCATCTAGATGGTCGATTTCGCCCTGGGCGTCTACTTCACTGGTCTCTTCGTGCGCGGTTGGTTGCGTGGGTTTGTCAAGGAAGCCATGGATCTCATTGGCCTGCTGATCGGGGCTTTCGTAGCATTTCGGTACAGCAGTTCCCTCGGCGAGGTGCTCGAATCGATGTCCCAGACCGGGCCAACGGTTGCCCGCTATGTCGCCGGAATCATCCTGTTTCTTCTGGTGGGATCGTTGGCGGCCGTGGCGGCCCACTACCTCGGGAAGATTGCCTATCAGCCGGGGTTCAAAACTTCTAACCGGGTTTTCGGCGCCCTGGCCGCCACCTCATGGGGATGGCTGCTCGCCACCGTGATCATCATGCTGACCACGGTGCTGCCGTTGCGGGGCACGTTCGACGACGCCTTTGCGGACTCGGTGATTGTCGGTGCCATTACCAATCCCGAAGGGATGACCCAGAGGGTTGTCCGCACGGTGGCTGGGGATCGGCTCTTCTCCCAGGTCATCGCACTGGAGGACTTGTTTGGAGATCAACGGGTCATCCTCAAAGAAGGCGAATCGATACCGCTCGACCCGGTCCCTGTCGAAGATTTGTCGGTCGATGATGCGGCCGAGCAGCGCATATTTGAGCTCCTGAACGGCGCGCGTATCGAGGCCGGTCTGGCTCCTCTGGTGTGGTCCGAAGCGCTTGCCTCGGTTGGTCGTGCCCATGCCGAGGATATGTATGTCACGGGATACTTTTCACACATATCGCCGATCACCGGGACCGTCGGTGATCGTGTGTCTTCGGCAGGGATCTCCTATGTAATCGTTGGCGAGAACCTGGCGCTGGCGGCCGATGCCGTGCAGGTCCATGAGGGTCTTATGGACAGCTCGTCACACCGGGACAACATTCTCAGGTCGCAGTTCCGGCGGGTTGGGATCGGGGTCATTGACGGTCCAACCGGCCTGATGGTCGTGCAAGTGTTCAGCGGATGATCGACCAAGCCTCTCAAGCGCTTGCCACCGAGCTGGTTGCCGCCTACGGGGTGTTCGTTGCAGCAGAAACCGGGATGTACGGGGTAGATCTTTCTCGGGCCATATCGGCTGGTGAGTTGTGGCTGCGGGTTGAGTTGGAGGCCGAACTGTCGGCGCCGTACCACCAGCAGCGGCGTGGACCGCTTGAGATCTTCCAGGCAGCCATGACCTTTCCGACGGAGGCACTGGCCGATGGGGGCGCTCCAGAACCAGTCCGCGACCCCATGGCGGTCCGGGCACTACCTGGAGATCGTTTTGATCTTGCTCCAGCGTCATCGCGTGACATAAACGAGGACGTGTGGTCTGCCCACCTGGTGTGGGGTGTGACCAAAGCAAGAGCGCTGCGGGACCTAGGTGGACCCGAGGGCACTTAGGTCATCGAATGCGTTCTCGATACAACCGACGAACTCCTCGATGTCGGGAAGCAGGTCCCACTCACCGTTGACACCCCAGGTGAGTTCACCGTTATAGGAGAAGAGCGCCAGGCCGTAGGCCTGGTTCTGCCACAGGGGGACGAGCGGGTACTGGTGAACGAGCTGGGCATCGAGCATGAATACGGGAAACTGCGGGCCCGGAACATTGGTGACCGTGGCCGCGAATGGTCGACGACCGGCAGCGAGACGAGCGCCGAGCGACAGAAGAGTGCCTGGCGTCCCAGAAGACATCTGGACGATCGTCGACGCGCCCAACGCCTGATCGGTTGATTTGAGTTTCTGGGTGGCGGCGGCCACCTTTTGGTACCGGCTTCGTGGGTCGGGGTCCGAAATGGGCAGGTCAACCAGCCACATGGCGACCTGGTTGCCGAGGTTGCCTCGCTGGTTGGTAGGGCGGACCGACACCGGCGCCATGATTCGGTACTCCATGTCGCTTACGTCGGTATCGCGATGGTCCTGGAGGAAGCTACGCACCGCCCCGGCGACGGTTGTAAGGACCACGTCGTTGAGCGACCCGCCCAGGTTGTTTTTGACGGCTTTGACATCGTCGAGTGCCATGGTGGTCCAACTGAATCGGCGATTGGGTCCGATCGGTTGGTTTAGCGGGGTGGGTTCGCCTTTGCGCAACCAGCCCGATGTGAGGGATGCTCCGACTGCTGAGGCTTTGTGCACCAGGTTGGCAACCGTCTCTTCGGTGCGTTCCGGGCGGGTCCGAACCCGGTCCAGTGTGGTGCGGAGCCGGCGGCCAAGGTCGCCTGCGGCCAATTCGGCTCCGGTCGGAGTTGGGGCAGGCTGCCATGGCTCAGGCTGTCCGGGGTCTGATTCAGGCCCGAATCCGTACATGACGGCCATGAGATCGACACTGGAGATGCCATCGATCATCGAATGGTGAATCTTCGAGATAAGCGCAAACCGATTCCCCGGGAGTCCATCGACCAACCAGAACTCCCAGAGCGGTTTGGTCCGGTCGAGTGGTTGGGCCATGAGTCTCCCGGCCAGGTCCCTCAGCTGCTGTTCGGTTCCGGGACCCGGCAGCGACGTGTGACGGATGTGGAAGTCGAGATTGAAATCCTCATCGTCGATCCACACCGGATACTTCTCGAGGGGTATCCACGCAAGCTTTTGGCGATAACGGTTGACCAAATGGAGCCGCGAGGAGATGAACTGTCGAAAGCGATTGATGCTCATCTCATCGCCGGAACTCTCGAAGATTGCCACTGATCCGACGTGCATGTGGGTAACCGGCGACTCGAGCGCCAGAAAGGAAGCGTCAAGAAAGGACAGTCGTTCAAGTTGTTTCACAAACCGTGCCTCCGTATTTCCCACCTAGATCGTATCAACAAAACCATAAGCTCGACCCCACGAGATTTCGCCTGTCAACCAAGCCGTGAAGAATCGATCGCCGTTGGCTTTGGACGAGGCAGTGCACTCTTGGGTACGCCCAAAAAGCGCCCGCGGCAGGATTCGAACCTGCGACCTACTGCTTAGGAGGCAGTCGCTCTATCCCCTGAGCTACGCGGGCGGGATCGGTTGGAAACGCGGTTGGAAACTCCGCTTGGTGTTGTCGGCTGCGTCGCTTGTGAGTGTAATGGCATCTCCGGCGGGGACAATGTCGGTTTGGACGCCCGATGATGGCGCTTTGCGCAGCGTTGGACCCGGTCTCTTGTAGTTCTGTGTGGGGTGGTGGCCGGTTAGGCCGTCTGTCGGAGTCGGATCCGGTCGACGGCTTTGGGTGATGCGAAGACGTGTTCGGTTTGAGCGTTTCGGAAGGCCTGCCAGACAAGAGATGCCCTTCCAGTTCGCCGAGTGAGTCCATCGTCATTGGTCCGTGTCGGTCGAGGACTGCCACGATCGATCGCCGAGATGGTGTCAGACCCGCCGTGCTGCTGTCGGTACTACGCCCGAGTCGGGAGATCGTGAGGGTGCAACGTAGACGCGCGTTCGAGCCGCCAAAGCCTGGTCTGCTGAGCGAAGC
>JAHEDI010000008.1:0-63849 GCA_024641305.1 bacterium | reverse complement strand
GGAGGCCGCTGGGCGCCGTTCGGCGAACTGACCGAGAGCGACTGGGACGACATGCTCTCGCTCAACGTCACGGGCCTTGTCAATGTCACACGGTCGGTGCTCCCGCTGATGCACCGGGAAGGACGCGGCCATGTGATCAACATCGGCTCCGTACGCGGTCTCGAAGGGGCCCCCACGATGACCGCGTATACAGCGAGTAAGTTTGCCGTGACCGGGCTGACTAGGGCGCTCCGTCAGGAGTTGGAGGGCTCCGGGATCCTCGTGTCGTTGGTCTCGCCGGGCGGTGTCAAGACGGGGTTCGGTGGGATCGCTCCGGAGGAGAAAGAACCGACCTGGATGGACCCATCGACGATCGCCGACCTCGTTGTTCAGGTCGCCTGGTTCCGGGGACGGGGATGGATCACCGAGGTCACGATCGTGCCTGAGCCCGCTTCCTGAGCTCAACGCTTCCCTTGACGGTTCGAGCGTCAACATCCCGTCGAGAATCAAAGGATCTTTCAGGTGCCAAACCGACACTCTTCCTCTTCTCTTGTTGAGTGTTCAGCCAACGGCGCCTCAGGCAGCCATTGAGTGCCCGACGATCAAGGCATCTCCCACCGTTGAGTTCAGCTGAATTAATCCCATGCCCTCTTCCGCAGCCTGTCGGGAAGACCTATCGCCGACGTTGCCGCTCCCCATATGAGGCCGGTCACCAGCCCGTCAAAAGCGTGATCGAGTGCCCATCCATATGGCGTCTCCTCGAGGGGCAAACCGATGGCATCGCCCAGCAGGGAGGCAAGCCAGATGCCGACTCCCCACGACAGGGTGATGACGACCATCGACCGTGCCGTTCGGTCCCCAAAGGCCAAGGCGAAGACACTTGCGACGGTTATCCCGGCCAAAAGCGCGTATGCAATGAGAGGCAGTTCAGTGGATGAGCCATCAAAGATTCCGTGTGTGATACCAATGCACGCCGACATAGCGGCCACTAGTCGGCCGATGCTGGAGCTTGGTGCCCGAATGGCCAATCCCACCAAGGCACCGACGATGGCTCCGTTGACTGCTCCGATGATCAGCCCGAATATCCCGGCTCCTAGGTGGATCGCCGGTTCGCCGTAGCTTCCAGGAAAGTGGAATGCGAACCCACTTGCTGACAAACCGATCACCAGCGCGAAGGTCCACTCGAGTCGAGTGGCGCCGACCCGTCCGGGGGAATCAACCGTCATCAGTGGCTCTCCATGCTCCGGACCGGATCCGGCGGTGAACCACGTCTCTCGACGAGATGAGGAGTGCGATGACACCAACGACGGCGGCTGTGGCCCACCTCACCTGGAGGGCGGGCCATCCTCCTGGGATGTCGCCCATGGGCAGCGGACGCAGCGCCGGGGGAAGGACGCCTGAGACGATTATCGCCATCAGCAGGACCGGGGCCGTGAAGGGTCCGCCACGCCCTCTTGTCCGGTGGCCCACGACTCCGCTGATGCCGAGCGCCAGTCCGAGGGCTCCCGCGAGTATCGCGACGAGTGTCAGGGTGGGTTCGACACCTTCGCTACCCACGATCAGTGCCATCAACGCCCAAAGAACGATGGTGGGGGGAAGGACGACGGCGATCCGGCCGATCCGTCGCCGCCACAATGAGGTGGGGGAGGCGGCGAGCAATTCGAAGGCCGGGTCGTCGAGGGCGAAACCGGCGGCGCCCGCGAGTAAGACTGCACCCACTTGGAGAGGAAAGGCTTTGTTGTCGCCGGCACCGCTGACGGCCAGGACGGTGGTCACGGCGGCGGCGATGAGGGGGGCTCCCCAAGGGATGGCCATCACCGTGTAGCGGAACGCTCCTCGTGTCACACGAGGCATGTGCTGACAGGGCAATTCAACAGAACGGTCAGTGAAGCGCCGATCATCGTCATGGCGGCAATTGCTGCGATCACGACAGCTCGCCCACGTCCCGTTCTGGCGACAGCGGCGACGGTAAAGGCAAGGGTCAGACCGAACAGATAGACGAGATGCCATCCCGCCATGACTGGTGTGCCCGGGGTGGCGAAGGGCCAGATCGCATGCCAGCTTGCCAAGATTTCGTCACTGGGGTGCATGAAGTAAAAGGCGATGCCGATCATGGGGATCATAAAGGCGTTTCTCAGCCAAACGGCACCGGCGACGCCCAACGCACCGTACAGCAGCACCAAGGCTCCTATCTGGAGAATGCGCAGAACGGTGATCGGCCAGACGATCTCTACCTGGGTCGCCGCAAAGCCGGTGACGCCGCCCAACAGCACCACGAGGACTGTGGCCGGCCACAATGTGGCTGACACCATTGCCAGCATTCGTGTTTCCGCTCCGACCGGGAGGGCATCATGCTGTTCGCGGGCATGCTCGCGGTCGTCGCGTAGCGCAGCCCGGTTGACGGCCACCATGGTGAATATCGCAGCGAGGACGAAACCGACGAAGATCGTCCAGCCGTCCACAACCCAGGTTGCAGAGGGGTCATTGAGAGCTTGCAGGAAGAATACGAGAGACCCCAATGCCGGGAGGGCGAGACCGATGAGGAACAACGGGCTAGTCAGGAGCTTGCGCCCCTCGAATTGCATGAGCTGGGCCATCGTCTGATTCGGTGTGGCAGGAGTGATCGTGGTGTCGACTGTCATGATGCCACCGTTAGAGCGTCGCGACCGGCGAGGAGCAAGTAGGCGTCGTCGATGGTCGGTTCGGCTTGGGCCGCTCCGGCGGGTGGGTCCCCGATGTGGCGGAACTTCCCGTCTCCCATCCTCCACGAGAGAAGGGCGCCAATGTCTTGCTCGGTGGCCGTCCAGACTCTCCCTCGTGCGGCTTCGGTCATGGTCATCGGTGTTCCGTCGAATCTCACCACCCCACTGGCCAGAACGATCACGCGCTCACATAGGGCTACGACATCTTCGGTCTGGTGGGTCGACAACAGGACGACCGGCCGGTTGGGGAGCTGGGACACCACCGCGCGGAACCGGAGCCGCTGCTCGGGGTCGAGACCGGCGGTCGGCTCGTCCAACAAGAGCAGGTCCGGATGGGCGAGGAGTGCTTGAGCGAGGGCCAATCGGCGGCGCATTCCGCCCGACAGAGCCTTGATCTTTCGGCGTGCGACCTCAGTGAGGTCGACATGGTCGAGGACCCGTCGGACCTCGTCGTGACGCTGGCTTCGGTCGGTGATTTGTTTGAGGATCCCCACGTAGTCGACGAATTCAAATACGGTGAAATTGCGGTAGAACCCCGGCTCCTGGGGCATGTATCCGAGTCGCCGGCGGATCTCGGTTCTATCGTCGGACATGGCCGGGTCTCGTCCGAGTAGCACTGTGGCCCCTGAGTCGGGCGCCAGCACCGTGGCCAGAATCCGGAGCAGGGTCGTTTTCCCAGCTCCGTTGGGACCGAGCAGACCGGTGATCCCGCTACCTATCGTTAGATCGACCCTGTCGAGGGCATGTACCGACCCGTACCTTTTGGTGACGCCCTCCAACTCGATACTGTTGTTCATCCCGTCTCCTTCCAATCGTGCCCGACGCGTTCGAATGATTGTCGGCGGATCATCAGCAATGCAGCCGATCCCAGTGCGAGCCCCCCAAAGGTCATTTGAGCGGATGCGCCGAAAGCGGCGTATCGGGTGGATGCACCCAATTCGGTCATGGCCACTCCAACGAGCCAAAGCGTACAAACGACCCCGGCCGCCGCGGAAACAGAGATAACCGTCGAGACGAGCAGTGTCAGCACCGTCACCGCCAGTGCCGGGATCATCCACACGACCATCCAGCGGGCCTCGGTAAGCAAGACCGCCGGTACCATCGAGACGGCCAGTGAACTGACAAGGACTGAAGTGGCCCTGATCAGCATTAGTCGAAACCCCCCGGTGGGTGTCGCCAGGCCTACCTCGTAGAGGGGATCGATGGAACGACCGAACGAAACGGCGATCCCGGCGACCGGGACCAGCGGGGCTACGACCAGAAACAGGAATGGGCCCTCACCGAAGCTGTGGGATGCCACCACGGCCGCGACCAACACCGTGACCATCGACAAAAGCCACGGCATCCGAATCGAGGGTGTCGTAGCCAGCAGGCGAGCAGTGTGAGCGGGGACCCCCACCCGGGCAAGTGCCCTCTCGGCCCGGCGTGGGTCCGGCCAGTCCATCCTGTCGATGACTCCGGCCCAGAGCTGGTCTCGTCGGGCCGGATCAATGGCGTCTGATATCAATCTTCGGCATGGGGCGCAGCCAACGAGGTGAGCCTCCACCGAGAACGACGCGGTATCACCCAACCGACCGCCTTGATAATGAACGAGCAGTTCATGATCTACATGCCAGCTCACGTCAAAGCCTCCCGTAGTTCCCGTCGCACCCGCACCATCCGGGACTTCACAGTTCCCGCCGGAATCCCCAACAGCCCCGCCGCCTCGCGGGTCGTCAACCCGTCGAGCACTGTGGCCCGCAGGACCGCACGCAGCTCGGGCGACAACCGATCGATCGCCTTAGCCAAATCGCCATGTTCGATTCCCAACAACACCAACTCCTCTGCCGAAGGTTCCGTCTCTGATCCCTCCCGGCGCCACCGAGGGAGAGGTCGGCGTCGGAACCGCTCCACAAGGCGACGAACACCGATCCCCCAGATCCACGCTGCCGCCGGGCCATCGCCTCGAAACCGACCCGCGCCTCGCCACACTGCCAGGAACGTGTCCTGCACGACCTCGTCGACGATTTCACGATCCGAACAGCGATGCGCCAACCGGATGACTAGCCATCCCACGTGCCTGTCGTACAGGACCCGTAGTGCTCCCGCATCGCCGGCGGCGATCAACTTGATCAGTTCCTCATCGGACGATTCCTCGAGATCGCGCTCTTTCACCCCCTTATTGTCGATGTTCGGTCCGCAAACGGTTCACAAACGCGCAAGATTTCTCGGTGACCGTATCAGGGTGGCGCAAGAAGCAGGTGGGGAGGCGCCTGAGCGGGGCAGTCTGATGCCCATTGCTTTTCGCAACGTTGACGCCTCGCCGACCGACGACATTCGTACCTGGCCCTACGAAGCGCTCGTCACGGTGATCGATCGCGGCCTCGTCGTTGATGGCAGCCGATTTTCGCCGAGCTTCGGCGGGCCCCTTGGGGGCCCGTTTCTCGGCGTGTGGAACGCTATTTGTCGTATCGACAGCCCGACGGGGTCGGCACGTTGTTCGGGTTGGCGGTTGAACGTGCCCGGGCTGACGCCGATCGTGCCGATCGGGACGAAGTGGCCGCCAGGCTGCGAGCGCGGTGGCTCGTTCAGGCCTCACCAACGTCGCGTTCGCTTCCCACGTCGGAACCAGTGCTTCGCGACTGAGCACCTACCTGAGCGGCAAGGTCAGACCATCGGCACCAATGCTCGTCAGGATCGAACATGTGGCAGAGCATGGCGCGGGCGGACCCCGCTAACCGTCCAGCATCTCGCTATCAAGCTCTCGGGGCCCCTGCCCACGGTGACTCGCCTGGCGGTCGAGCCGCTCCAATCTTGCGGTTTACGTTTCCCGGTCTTGCCTTCGTGTAACAACCGCTTGTTACGAAGGTATCGGATTCTCAGATTCGTGACAATGGCCATAAGTCCCGTCCGGGAAGAGGGGCCGGTAATGCCAGGTGATTCGCGATATCTAGCCTGCCGCTCGGGTGTTTTCCATGGTGTCGATCTGGTTCAAAATGACGGTAATACCCATGGTGCGTGCCTGAATGCGGGCCGCGACGAGTAGCTCTTCGGCCAGGTTTAGGTCGTCGAGTGCGTAGGCGCAACGAGAAGCGGCGATGCGAAGCTGGACGGTATGGAAGTCGAGGCTCAAGCCATCTCCCACTTCGATGGCCGCCAGAATCCAATTGAGAGCCGTTCGGTGGTTGCCCCGCGCTTCGTCGATCAATCCGAGAGTGGCGTCCACTGACGCCGTCAGCCAAGGGGATCCAGACGTTTCTGCGAGGTTCGTGAGCTCTTCGAGTTCTGAGGTGGTCCGCTCTCCTGGTCGTGGTAGGCCAAAGTTACGTGGGAATTCCATCACCCAGGGCCATTCGGTTGGACCGAGACCCGACTCCTCTGCAGTACTACTGCTCCAACAAGTTGGACCCGACCGGTGAGGGTCGGGTCCAACTCCATTTGGTTTGTCGGTTGGTTTGTTAGGGCAATTCGTTGACCCGATCGGTGCTCGGGGGAGCCACCGGGCTAAACGCCGCCAGGTAGTTGGCGAGGGCCTGGAGGTCGTTGCCTCCATCTAGCCTTGGTGCCGTAATGGTCCCGAACGTGGTGAAGTTGTCCCCCCCGTCGGCGAGGAAATTGTTCACCGTGACCTGGTAGGTGGCTACCGGGTTGAGGGCGACGCCGTTGAGCTTCACGTTGCTAACCGTCACAGACGTGCAGTTGCCAGCCACGATCGTTTTGGACAGGTCGTATGTGAACCCGTTTGACACTCCCAGATGGAGGAACGCCCGGCTGGAGCCCGTGGGTTGGCACTGTTGCTGGAGCACCGAGACGATCTGAGCTCCCGTCATCGGGAAGGTGATCAGCGTGTTGCCGAACGGCTGGAACGTGAACGCCTCGCCGAAGGTGACCACGCCGTCGCCCTCCGGAGGTGTCTGCGACTGAGCGTAGGTTAGGTCCGAGCGCACCCCGCCGGGGTTCATGAACGCCACCTGGGCTCCGCTAGAAGATGTCGACCACAGCTGGGCATCGGCCACCAGATTGCCGGCCGCCGACTCGACACCACGGTCCGAGCCATTGGTACCTCCGCGATTTATATTGGCGGTGATCGTCCCGATCGGTGTGCTGCCAGCCACATCGTACAGCGGCTGCCACTTAGCGATGATCGCCGTCAAGGCCGGATCTGGCGTCAACGCGCTCTGGTCAACAAGATGGTTCGTGGCGGTGCTGAGATCACGGCGAACGTCGTTGGTGCGCTTGTCGAGAACCAGGTTCAGTTCCGATACCACCCGGCCGTACGAATAAGCACTCGTAACGATGCGAGGCTGGCCATCTGAATCGGCTAGAACACAGTTGTAGGGAAGGTGCGTGTGACCCGTGATCAGTGCATCGATCTCGGGATCCAAAGCGTCATTGATGGCTACCACCGGTCCGGAGATACCGACGCAGGCATCGATCGCTCCGGGTGGGGGTGTCTGCGAGCCACCCTCATGTAGTAACACGACGATAACTTCGACACCTTGTGCCTTCAGTATTGGGACCAAGGCGTTGGCTGTCTCGGCTTCGTCGAGGAAATTCCAGCCCTGGATACCGGCCGCGGCGACCAGCGTGTCGGTTGCCTCAAGGGTCATGCCGATGAATCCGACCTTGACACTCTCAATCTTCTTGATCCAGTACGGCGGGAGTGGGGTTTCACCGGTGGTCTCGTTTACGACATTGGCGGCCAGCCACTGGAAGTTGGCCCCTGCATAGGGGTTGGCGGGGAAGTAGCAACCGTCGACCGGGTGACAGCCGCCATCTTGCATCCGGAGCAATTCGGTGACGCCTTCGTCGAACTCATGGTTTCCGACACTCGAAACGTCGAGGCCCATGGCATTGAGAGACTCGACCGACGGCTCGTCATGGAAGAGTCCTGAGAAAGCTGGAGAGCCACCGATGAGGTCGCCGGCGGCGACGGTCAGGCTGTACTTGTGGCCGGACCGTAATCGGTTGAGTTCGGCCGATAGATACTCGGAACCGCCGGCAGCCGTGCCGTCGATCATGCCTGGAGTATTGGACTCGAGGTGACCGTGGTAGTCGTTGAACGCCAACAACTGGACCTGCACGAGTTGTCCTGGTGGATCAGCCTTCTTTTTGGCGTCGGCGGGGTTAGCCAAAGCTCCGAGCGACGCCAGGGCGGTAACGAATGCGATAAAGACGGCAATTACCCGGCGCCTCGATGTATCCAAGTGTGCCCCGGAGCTGATAGTAGAAACAGACATCGGTTCTTCCTTCCTCCAGAAGAGGCCCGGGCGCAGAAGCGCGGGCCGAATATTTTGGTTCTAGCAGACCACACACGGTGGCGGTCGTTCTCGAACGGGAAAATGTGCTTTCTTGGCCACTCCCGGCGTTGGGACTTTGATTCCGATGACAAAGAGCGACTTTGGGGCCAGCTCAGAAGGCCAACATCTGTCAATTGTCGCTCGGCGAGGGAGTCGTCAATTCGGTGATTTTTCAATTCCGAAGATCCGTCTGACGATATCCGGGCGATGGAACCCTCCGGGCAAGGTTCATGCCGCAGTCGTCGAACCACGCACCTTATCTGTCGAAAGGCTGGGCGGAACCAGCCACCGATGCCAACGCGGCGACATTCGTCGTCCCAACAGTGGAGAAGACCCCCTGGAGGTTGGCGCTCAAAAGATCAACATCTCCGTAGTCCCGAGCACCGCACAAGTAATAAGTATGAGTCCCAGTGGCGACGGGTAACACGACCGATCCGGCCGCTGTCCCATAATCGGAGCCTGGCGCTGCCGAGACCGAAGTGTAGGCCCAGAAGTCGGCATTGAGGCACGTCGGGTCGTCTTCTCCGACGCCGATGGCGGCGGCAGTGTCCGTCGTCCAATAGGCGACGGAGGCGAAGTAGGACAGCGCAACGTAACCGTTGGCGGGCGCCGTGAAGGTCACAGTCACCATCGGTATAGCATCAAAGTAGCCGGGTCCCACAACCGTCGAAGCTGAACCGAAAACCGGGTTGGAGTACGAATTGGGTCCTTTCCCGGCAAGCAAGGTTGCGTTCGTGGCCGTTGACGCCATCGTGGCGGTTGCGGCGTTGACAACGCGGCTGATAGCCAGCCGATGCATGAACGCCGACATCTGTTCCCGGGTTACGGCGGCCTTTGGACAGAAGTTGGGTCCGTTGCATCCGAGGGTTATACCGTTCTCATACATCCAGTCGATGTCGTTGTGGAAGATGTTGGTGTTGGGCACGTCGCTGTACGTGTCACCGGCGTATGCAGCCGCTGGTCCTACAACCGCCGAAACCACGAGTACCACGACGCCATATCGGATCCAGTTCGATCGTTTGTTACGGGGCGGTCTGCTTTCCATGGTTGGCTCCTTCAAGAGAATAAGATCCGAGACGTCCGCAGGGAAGCGGCGGGACGCCAGGTTAGGCTTCCTCAGCCCTGACTTTGAGGAGTTCTCATGGCAACCTATGACGATATTGTTGGCCTTCGGACGGTTCGACGTTTCCAGAAACGTCCGGTCTCGGACAAAGACCTTGCGTCGGTCCTGGAAGCGGCCCGGTGGACCGGATCGGCCAAGAACTTGCAGCTATGGTCATTCATAGTCGTCGACGATCCTGAGCAGAAGGCTCGACTCGTCGAGACCGGGAGCTTCATGACGCCGGTCATCAACGCTCCGATGGCAATTGCCCTGGTGCGAATGGAAGGCGGGTACGACTTTGACACGGGTCGGGTTGCTCAGAACCTGATGCTGGCGGCCGATGCCATCGGGCTGGGATCCTGCCCGGTGACCCTGCACGATGACGCGGCGGCCCGAGCGGTTCTCCAACTCCCGGATAGCGCCTATTGCCGCTACGCGGTTGCCCTCGGCTATGAGAACAAGCAGGCGGAAAAAGAGGCTCGCCGGGAGCAACGCAGCCGTATCCCGGTGGGACGCAAGCCGCTCGACGAATTGGTTCATCGCAATCATTGGAACGGCTAGAACGCGTGGTGACGTTCCGGGTGGCGGACCTGGCGCCGATGGATGGCTACAGACTGGCCGCCGGACTGGTCGTCCCCCGTCCGATTGGATGGATCGGTTCGGTCGGCGATTCCGGCGTTTTCAATCTGGCCCCGTTTTCCTTTTTCAACGTCGTGGGAGCAAACCCTCCATGCGTGGTGGTGTCTCCGCTTACGAGGGATGGGCAGCCAAAAGACACGCTTGCAAATGTCCGGCAAAGTGGCGAGTTCACGCATAATGTCGTCACCCGCGAGGTTATTGAAGCGGTTAACGCGACGTCGGCAACCCTTGATCACGACGTCGACGAATTTGCCCATGCCGGCCTCACCGCAGTCCCTTCCGAAATGATTGCGGCGCCCCGGGTGGGCGAGGCTAAGGCCTCGTTCGAGTGTGTGCTGGTAGACATCATTGCGGTTGGCAACGGACCGATGAGTGGCAATCTGATCATTGGCGAGATCAAGGTGTTTCACGTCGACGATGAGCTTCTTGACGGTACCCGGATTGATCAACGGAAGCTGAATGCGGTTGGTCGGATGGCCGGCATGGACTACACCACGACGAGTGACGTGTTTTCGATCGACCGACCAGCTTGATGCCGTTGTCTGGTGGCGATTGACTCGTGGTTACGGCACTGATTACTGGCGCCTCCGCCGGGATAGGAGAAGAGTTCGCCAGGCAATTGGCGGCCGACGGGTTCGATCTGGTGCTCGTAGCCCGCAGGACCGACCGGCTTGAAGATCTGGCAACTCAGCTGCGGAACAGCCACGGGGTGGGAGTCGTCGTGTACCCGGGCGATTTGAGTCTGCCTGGCACGCCTCATGAAATCTTTGCCAGTACCGAGTCGGCAGGACTCATCATCGACTATCTGGTGAACAATGCCGGAGTGTCCGGTCCGCATCTCCTGCGTGATCGGGACTGGGCCGATCATGAGGCCTTTATACGCCTCATGATGACCTCGGTGGCCGAGATGTGTCATCTGTATCTCCCCGGCATGCAGGAGCGTACGTATGGTCGGGTCGTTAACGTTGCGTCGGTGGCCGGACTTGTGGTGGCGCCCGGCGGTGCCAACTATGGGCCCGCCAAGGCCTATGTGGTGAGGCTGTCCGAGGAGTTGGCGATGCTGGCCAAGCCTCACGGTGTCCATGTGACCGCCTTATGCCCGGGGTTCACCCACACCGAGTTCCATGACGTGGGCGGGCTTGGGGTTATGAAGTCAGGGCTTCCGAAACTGCTTTGGTATCGAACGTCGGTCGTCGTCAATGATGGGCGCAAGGCAGTCGAAGCCGGTAAGTCCGTGCAGGTGAGCGGTAGGCTTTACCGCGTCGTGGTGCCGCTACTGCGGTTCGGGGTGATCAGGAAGATTGTTGTCCGTTGGCGAAGCCGCTGACGAAAACCGGAGGCTGTGAACAATTGTTTGAAATCTCGGACGAAGGAGTGGCCGCTGCCCTGGCCAGCGGAGCAAGCTACGCGGATGCTCGGGTTGTGATCCGCAGAGAACAGGCGGTGTCCGGTCGTAATGGCGCCATAGAAGGACTTCGGGAATCCGAATCTGCCGGGGTGGGTGTCCGGGCACTGGTGGGCTCCTCCTGGGGGTTCTTCGCCACCGAGGACCTCACTGCGGTTGGGGCACGAATGGCCGGTCGTCAAGCCGCCGCCATCGCCCTGGCTTCATCGACCGTTCCCGGTCAAGCTTTGGAACTGGCGGCCGTGCCAGCGGTTGTCGACACCTATGAGACACCCCACATGGAAGACCCGTTCGAGGTTTCACTGACCGAAAAGGCCGATCTCGCCATCGACCTCACCGCCGCCATGATGTCGGGGGCGGATGTCACGAAGGCGGTGGCGACGTTCATGTTCTGGGACACCGAGAAGTGGTTTGTCTCCTCTCAGGGCTCGCGTATTCATCAACACATCGTTGAGTCCGGTGGCGGTATGAGCGCCGTCGCCGTCAAAGGCGGCGAGTCCCAGGTGCGCTCGTACCCGCAGTCATACGGTCAGTTTGAAACCGGCGGCTATGAAGTCGTTCGAGATCTCGCTTTTGCGGAGCACACGGGTCAGTTGGCCGACGAAGCTGCCGCCCTTTTGCGAGCCGATCAATGCCCAGCTGGCGAAGTAGACCTGATACTCGATGGCTCTCAACTTTCTTTGCAGATTCACGAGTCGGTCGGACATGCCATCGAACTCGACCGAATTCTTGGCTGGGAAGCTGCCTTCGCGGGAACCTCGTTCCTCCCGTTGGAACAACTCGGGTCATTCCGATACGGGTCCTCACTGATGAACATCACCGCCGACGCGACGATTCCGGGCGCCCTGGGAACCTACGGATATGACGACGAAGGAACCCCCGCTCAGAACGTGACGATTGTGGATCAAGGAGTTTGGAAGGGCGTGCTTTCGGGTCGTGACTCGGCGGCCATTGCCGGAGTCGAGCCGGGTGGGATGGTGCGTGGGGATGGGTACGCGCGCATGCCGATGGTGAGGATGACGAACGTTGGTTTACTCCCGGGAGACAGCAGCTTCGACGAGATCGTGGCCGACACGAAAGATGGTATCTACATGGCAACCAACCGGTCCTGGTCGATTGATGACCAGCGACTCAACTTTCAGTTTGGAACTGAGATCGGTTGGGAGATCAAGAACGGCAAATTGGGGCGAATGCTTAGAAACCCGACGTACACGGGAATTACCCCGACGTTTTGGGGGTCGTTGGATCGCCTGGCGGGACCCGATGAGTGGGTTCATTGGGGGACGCCGAACTGCGGAAAAGGCCAGCCCATGCAGACCGGTCACACCGGTCATTCAGCTTCGCCAGGTCGTTTCCGCAACGTCAGAGTGGGGGTGACGGGATGACCGACCCGATTGCAGTTCGTAATCAGGTCTTGGAACGGATCGGTGATCGAGCCGACGCTCAGGTCGTGGCGACTATCGGTCCGTCCGAACTGACTCGTTTCGCCAACTCGTTCATCCATCAGAACGTCGGTGAGATTCGCTCCAGTGTCGTCCTCACGGTCATCTCGGATGGTCGCGTTGCCGAGTTGGTCGGATCGTCAACCTCGGATGCTGGGCTGGCCCGCCTGGTCGAACAAGGACTTGAACTCGTCCGGATTTCACCGATTGATTCGGATTGGCCCGGGTTGGCATCACCCGCTCCACTCGGGGAAATGCCTGGCCGGGATGAAACCGAGCCGACCCCTCAGTATCGGGCGGATGCAGTAAAGGCGTTCCTGGGAGCCGGTCCCGATCTGAACGGGGCTGGTTTCTGCTCCACGGAACGATTGGAATCGGCCTTCGGTAACACGAAGGGGCAGATGGCCGACGGAGTGGCAACCAGGACCGTTTTCGACGGGATTCTTCGCACTGACACCTCGTCCGGATCGGCCCATCACTGTTCGTCCGATGTCCGGTCGCTTGACGCTGACGCATTGGGTCGGCTGGCCTACGAGCGGGCCATCCTGGGTGCCGATCCAATCACCATCGAAACCGGCACCTATGAGGTCGTGCTCGGCCACGATGCTATGGCCGAGGTGGTCATGGAAATCGGGCTCTATGGTTTCGGCGGCCGGAGTGTTGTCGACCAGGAGTCGTTCGTTGATCCAGGGGCCAATCAGTTCGATCGGGCAATAACCATCGTTGACGATGCGCTCGCGCTCGGTGGCGTCAATTATGCGTTCGATGTCGAGGGGACTCCAAAGGAACGGGTCGTCCTGGTCGATGCCGGAGTTTCCGGTGAACCTTGTCACAGTCGCCGGACCGGTCTCCGCATGGGAGTGCGCTCCAATGGGTATGCTCCGGCGGGAGATCTAGGTGAGTGGTACGGCGGCGGGCCCATGGACATTATTTTGGCGCCAGGTACCAAGACGGTCGACGAGTTGATCGGCGAAGTCGAGCGTGGCATCTATGTCGCGACCTTCAACTACTGCCGGTGCCTCGAGCCGTTGACGGTGGAAGTGACCGGGCTGACTCGCAATGGCACGTTCCTCATCGAGAACGGTGAGATCGTCCGGGGGTTGACCAACATGCGATTCACTCAATCATTTGTCGAAGCGCTCGCTCCAGGAAACGTTCTGGGATTGAGCAACGATCCGAGATTCGGGCACGCCGACGCCGGCCCGGCCTATGTCCGGGCTCCCGCCGCCCGACTGGCCCGCTTCAACTTCACCGGCAACGCCGACGGCTAGACGGGCTTCCGGGAAAGGTTCTGCGGCTGCTACCGCCGAAGATTGGGGTCGGTTTGGGTTGCCCTGGTTCGGACTGTAAACACCGAGTCACCTGACAGAATCCCGCCTCGAGCGAACAACCTCCCGAATTGCCAGTTCGACAGGCCGAGTTCTGGCCGGTCGAGAGCGTATTGGCCGTCCACCCATCGGGTAAAACCGTCTCCGACGAACGGAGAGTCAATCCCGGCGAAGAATCGTTCCTGACGCCCGGAATCGGTGTCAATGAGGCTCGCGGCGAATCGCGGGCTCTGGGTATTGAACAGCGTGACGGCCTCGTCGATACTCTCGACCATCGCCAACGTCATTTCGGGACTCTGTTCCCATTCCCACTCATCGCCCAAACGGTCGGCGGCAATGGGTGCGGCTTTCGGTTCGATCACGTCTCCTTCGGCCCGGTTTATGGGGAGAAGGGTCGTGAACCAAGCCTCGGGCACATACCGACGGGCGGTCTCCGTTACGTGCAATTTTGGATTGGTACCCAACTCCTTGGCGGCGGCTTCCAATCCATCGAGAACTGCCAGCACCAGGTCGGTCCGGTCTCCAACCACGCACACCGTATTCAGTGTGTTACACACTTTGCGGTCGAGAGAGTGCTGGATGACTCGTCGGAGACGATCCGGGTCGGCGCCGGGTCCAACGACGATCCAGGCTCCGCCGGTTCCGTGCAGACTGACCGGGACCCCAGCCTGGCGTGCCACGGAACCGAGTTGAGCGACCGCCCCACCGCTACCGCGGGCCACGGCCAACGAAAGTCGAGAGTTTGAGAACATTGCCCAGCCGGCTGATCGAGCCGGGGAGTCAACCAAAGAGACTGCTCCCTCCGGTAATCCAGCGGCCGCGATGGCCGGGTCCAGCGCATGTTCGACGATCGCCCGGGCAGTCCCGAGGGCATCAGAGCCGATCCGGAACACCACCGTGTTACCGGCTCTCAGTACGCCCGTGGCATCTGCGAACACGTTTGGCCGGCCCTCGAACACAAATCCGACGACGCCGAGGCCGGCCCGTACGAGCCGCACCGACCACCCGTCGTGATCAACCTGCTCCACCACCGAACCTGATAGGGCAGGTGTCTCGGCCCAACCGTCAAGTCCGGCGATCATGTCAGAGCGCATGGTGTCCGACAGCACCAGGCGGGTCGTTGATTTGCCGCGTGCCCGGGCGGCAGCCACATCCGCGTCGTTGGCTGCGCGAATGTGGGCAAATGACTTGTCGTCGGCGAGTCGGGCGGCGAATTCGGTGTAGTAGGCGGTGACCTGTTCGTCGGTTGTCGAACCCATCGCCGAAAAGGCGCCGGCCGCTCGACCAACTGCTCCCGATGCGACCGACCATACCGGAGCCGGGATATGCAGAAGATCCCCGGTATCCTGGACGACGACCAGTCGGTCACCAGGCTTGAAGGCATCGGCAAGTTCGTCCGAAACGTACGCAACTTGATTCCCGCCGTACGGGATGGGCATGTTGGGGGTGAGAGCGTCGAGCAGGGTCATGTGAGCAGGGTACTAAATCCAGATGTATCCACCGGCTTCGTCTCCGATCTTCTGAGCTGAGCCGCGGCCGATCCGGTCGGCACTCCATGCGGCCGCGCAGGCGTCCAAGAGGTCGTCGGTGGGGACTCCACCGGCCATACCCACGTCCACTGGAATGGTGATACCGTGGTCGGCAAGGAGCTCCAAGCGCTGTCGCATGCCGGTCCAGGATTTCTTGGAGGCCAGGCGGTCGCCGGAGTTCATGAAGCTGAAACTGAGCTCCGGATGGACTTCATGGAGCGCCAGTTGGCTTCCCCGGGCATCAAAAATGGCCCGGCGGAGGGCGTAGGCCTGAGCAGAGATTCCGTAGCCATATACCTGACGCGCTCGATTCAGAGCCGCCTGATAGGTTGCCTCGGCGAGTACGTCGGAAGGTGGCGTCGAGAATACCGACGACGACCGTCCTGGCAACAAGCTGCGCGCCAGTGACTCAGCGCTCCGACGCCCTTTCATGGGGGTGGTGAGCGGAATGTCGATCCCAATTGCCGTTGCTCCGTCACAGATTGGCGGTGACGGTGTGAGGGCTTCGCATACGGTGGCGCCCGCGAAGCTGCCAGATTCGAGGGCGACAATCGCCCATCGTCGGGCGCTGCCGTCGATTCCGACCGCCCTCACTGGCGGTCGCCCGTTTCGAGTTGGTCCAACAATTGGTCCAACAATTGGTCCAACAAACGAATGCTATGTGGCTCGCTGACTAAGACCGAGGATGTTGCCTTCGGTGTCGGTGAACCAGGCGGCCTGGGTTCCGTCGGGCTGAACGGCGACTCCGTTCTCGGTCTTCAAACCAGGCAGATCATATTCATGGAAGATGACTCCTTGACTGCGGAGTTCGGCGACGACGGATCTGAGGTCCGGTACCTGCCATGCCGCCGCCGTTGCCTGGTTGGTTCCTGCAAATGACGATCGGTAGACAAAAAGCGCCGTTCCATCAGCACACGGGAAGCTGGCCTCCTTGTCCCCGGCGTCGGGGTCGGGTGCCAGGCCAAGGGTCTCCTCGTAGAACCTACGGGCCCGCCCAATGTCACTCGCGGGGAGGGCTGCCACGATTGGATAATCGGAAAGCATGATGGCTCCTTTCACATCGATCCGGTTCAAGGATCGTACTCTTCGAGGATTTGCGGTGATCGGAGGTCGCGAAAACATTGTTTTAGGCCTAGCGAGGGAATTTCGAGATACCACCTGCCAGAATGGCGCCAATGGCTGTGAGGTTCCGAATCTCCCGGAGTGCCGTGGTGGCGGCCGTCGCTTCTGTCGGGCTGCTTCTGGTCGCCGCTCCCCGGTACGGATTCCATCGCGATGAGTTGTATTTCGTCGTGGCGGGCCGCAATCTCGACTGGGGATACGTCGATCAGCCGCCATTGACTCCGCTCGTCGCCCGTCTCTCGGAGCTGATTGCCGGTCCTTCTCCATTCGCGTTGCGCGTGTTGCCTGCTCTGGCGGTCGGCGCGATCGCTCTGATGGCTGCTTTTCTTGCCAAACGTCTCGGCGGCGGTTCGACCGCCCAGGGATACGCGGCGGCTGCCGCCGGGTTTGCCGGGGTGGTGCTGGGGGAGGGTCACCTGCTCAGCACCGCCGTTTTCGATTTTGCTCTTTGGACGGCGGCCCTTCTCATTGCCGTCCATATCCTCGGCGGAGCCAATTCCAGGCTTTGGTTGGCGCTCGGAGTCGTCGTCGGGCTTGGTGCGCTGAACAAGCACACCATGTTGTTGCTGGCGGGAGCGTTGCTCATTGGAATCATCGCTACTCAGCAAAGGCGGTTATTGGCTGGTATCTGGCCGTGGATGGGCGTTGCGTTGGCAGCGTTGATCGCGCTTCCCAATGTCTTGTGGCAGATCGACCATCGGTTACCCCAATTTGAGATGGCTCAGGCCCTCCAGGCTCGTAGCCAAGGACCCCTGGCATTTGCGCTCTTTCAGCCGCTACTGCTGTCCATCGTCTTGGCGGTTCCTGCAGCTATCGGCTGGTGGCGTCTGGCCCGAGCTGAAGAACTCAGAGTCTGGCGGTCATTGGCGATTGTCTATGTAGTCCTGTTTGTGGTGTTTCTTTTGACGGGCGGGAAGGCTTACTACATCGCTCCGATGTATTCGTTGTTGCTGGCGTCAGGAGCGATCTGGTTTGAGGAGCTGCGGTTGCCGGCGCGACGTTGGATGGCCGTTGTTACCGGGCTGGGACTGGCGATCGGCGTTGTGATCTCGCTGCCTGTCATGCCGATCTCCTCGGCGTCAACCTTTGACGCCACAGGCGAACTCGGTGAAACCGTAGGTTGGCCCGAGCTTGTCGATCAAGTGAGCGCTCTGTATGGGGCGATCCCTGTTGAGTTGAGGTCTGAGACAGTCATCTTCACCGGTTCATACGGTGAGGCGGGCGCTATTGACATTCTCGGCCCGGCCGTCGGGTTGCCATCCGCCAATTCAGGGCATAACAACTACTTTTTGTGGGGCCCGCCCGATGCCCATGGGCCGATCATCGGAGTCGGTTATGTGAAGGACGTAATGGATCTCGTATGCCCGGGATATGAGACCGTTGCATCAATTTCCAACCCGTACGGCGTAGCGAACGAAGAAGCCGGCCTTCCCCTATATCTCTGCCTTGAACCGGACGCTCAACTGTCTGGCGTCTGGGAGTCGGTGAAACATTACAACTGACGGGCGGCTTGGCTAATCCTCGTCGGGGTCGGATATTTCGTCGACGAAAATCGGCTTGCCCGTGCCAAGCATCGCCACCGACACCAATTGGTCGGTGGCTAGCGCTGCAACGGCCCGACCGTACGCAATGTCGGCTCGCTCATCAAATGTCGGGTATTCGCGCGGATCGATGTTGTAGGCAAACCCTGCCTCAATGCCCATCCATCCTCTCGGGTGGTGGATCGTGAGGCTCGTCTGGTACAGCTTCTCATCCCGGCCGTCAGACACACGGATGTCAACGTCGCATTCGAACATGTGTCTTCTTGGACCGGGGACCGGGCGCGAAGTCGACTCCACGTCAACGAAAACATGACGCACCGGGTCTGTGTGGACATCTGCGAGGTCGGTGGTAGTCCGAGGATCAGGCTGATACATGTCGCCTCCCTTCGCTGGTAGTTAATACCTATCACGGGCCCAGTCCGCCTGCAATAGGTCTTTGTACGGTACGACCTGCTCGGTCATGTCGCAGCTCGTTGGGTGAGGGTTCGCTTGACGTCCTCGATGTCGTCAGGAGCCGTTCTGGTGAGACGCCAATAGCAATATCCGGTCGGCAAGAAGAACAACTGGAATCCGGCCAGGGCGATGGCGTAACTCTTCGAGACTGCGGCCGTGGTTATGAAGGTCGCCGTGACCCAACCGACCAGACCATTGCCCATGCTCCGGCTAACTCCCTCGGCCAGGGTCACCAACCCGAAAACGGTCCCTCGGTGCTCCGGCAGATTGACGTCGACGATGAGGGCGAACGCGTTCGGCGAGTCGGCGGACGTCAAAACCACTGCCGCAAAGGCCAAGAGAAAGGCCAGGGCTACCCATCCATTGGTTACAAAACTGACCATTACTTCCCTGGTCACCTGGCTGGAACTAGCTCCATCGGTCAGGGGAAGGGCTTTGAGAGGAACGAAGAAGAACGCCAGAAAGAAGGGAACTGCGCCAAGGATCGAGAAGGTCGATAGGCGGGCCCGACCGCTGAGCGTTCGTCTTTGCCACCGATCACCGAGCCATCCAGCGCCAATCGAGGTAATCGCGGCGATTTGCAGGATCGAGAAATACAAGCCACCGGCCCGGGTGGAGGTTTCGATGCTGTATCCAAGTTCGGCGATCTTGGTCTGATACAGCAGAGGAACCCACAAGAGGGACCCGTAGGCGAACTGGGCAGCGAGGCCTTTGCTGATGAGCCAGGTGTTCGATCGGCGCCGGATGATGGCCGGCAGTTCGGCCAATTCGATCCGCTCTTCGAGTTCCGATGCGCGACCCGCCAATTCAGGATCCGACTGGCCTCTCGCGGGGTCCCGAGTGGTCAGAAACAGGACGGCGAAGCCGGCCCCGACCGCTGCCAGAAGTCCCATGGGTCGGCGCCAGTCGCCGGCGCCGAGTTGGCTGGCTGCCAACCCACCGATCAAGCCGCCCGCCCCCTGAGATAGACCCCAAAAGCTGAGTGCCAGGCCCCGTCGGTGCGGCGGCACGAAGTCGGATACGACTGAGAACCCGACAGACGTGATTGATCCGAAACCGATGGCGGCGACCATCATGGCGACGAACAAGCCACCATATGTTTGAGAATTGGCGGCGGCGAATACGCCCCCGACCCAGATGATGGTGCCCCAGAAGAGGAGGTTCTTTCGACCTGTCCGATCTCCGAAGAAACCCCACACGGCCGCGGTGAATGCGGTCAGCAGGATGACGGCCGCCGTGAGCCCACCAAGAGCCGCCTCGGACACCCCGAGGTCGTCTGCTATCGGCAGCACCATGCTCGGGATCATCATGATGGCAGCGTTGTCTAGCGACGCCAAGACAACGAATACGCCGATGGTCCATAGTTTCCGCACGGCCGCATTGTGGCAGGACGAGGCCAGCTTTCGATGTCGCCCCAACTAGGGTCCTCCTGATGCCACTGAGTCTCATCCCACCTGTCGATGCCCTCGCCCTTCGACGTCGGATTCTTCGTCCGGAGGCCGTTTCCGATGACGCGGTTAGATATCCCGAGGAGCAGTTTGAAACGACGGCTACCTATGGGATTGAGTTGGATGGTGCACTTGTGTCAGTCGGCACCATCATGCGTTCTTCCTATCCGGGATCAGGTGATGAGCAAGCCTGGCGAGTTCGTGGAATGGCCACCGAGCCGCTTTTCCGAAGCAGTGGGTTTGGAGGACAGATACTCGAGGCACTACTGGCTCACGCCCGAGTTAGGGGTGGTGGTCGGGTGTGGTGCAACGCCCGCGTTGATGCGGTCCCTTTTTATGAACGGTTCGGTTTTGCGACCAGCGGCGACGTTTTTCTGACCGCGGGAGACCGCCCTCACGTCCTCATGCACCTCGACCGCCAGCAATTGTGAGTGCCCATTTCACACCCGTAGCCATGGCAGCGATGGGGCCCAGAATTTAGTTGATGTTTAACCGCCGGCGTTTCATAAAGGGGCCGACAGGGTACGATTGGTAGGTGACCAACAACCTGAAAACCGTCGCTCTTCTCGGATTCCTCTCCGCTCTCGTGTGGTGGATCGGGATCGCGCTTTTCCCCAATGGGGGCATCTACATTGGACTCTTGTTCGCGGTCGGTATCAACGCCGTCGCCTACTTCTTTTCCGACAAGATGGCGATCATGTCGGCCCGCGCCCAGCCGGTCCCGGACAATGAACTTCCCGAAGTCCAAGCCATTTTGAGTCGGCTTGCCCAGTACATGGACATGCCAAAGCCGCGCCTCTACTTCATCAACTCGCCCCAGCCGAATGCCTTCGCCACCGGGCGCAACCCCAAACATGCTGTGGTGGCCGTCACGGCCGGCATCATTCAGTTGCTGAACCGCGACGAACTTGAGGGCGTGATCGCTCACGAACTGGCTCATGTCCGCAACCGCGACATTCTCATATCCTCGATCGCGGCGATGCTGGCGGCCGCCCTCTCCATTTTTGGCCGCATGGCCCTCTTCTCGGGGGGCCGAGGCCGCGACAACAACCCGATCGCAGGCGTGATGGCTCTGCTGTCGATTTTCCTCGCCCCGATCGCAGCCATGATCATTCGAATGGCTATTTCTCGTTCTCGCGAGTTCGAAGCCGACCAAACCGGGGCGATGATTACCGGACGGCCATTGAACCTCGCGTCAGCTCTCGCCAAGATCAGTCAAGGTACCGCCCAGATTCCTATGCGGGTCAACCCGGCCGTCTCGCAACTCTTTATCGCCGACCCGCTTAAAGCTCTCAATGCGCGCCAGACCATGGGCAAGCTGTTTTCGACCCACCCGCCCGTCGAGGAACGTATCGCCCGCCTCACCGCTCAGTCGAGCGGAATGCGTTGATAGTCCTTTCCCAGGAAAACGCCACGATCGTCGCGATCGTTTTGACGCTGGTCGTCGCCGGGTGGGGGATGGCAACGTCAGTCATCTCGGCGGTCAAGGGACCGGCCTGGGGCATAGGATTCATCATGAAGACCCGCCGGATGTGGCTCGGGTTGGTGGGCGCAGGGTTGGTTGGCCTGTTCCTGGTTGAGCCACAGTGGTTGGCTTTTGTGGTTGCCTACCTGGGTGCGTCTGCCTGGTGGCTTGGGTCGATGGTCCGCCGGAGAACGTCGGCCTTGCTGGAATTCGGAGAGGGCCACGCCGTTTCCGCGCTTCGGCAAGGCCAGATCCTTCGTTGGACCGGATATGGCATGGGGGCGGTCGCCGCGGTGATCGGCTATGCAGCCCAACTGGCCCGGGAACGATTCTCCGGGTTGGCGGTGGCCTGCGCAGCCTTCGCTATCCTTGCTCTGAGCGCGGGATTGTTCCTGGTTGTTAGGTCTCAGAGACTCCAGACCGAAGATCAGTTGGAGTGACTCAAGGGAACTCAATTAGGCGGGTGCCGCAGAATTGCTAATCTAACCCCCGCCCGAGAGCAGTCTCGGTCTGCCGGGATGCCCGAGCGGTCAAAGGGAGCAGACTGTAAATCTGCCGGCTTCGCCTTCGGAGGTTCAAATCCTTCTCCCGGCACGGATCTCGGACAAGCCCGGGATCTAGTACAACTTACGCCTCCTTAGCTCAGTTGGTAGAGCGCATCCATGGTAAGGATGAGGTCTCCGGTTCAAATCCGGAAGGAGGCTCAGGTTTTCTTCGGAAAGCCCAATAGACCAGCAGTGTCACGACGTTGAACAAAGTGTTCTCGCCGAGCACGAGGCGGCGTAGCTCAGTTGGTAAGAGCGCTCGACTCATAATCGAGAGGTCGGCAGTTCAAGTCTGCCCGCCGCTACGGAAATGGATAGGCGTAAAGCAGCTTTCAGCTGTCCGCGTTACGGCGTCGAGAGCTGACGGCTGACAGTATGCCTAGTCGTTCCGAAACGAAATGACAGAGCCACGCAAGAAGGAGAACCGGCATGGCCAAGAGTAAGTTTGAGCGGACCAAGCCGCATGTAAATGTGGGAACGATGGGACACATCGACCACGGTAAAACCACGTTGACTGCCGCCATCACCAAGGTGTTGGGCGATCGCATTCCGGGGTCCCCGGTCTATGCATTCGACGAGATCGACAAGGCGCCAGAAGAGCGAGAGCGTGGAATCACGATCTCGATTTCGCATGTCGAGTATGAGACGGCCAACCGTCACTACGCCCATGTCGACATGCCAGGTCACGCTGACTACATCAAGAACATGATCACCGGCGCGGCCCAGGTCGACGGTGCCATTCTTGTTGTGTCGGCCGCCGATGGCCCCATGCCACAGACCCGTGAGCATGTCCTGCTCGCCCGTCAGGTTGGGGTTCCGAGCATCGTTGTGTTCCTGAACAAAACCGACATGGTCGACGATGAGGAACTACTTGAACTCGTCGAGCTCGAGGTTCGTGAACTTCTGAGCGAGTACGAATTCCCCGGTGACGACGTCCCGGTGGTCCGTGGTTCTGCACTCAAAGCCCTTGATGGTGACGAAGCTGCTGCCGAGCAGATCATGGAACTCATGGAAGCGGTGGACTCGTACATCCCGGAGCCCGCGCGTGACACCGACAAACCATTCCTCATGTCGATCGAGGATGTTTTCTCCATCACCGGCCGTGGAACGGTTGTGACCGGTAAGGTCGAGCAGGGAATCTTGAAGGTCAACGAAGAAGTCGAGATCGTCGGCATCAAGGCCACCAGGAAGACGGTAGCAACCGGTATCGAAATGTTCCGCAAGTTGCTTGATGAGGGACGCGCCGGAGACAACGTCGGTGTTCTCGTTCGTGGTGTCGGTAAGGACGAAGTCGAGCGCGGCCAGGTTCTGGCCAAGCCGGGTTCGATCACACCTCACACCGAGTTCGAGGCTTCGGTCTACATTCTCACCCGTGATGAGGGCGGTCGTCAGAACCCGTTCTTCGCCGGTTACCGTCCGCAGTTCTATTTCCGGACGACCGACGTAACGGGTTCAGTCACCCTGCCGGCAGGTACCGAAATGGTTATGCCGGGCGACAACACGGAAATGACCGTGGAACTCATCGCTCCGATTGCCATGGAAGAAGGCCTCAAGTTCGCCATTCGTGAAGGTGGCCGCACCGTCGGTGCCGGCTTCGTCACGAAGGTGATCAAATAGCTCATCTGAGCATCGCAGCTCCTGGGCGGGAAACTCCCGCCCAGGTTCTGCAAAACCGAAGGAAACCAGAGAATGCCCTCTGACAAACGACCGGCCATCACGCTGGCTTGCGAGACGTGCAAACATCGCAACTACGTGACGACCAAGAATAAGTCCAACACGAAAGAGCGCTTGGAACTCTCCAAGTACTGCTCTTGGTGTCGAACACACACCAATCACAAAGAAACTCGCTAAACGAAACGAGGCCCCCGGGCCTCGTTTCGTTTAGCGGTGGAGCGGGTGGTTCTCCGCGTTCTGCTGCTCGCCACTGGGGTGATTCGGACTAGCTGCAAGTAAGTAGGGGATTCTCAAACAACACGAATGTGCTTAGTGGTACCGTGTCCAGCACTGAACCTGCGGGCGGAATTTGTGGGTCTCAAGAAAGGACGGCCAACCGGCCGTCCTTTTCTTTTTGGAGCTGGACGGGTCGGAGCAACCCGGTGAATCCACGCAATGGGACCGTTGGTAACCTCCCTCACCCGAACCGCCAGGTCCGGTTGGGGGAGAGGCTCGTCGGTGGAAGTTGCCCGGTAAAGGCCTGGTGGGCGTTAGGGGCCGCATGGTGGTTTGGTAGCTGGAACCGGGGCGGGTGACCGTCGCATATGGGGCCTGGCGCACCGGCGCCGGGCCCGAGGCCCGACTACTGTGAACTCATGAGTATTGATCATCTGGCAGGTCGGTCATATGGACCGTTTTCGGTGGCTGTTACGCCCCAGTTGGTGAATGCCTATGTGGCGGCCACGGGTGATGATCCGATCCGGTGGACCACACTCGCTCCGCCGTCGATCGCGTCGGTGGCTCTGTTCGCGGTAGCTCCCGAATTCTTGTTCGGGTCGGATGTTGGCGATTACAACCGCATCCTGTTACATGCGGATCAGACGTTCGAGTGGCATCGGCCGATTCTGGTCGGCAGTGAGCTGGCTGTTACCGCGACGGTTGAGCGGATTCGTGAACGTGGCGGTATGGCGTTCGTGTCATTCGGGGCTGCCATTGTGGATCATGGCGGCGACCCGGTGATCTCTTCGTCTTCCACCTTCATCATGTCGCCACAGGCACCACCGGCAAGTGACGCCGAGCAGGTCGAGCCAGACGTTCATCGGCGCGGTGACAACCAGATAGTCCGCCCCGAGCGGATGCCTGCTGCTGGATCAGCCATCGCACCGGTTTCGAAATCGGCGAGCCGGGCCGATCTGGTTCGGTATGCCTCGGCCTCCTCTGATTTCAATCCAATCCACTGGGACCATGCCACCGCGCGGGCGGGGGGTCTGCCACGGGTCATCTGTCACGGTCTGCTTCTTGCCGCTTGGATGTTCCAGACTGCCGGGCGGCACACTGACGCACCCGTGCCGTTGTCCAAGGCGTCCGTCCGGTTCAAAAAGCCGTTTCTGGCAGGTGATAGTGGACGGATTAGCGGTACCGTAACGGCCATGGACTCGACCGCCGCTCAAGTCGATATGACTCTCGTCTCGGCCGGTGAGGTCTGTGTCACTGCCCAAGTGAGGGTTACCCGATGAGTTCGCATCCGATTCACCCCAATGATCATTGGGTGGCGGCCGCTCAGTCAGGCGACCGAGACGCCTTTCGCCACCTTGTTCAGCAGAATCAGCGTGATGTCTACACGTTGGCCGTCCGACTCGTCCGCGACCCTCATCTTGCCGAAGATGTTGCTCAAGAGACGTTCGTCCGTGCCTGGCGAGCTCTGCCAGCGTTTCGCAGGGAATCGGCCTTTTCGACGTGGCTGCATCGCATCACCGTCAACACGGCCTGGACCCACCGGCGCCGCCAGAAGCGTCACCGGCATGCCGATATCGACGAGGTTCAGACGGTTGTGGACGAAACTCGCCGACACAATCCCGGTCATCTTGACGACACACTCCATCTCTCGGTGGCGTTGCGTGAAGCGCTCAATACGCTGACAGCCGAACAGCGAATGGTGGTTGTACTCAAAGACGTCGAAGGATGGTCGCATATTGAGATCGCTGACGCGCTCGGGATTACCGCCGGCGCCGCCAAGGTACGGTTGCATCGGGCACGACGACGCCTTCGGGCTCTCCTTGTGGATGTCGACTGGTGAATCTCGATCGGATTGGCGCCGCGGCCGCTTCGCGGACTTATCAGATTCGTTGTCGATCGATCGGACGGCTGCTTCCCGAATACATCGGTTCGTCGACGCCGCTCCCCGAGTCGATCGCCACCCACTTGTCGTCATGTCTGGTTTGTCGAAGCGAGGCCGATCGACTTCGACAGATTGCCAAACTTCTTGAAGAGGGTCGCAGGTACTCTTGGACTCCGCCGGCTTCGCTCGTCGATGCGGTAATGGGGCGCCTTGATGACCCGTACAAGTCACGCTCATGGGGAAGGTTGGCGGTTGCCGCCGGGCTGGCGGTTTGTGTTGGCGTTGCCCTGACGGCGGTCCGTTCGAGACGGAATCTCGTGGTTTCGCGGTCCGATCCGGACGGGTAGTTCTGTCTCGGCTTTACAGTTCGACCTTTGGATTCGTATACTTGCTTACCGCGCCTGAAATTCCCCTCCAGAGGGGTGTAGCTCGAACTGGCAGAGCGCCGGTCTCCAAAACCGGAGGTTGTGGGTTCGAACCCCACCACCCCTGCTTCACGGACAGAATGAGGAACCAACAAGATCATGAACCGAGATCAACGCCGCATCCAAGATCGTGAGCAACGGCGTCTTGAAAAGGCCGCACAGCAGGAGAAAGAATCGCAGGCTGGAAAGTCTGCTGTTCAGCGCGCCGCCGCCAAGCGGGCTGCCCCGGCCACGAAGGCCAGGGAACCCTTTTTCCGGCGAGTCTGGCACTTCCTTAAGGAAGTTCGGGCGGAACTGAAGCGAGTGTCGTGGCCTACCCGGGAGCAGATGGTGGCTTTCACCGCGGTGACGATGATCACCACCGTTGCGCTTACCGCGTTCGTGTTCGCGATTGACATAGGTTTTAAAGAGGGTCTTCTGTACATCTTGGAGTTGGGAATATGAGTGACATCGCGCAAGACGACGCGATTGAAGAGATCGAAGAAGCTGAGGCTTCCGAACCTGACGCCACGCCTCCGACTGACGTAGACGGCGAGGTGGCCACCGAATCGGTTGTGGCCGAGGTCGTCGAGGCGCCTACGGACGCCGTACCTGCCGAACCGGTCGAGACCATACCGCCCAAGCCGGTCAGCCCGTACGACAAGCAAGGCGACTGGTATGTGATCAACTCGTATTCCGGGTATGAGAACAAAGTCAAGATGAACCTGGAAACCCGAACGAAGTCCATGCATCTTGAAGACCGGATTTTCGAAATCGTCATCCCGATGGAAGACGTCGTCGAAATCAAGAATGGCAAGAAGGAGACCGTGCAACGCAAGTCGTTGCCCGGCTATGTCCTCTGCCGCATGTATCTCGATGACGACACCTGGTATGCCGTTCGGAACACGCCGGCCGTCACCGGATTCGTTGGTTCGGGTACGAAGCCCGTTCCATTGTCCCGGCGAGAGGTAGAACGGTTCCTCGGTGGTGCCGAAGTCGACGAAGAGGCCAAAGCTCCGCAATTCAAACCCGAATGGGAAATGGGCGATTCGGTCAGAGTTGTGGTTGGGCCATTCGCCGATTTCAACGGCATCATCGAATCCATCAACCTCGATCAGTCCAAAGTCACCGTTCTCGTCGACATCTTCGGGCGAGACACTCCACTGGAATTGGGTTTCACCGACATCCAAAAGAACTAACCGAACATTCGGGGAAGCCTCGGCTTCGCCTTCAGGCCTGGTCCGATGTTGGCGTCTTGCTCCGACGCCGGCATCCGCTTCTGATCAGAGCCTGAGAAGCAACCAAACCCTCAAATCAAGGAAACATAATGGGTCGCAAGAGACTGATGACCGTAATCAAACTGCAGATCCCGGCTGGCCAAGCCAGCCCGGCTCCGCCCGTTGGTCCGGCGCTTGGTCAGCACGGTGTCAACATCATGGACTTCGTCAAAGCGTACAACGAGGCAACGGCGAAACAGACCGGGACCATCATTCCGGTGGAAATCTCGGTCTTTGAAGATCGTTCATTCACCTTTATCACCAAGACGCCGCCGGCACCGGTCCTGCTCCGTCAGGCTGCGCGTCTTGAGAAAGGGTCAGCCACACCTCACACCGTCAAGGTGGGATCAGTCACTCGTGATCAGGTACGACAGATTGCCGAGACAAAGATGACCGACCTCAATGCCAATGACATCGACGCAGCCATGAAGATCATCGAGGGCACCGCTCGTTCGATGGGCATCACGGTCAAGGGCTGATCGCCTGATTCTTGGAATCAGGATGCAGTGTTCGGCTTTGCCGAAACTGCGGACAATTTGGAAACCGCATACGTGGGAGGCTCACGCCTCTGGCACCACAGCCTGATTCTTCGAATCGGGCAGCAGGGATGGCTTTGCCGAAACTGCGAACAACTGAAGAACCATCTAGGTGGGAGGCTCACGCCGTTTGAACCACGAGGAGAAGTAAACATGGCCGGTAAGAAGACGGTTGAAGCAAAAAAGCGTTACGACGCCAACAACGATTATGAAGCCGAAGAGGCGTTTGATCTCGTCAAGTCTTTGGCAACGGCGACCTTTGATGAAACCGTCGAGGTGGCGTTTCGGCTTGGCATCGACCCTCGCAAAGCCGATCAACTGGTACGAGGAACCGTGTCGCTTCCAAACGGAACCGGAAAGACGGTCCGCATTGCAGTGATCGCCTCATCCGAAAAGCATGCCGAAGCCGAAGCAGCCGGTGCTGATCTCGTTGGTGGAGAAGAGCTTGTTGCGGAACTTACGGCCGGTCGTGCCCTCGACTTCGACCTGATGATCGCCTCACCCGACATGATGGCCAAGGTAGGGACGCTCGGTCGAGTGCTCGGACCACGGGGCTTGATGCCTAACCCGAAGGCCGGCACCGTGACCCAGGACATCGGTAAGGCCGTAACCGAATTCAAGGGTGGCCGTATCGAATACCGCAACGACAAGTTCGGCAACGTGCATGTCCCGATCGGCAAGGTTTCTTTCGAGGCCGACAAGCTGTTCGAGAACTTCGTTGCGATCTCTGGCGAGATCAGCCGCGCCCGCCCGGCTGCCTCAAAGGGTGTCTACATCCGCAATATCTCGGTGGCATCAACCATGGGCCCCGGAATCCGGGTTCAGCCGTATGTGCCAAAAAAGAAGGCCTAGCGGGTCTTGATCGTTTGATAGTTGAAATAAGTCTTCCTCGGCCGAGGAAGACTCATTTCGTTGGCCGACCGTCCGACGATGTTGAAGTTGCCTGAGTGTGCACACGAACGGGACGTTTCGCCGTCCGGTCGATCAAGAAGAACGCCCGGGCTGCGGACCGGGCGTTCTTCGATGTGGGGATGACTTCCGCTGAGCAGAGTCAGAGCTTCGCCGGAGCTGTTCGCAATCGCGCAGGGTAGGGTCCACGATTGCTCTGAGAGAGTGGGTCGCTCCAGAGCGTTGCCCGACAGGTCTGTCTGCGTTAGGGAAGGTCTTAGTGGTTTGTCTGTCTGACAGCCTTTCCGTTGTCTGTCCCCGCCCGGTGTGATGCCCCGGGTATCTGGTTCGACTATCGCGCCTCTTCCCGAACCTGTCTACGGCGAATTTCATGGAAGGCCACGGCAAGTGAAATTTCAGGGGAGGATGGCCTCATCCCGTCACGGTGCGTGAGTACGTCTGAAGAAACCCGGTGGATATGACACAGAGAAGTCCTGCCGGTATGCTTGCAGGCACAACTCCAAGCCTGGTCAAAAGACCAGTCTTCGACCCCAGACCGTCGGACCCTTTGAGGTCAAAAGAGCGACAAGCTCGTCCTACGCAGGTTGAAGCCCTCCTCTGAGGTTCTTCGTTCTGCGGTCGAAGAACCTTTTCCTATTGAGGAGGAGTCTATGCCACGACCTGAGAAGGTCCAGGCAGTTGAAGAGATCAGAGACCGGTTGGGCTCGGCGCGGGCTACATACCTCGCCGAGTACCGTGGGTTGAGCGTCAACCAGCAGCAGAAGCTCCGTCGGGCGCTTCGGGCAGCTGGTGGTGAGTTCAAGGTTGTCAAGATGTCGTTGGCTCGTCGAGCCGCCGATGAGCTTGGGATCGAATTTGGTGATGACCTTACGGGTCCCACCGGTTTGGCCTTCGCTGATACTGACGCCGTTTCGATCGCCAAGGTCCTTCGGGATTTTGCGAAAGAGAACGAAGCATTGGTTATCAAGTCAGGCGTTCTTGGCACTGAGATGCTGACCCCTGAGTCGGTGACCAAGCTCGCTGACATTGAGCCTCGCGAAGTCTTGTTGGCCAAGATAGCTGGTGCTGCCAAGGCACCGTTGGTCAACTTTGCCGGGATGCTCCAGTCGTTCACGCGCGATGCCGCGTCGCTGTTCTCGCAACTGCTTGAAAAGAAAGAAACCGACCCCGCTTCCCAGGATGCGCCCGCTTCGCAAGACGCGGCTGAATCAACGGAAGCTACCGCTTCTCAAGAGGTGACTGACACAGATGGAGAGGCTCCTGCTCAGGCAGAGGCCGCTGCTGACGATGAAGTCGTTTCTGAACCGGCAGCCGAGGCTGACGAAGAAGTTGTGACCGAACTAGAGACCGAGGCGCCAGTCGCCGCGGCCGCCGAGGAGGAATAACCATGGCGAAAACGAAGATGAGTACAGACGACCTATTGGAAGTCTTTGGAGAAATGACCGTCCTGGAACTCAAAGATTTCTTGGATGCGTTCGAAGAGAAGTTTGACGTAACTGCTGCCGCTCCGATGGCCATGGCGATGGCTCCTGCTGCTGCCGGCGATGTTGCCGTCGAGGAAGAAAAGGACGAGTTCGATGTTGTCCTGACCAGCCCCGGCGATAAGAAGATCCAGGTCATCAAAGAGGTCCGTGGCATCACGAACCTCGGTCTCAAAGAGGCCAAGGATCTCGTCGAAGCGAACGGTACCGTTCTTGAAGGTGCCAGCAAAGAAGATGCCGAAAAAGCCAAGGCGACCCTTGAGGCTGCCGGCGCCAGTGTCGAACTTCGTTAGTCCGACCACGGTCAATTGAAAAGAGGCCCGGCTTCTGTCGGGCCTCTTTTTCTTTGTACGTCACCAACGAGCTCAGCGGCGAGAACTGCCGGCAGGTCGTTGAACGATGGTTACCCGCTGACCCGGAGAATCGGACCGCAGGGGTTATTCGTGGCTAGCCGAACAGTGGCCGGTTGATGGCATCCATGATGGCCCGGGCGACCGCCTTGGTGGCACCATCTGACTTCACGCGAGCCGTACCGACGTACACGTTCTCGCCGTTGTCGACCCGTACCAGGGCTAGAGCGATCGGCTTTGACTGCACGTCGGTAATGGCGAGGCCGGCGAAATCGACATCGAGCTGGCGGTCGCTGGCGACCTTGGCAGCTTCGAGCGTCGCTCGGCAAACGATGTCGAGGTGCGTGGAGGCGTCGGCGGGTCCAGTGGCCCGGCCGCGGAACTCCTCGTTGTTCCTGATAAGAACGGCTACGACCGTCAGGCTTCCGCCATCGCGTTCTTCATCGATCATAATAAGTTCGGGTCGCATAGCCACGATGATAACCCTTCGGTATCAGCCTTGGTCGCTTTCGCGATTCGAATCCTTGAGTGAGCGTCAGATAAGCATTCCGGACAGTTACCATGCTTTGGATGGACACCCTCCTTCCTCCAGCGGTCGATGCCAGGACGCCCGACCGCCCGGCGCGGTGGCCGGTCGTCCTTGCGGTCGTCATCGTGGTCGCAGCAATTTTGATCGGGGTCGGTGCGTCGGTCACGCTTCCGTACTATTCATTTTCTCCCGGTCCGGCATACGAAATCGATGATCTTGTCACGATGGCCAACCCGGACCCGATCGACGGCGAGTTCTATATGCTGACGATCTCGCTATCTCCGGTTTCGGTGATCGAGTATGCGTTGGCTCAGTTCGAGAGCTCTGTCGACATTATTCCCCGTGAGGCGGTACGACCGGTGGGTCAAACCGATGAGGAGTACCGCGCCAGGAATCGGCTTTCGATGGACGAGTCCAAGACCAACGCCGTCTACGTGGCGCTCAATTACCTCGGATATGACGTGACCGTGAGTGGCGAAGGTGTGCTTGTGGCGGGGCTCACTGAGGGTTCCCCGGTCGAAGGCGTGCTCCTGCCTGACGATGTGATTGTCAAGGTCGATGGTGTCCCGGTAATGACTTCCGGCGATCTGACCTCGTTGATTGGTGAGCGTGCCGTCGGTGACGAGGTCGCCCTTGAGCTTCTGCGCGACGGGAAGCCCGTCTCCCTAACGGTGACCCTCGTCGAGCATGTGTCCGATCCGACCCGACCCATGGTCGGCTTTCTGGCCACCACCTACAACTGGAGCTACACCTCACCGATCGATATAGAGATCGATACCACCAACGTGGGAGGCCCTTCGGCGGGTCTCATGTACACGCTAACCCTGATTGACATGTTGTCCGAAGAAGACCTGGCGGGCGGTCGGGTCATCGCCGGCACTGGCACGATTGACCTCGATGGCTCGGTTGGACCGATCGGGGGTATCCGCCAGAAGATCGTCGCCGCTCAGGCGACCGGGGCTGATGTGATGTTCGTCCCTGCCGACAACTGGGATGAATTAGAAGGATTTGATGTAGACATCGAGAAGGTTCGGGTTGAGACATATCTCGACGCGCTCGCCTACCTGACCGGTCAACAGTCGTGATTTCGGTCTGAAAGCGCCGAATATCGACACGGGGCGCGGTATCGTGGCGCCCATGTCCACCGGCTTTGAAGATTCGCCGCCCTTCTCGACCAAACTGCGAGGGTTTGATCAGGGTCAGGTCAACTCATACATCGAGGGCCAGGCTGCTCGCATCAATGAACTGGCTCGGGAAAAGGACGCGCTCCTCGCCCGGCTCGAACAGATGGGCGAGACTTCCATCGACTTCAACTCGTTCGCGGACGAACTCAGACATATTCTCGAGGCAGCCCATCAAGCTGCTGACACGTTGCGTAATCGAGCCACCAGTGAAGTAACCACTTGGCGTGATTCGGCTCACAAAGAGATTGAGCTGTCTCGTCGGGAGGCCAGCGAAGCGGCCGAGAATTTGCGACGCGACGCCTGGATCGCGGCCGAAACGCTCATCGAGCAATCGTTGGAAGAGGCGAAGCATGCCGTAGAAGAGGCGGCTCGGGAGGCGTTGGCGATCGTTGGCAAAGCCGAACGTGACGCCCATCGAATTCAGTCGAATGCCCGCCGTGAGAGCGAAGAGCTCATGAGGCTCGCTCGAATGGAATCGGAGCGGCTGCTGGTCGATGCCCGCGCCCAGCATGATGAGATTGTCGAAAAGGCGAGAACCCAGGCCGATGCTGCTCAGGAACGAGCTCGATCGCTGGAAGTTCGCCGGGTTGAGCTACTTTCTGAACTCGACTCCGTTCAGGTCGCCGTGGCTCGGCTCGAAGATGACTTGAAGCGTAAACGCGAAGAACTTGAGGCCGCCCCTCCGGCCGCTGCGTATGTCGACTCCTCGGTAAAGGTTATCGAAAAGCCTTCGGCTGATAGCCCTGACTGGGATTCCGACGGCATCAAGCTCATTCCTGCACCGAAGCGAGTCGACCCTCCGAATGCTGCTCCAATCGATGCCTCCGAAATGGCCGAGGAGGTGCGCCGGCTCAACGCCCCTCGGGTGCCCGACGAACCAGAGGAGGCAGAGTTCTCGATAATCAAGATCATCCCGGCCAAACACGACGAAGTCGAAGCGCCGGACGTCACTGCTCACGACGAGACCCTCGAAAACGAGCCAGCTGCAGAGGTACTTGAACTCGGCGAGGACGCAACCGACAAGACCGGCGAGATCGACTCCGGCGAACCGACCGTGGAAACTCCGGAGGTCGGGGTCGCCGCGGAAGAGCCGGTGCAGCCAGCGGCCGAGCCTGACCCGGACGACTTGGGTGGGCTGTTCGCGGCGTTGCGCGAAACGGCCGAAGTTCCGGTCGTCACGCCAGCAGTTGCCGATAACGATGCTCATGAAGAGGTTCACGACGCCCGTAAGGCCGACGGGGATGTGGAACCCGCCCAAGCGGACCGCCTGGTGGCCGTGACCGTCGAAGCCCCTCCGGATGCCCTTGAGCTGAGAGATCATCTGTTGCTGCCGATCATGAATCGGGTCCTTCGAGACATCAAGCGCCAGCTCACCGAGGCGCAGAACATTGCCCTCGAACAGATGCGAGTGGCAGAAGACGAGTGGGAGCCGGATGTCGCCGAACTGACCGAACGGGTTCATGGTGGCCTGACAATCGTTGCTCAGGAATCGTTCGCGGCAGGCTATGAAGCAGTCGAAGAGATGACCGGCTCGAATCCAGGTCGACCCAAGTCGCATAAGGCTGATATCCCCAATGTCAGCACTGCGTTTGCCGAGGCGATCGCCGCCGATCTGGTTACGGCGGCTTCCAAGGGGGATGGTCCACGGGCCGCCGCCTCGGCCGTTAGTCGGGCCTACCGGGCCTGGCGGACCGATACCGCCGAACGTCGGGTGCGGGCCATCGCTCGGGCTGCCTACCACCGGGGGATCGCCAGGGCGCTCGTCAGCGTTGAGGCACCGACGATGGTGTGGGCCGTCGCCGGACGAGGTTGTATCGAATGTCGGACGATGGCCGAGGCCGGACCGGTCTCACCAAACCGCGGGTTCGCCGGGTCGGCGGTGCCTCCACTCCACGACGAATGTTCCTGCACGGTCGTACTCGACGCATGAGTTTTGAATCGCCATAGAATGGCGTTTCATGATCTCTAACTCATCACCATCAACCGGGGCTCCTCGTCGGCTCAATCTGGTCGTCATCGCGGTTGTTCTCTTTGCGGCTTACGAGGTCCTCCGAAGACTGGCCGTTTTGTGGACCGATTACTTGTGGTTCGATTCGGTCAATCTCACGTCGGTTTGGTGGACCCTTAATGGGAGTCGGCTGGCACTTGGAGCCGTGGGTTTCGTACTCTCCTTTGTGATCCTGTATTCGAACCTCTATGCCGCCGAACGGATCTCACCCCGCTTTGATCTGTTGGTGATTGAGGGTCAGGACGAAATGATCGAGCGCTTCAACGACTGGTTGGAGCCACGCATGCGCCGGATCCTGCTGCTGGTCGCCGGCGTGTTCGCTCTCCTGAGTGCTGGATCAACGGTTGATTGGGCGCTCCCAGCCCTGCAGTTCTTGAACCCGGAATCGTTCGGCAAGCTCGACCCAGTGTTCGGAAACGATCTGTCATTGTATGTGTTCCAGTTGCCGTTCATGCGAATGGTCAATGTTTGGCTTTTCACCCAACTGGTCATCACGTTGATTGTGGTGGCGGTTATCCACTACCTCAACGGCGGCATCAAGCTCCTGCCTGACCGCCCGCCCGAGGTGCGCCCGGGAGTGAAGTCCCATGTCAGTGTGATCTTGGCGGCCTTGGCTTTTACGAAGGCCTGGGGATATTTGCTCGACTCATATGATCTGCTCGATGCTCCTGGAGAGCCATACCGGGGCGCCTTCTTTACCGATGTCAACGCCCAGATCCCAGCCAACCAGCTTCTCGCCATTGTGGCTTTGGTTGCGGGGTTCGTTTTCCTGGCGAATATGTGGCAGAAGCGTTGGCTGCTGCCCGCCGTCGCCGGGGGCGGGTGGCTGGTTGTGGCGCTCATCGTCGGGGTGGCGTATCCCCAGATCGTCGAACGGTTCCAGGTATCGCCGAACTTCATTACCAAGGAGACCCCGTACGCCGAACGACACATGGAGTTTACGAAGCTCGGGTTCGATCTTGCCGAAATCGAGGTCGTTGAATTCCCGGCGACCAATGGTCTGAGCGCCGCCGACTTGCCGAACAATGCTGACACGGTCGAGAATCTCCGCTTGTGGGATCCCGTGGTGCTGGCGTCGACCTATCGGTCGTCCCAGGAGCTTCGTCCGTATTACGAGTTCGACGATATCGACGTTGATCGTTACGAGCTCAACGGACGCGAGACGCAGGTTGAGCTTGGTGTTCGTGAAATGGTTGCTGACGAGCAGTCGAGTGGATGGGTCAATGAACACCTCGTCTTCACCCACGGATACGGGATCGTGGTGTCGCCTGCCAACGATGTCACCGATCAGGGTAAGCCCGACTATTTGGTCAAGGACATTCCGCCGCTGTCAGAGGTCCCCGAACTCGAGGTCGATGAGCCGCGGGTCTATTTCGGTGAGCTACTTGAAGCTGGAACGTTCGTGTTTGCCAACTCGGACGAGCGTGAAGTCGATCCGGACCCGACGTACTCCTCGTACGATGGTGAGGGTGGCATTCCGCTGGGCGGATTCTTCCGTCGGGCGGCCTTCGCGTTGCGTTTTACCGATTTCAACACACTCATTTCGGGCCAGATTGACGGTGAGAGCAAGGTCATGATGCGCCGAAACATCCTTGACATGGTGGCGACTACCGCCCCGTTCCTTCGGACGGACTCAGATCCATACATGGTTGTGGTTGATGGACGCATGCACTGGGTCATCGACATGTATTCGGTGTCTGATTCGTTCCCATACTCTCAGTCGGCATCGACTGGTCGCCTCGCCGCCGTCCCACGCAGCTTCCCTGGACTTCCGCTGCCAACCCGCTTCAACTACGTCCGCAACTCCGTAAAGGCCGTCGTGGATGCCTATGACGGAACCATGACCTTTTATGTCGTTGAGGACACCGACCCGATTATTCAATCGTGGGAGGCGGTCTTCCCCGAGATGTTCACGGATCAGTCAGCGATGCCTGATTCGCTTCGCGAACACCTGCGATATCCGGAAGATCTGTTCCGGGTGCAGGCGGATATGTATCAGCTTTATCATGTCGACGAGGTTCGGGAGCTTCTTGAGAACTCGGACCCCTGGTCGGTGGCGGCCGATCCTTCCACGTCTGAGCTTGAAGTTACCCGGTTCCTTGCGCAGTTCACGGCGGCCGAGCAGGCCCTCCAGAACCGGACGATGTTGCCGTACTACCTGCTCATGAAGCTCCCCGGCGAGGACCAGCTTTCCTTCTTGATCATGCAACCGTTCGTGCCCGAGAACAAAGAAAACATGATCTCTTTCCTCATAGCTAAGAGTGATCCCGGTCGGTACGGCGAGTTCATCGATTTCCGATTACCCGCCAACGCCCAGTTCGACGGGCCCGGCCTGGTTGGGAAAGACATCAACCAGGATTCGGACTACTCGGCGCTACGTACCCTGCTCGGGCAAGAGGGATCGACGATCATCCAGGGTCAGATGCTCGTTGTGCCGGTCGAGGACTCGATCATCTTCGTGCAACCGATCTACCTCCAGGGTGACGGAGAGAACACCATTCCCGAATTCAAGCGGGTGGCGGTGGTGTTCGATAATCGGATCGCCATAGGCGAGACGCTCGATCAGGCCCTGGCGCTCACATTCCCTGGCTACGAGGCCGGAATCGATATCACACCGATCACGGATGTGCCCATTGGGGAGTTGCCTACGGAGGTAGCCGATCTCGTTGCGGCGGCTGACGCGGCGCTTAATGCCGCGCAGGAGGCTCTCAACGCAGGTGACCTCGGCACATACCAATCGAAGGTCGACGAGGCCCGTGACCTGATCACCGAAGCGCTCGCCAAGCTCGCCGAGGCCTCAGCGCCGTAGCCGTCGTAACGACGATCTCTGACTTCTTGCGACCGAGGGTGTTGATTGATTGTCAGGGCCGTATCGAAGAGGTCTTCCGAGCGTGGGACGCCGGGTTAGCCGTTGGTTGCACTGGCGACCGAACGAGGGTCGCCACCGCGGAACCTTCTCCTCGATGAGGTGGAGCCGTTTACTCACCTTCGCCCCTAGCCGCCGGCGGGCAACACCAAACAGACTGGTTCTGATAAACGGTGGAGATTCAGCGGCGCCCCCTTGGCGTCGGCCAAGGAGACGATCATGCGCACAAACGTCCAGTCGCACCATACAACTAGCCGCGTCAATCATCTGTGGATCGGCGTCGTTGCCCTACTCATGGCGGTTGCGACCGCCCTCCCGGCGACGGCCGCCCCGACCAATCCCGTGGCGGTGGCCAACCATCAGGAGACCATCACTGTGATGGCCACTACCGATCTTCACGGTTACGCCCTCAACTGGGATTATTTCAACAACCAGCCGTTCAGTACCGAGACGGGCTTGGCGAAGGTGTCGACGCTCGTCGAGCAAGTACGCAGCGACAGGGGTGAGGGGCGCACTCTGCTGCTTGATAACGGTGACACCATCCAGGGATCATCATTAGTTCAGTTCTATTCCAAAGTCGAGCCGTTCACCGTGACCGGCGCCATGCACCCCATGGCGCTCGCGATGAACGCCATGGGCTATGACGCCATGGTGGTAGGCAACCACGAGTTCAACTACGGCGTTCCCTTCCTCCGCGAGTTTGAAAGTCAGTTGGACTTTCCGCTGCTAGGAGCGAACGTCATGGAATGGGAAACCACGAAGCCCGCGTTCACGCCCTACGTGATTGAGACAGTCAAACTGAAGGGTCAGAAACCGATCCGGGTCGGCATCCTCGGCGTCACAACACCGGGCAGTGCGATCTGGGACAAGAGCAACGTAACCGGGGTCGTCAGTTTTGAAGGCGGCGTTGAGATTGCCAGTAAATACGTCCCGATCATGCGCGACGAAGGTGCCGATATCGTGATCGTGCTCGCTCACACCGGTGCTACCTCGGGATCGTCATACGGCGATGCCCTGCCATGGCCCGAAAACTTCGCACGCCTCCTCGCCGAGCAGGTACCCGGTATCGATGCCATCGTCGCCGGGCACTCCCACCGGAACATTCCCCAAGAGATGATCACCAACCCGAACACCGGCGAGGAAGTGTTGTTATCTCAGCCCCTGAACTGGGGGCGGCGGCTCACGGTGATGGACTTCGACCTTCAGAAGATCAAGGGCCAATGGGAAGTGATGGCGAAGACGTCCACCACTATGGATGTCACCGGTGTGCCCGAAGACTCTGCGATCACGTCGCTGTTGGCTGAGCCGCACCAGCTCACACTGGACTATGTGAACTCTGTAATCGGCACGTCGAGCGCCGAGATGTCCTTGGCGGCTGCGCGGTATCGCGATGTGGCGGCCCTCGACTTTATCAACTTCGTTCAGGCAGAGGCTGTCACGGCCGGACTGGTAGGTACGCCTTTCGAGACGATGCCGGTGTTATCGATCGCAGCACCGTTCAACCGTAGCGCCGGTATCCCGGCAGGAGATGTGTCGGTGCGAGACGTGGCGGGTATGTACATCTATGACAACACGCTGTTGGCAATTGAGCTCACCGGGGCCCAGCTGAAGGACTACCTCGAGCGGTCCGCCCAGTTCTTCAAGTCGCCCGCCCTACCCGGGCCTTACACACCAGACGACGTCTCGGGCATTGGCCCCGACTACAACTACGACGTGATTTACGGCTTGTCCTACGACATCGATATCGACCAGCCGGTCGGATCGCGCATCACGAACCTGCAATACGCGGGCGGGCCGATCGTTCCGTCAGACAAGTTCGCGGTGGCCATCAACAACTACCGTCAGAACGGTGGCGGTGGGTTCCCGCACGTGGTCGGAGCACCGATCCTGTGGAATCCGCTGGCCGACATCCGCGAGTCCATAATCGACTGGGTGATAAGCAACGGTGTGATCGACCCGGTGGGGTTCGCCAGTATGGACTGGCAGCTTGTTCAGACCGGTGTGCCCGTGGTGGTCGTTCCGTAGAGGTGTCAACGATGGTGGGCGGCGACCCCGCCCACCATCGCTGCGCGGTAGAACAGGTGTAGCGCCACTTAGACCTGGCACCCGACTCACCGACCCCGTTTGGGTCGCATTGGAAGCCCGGTCCACGCTCCGGTAGGCAGGTCCCATGGCACCGCGTGCTCATTAGCCGAGTCTGCCCACCCCGGTACGTTCCATGTCGCCCCATTCGATCTTGCCTCGTCGCCAGAACAGCGACCGGAATCGCCACCAGACTGTTCTTTGACGGGGCCCGAAGTTCTCGAGGATGGCTGTCCTGAGGAGGCGTAATGCGTCGGGCGGCGAATTGAAGTGCCCATATCGTTCGTCGAGGTAAAGCGAAGCCAGAGAGTTGAGCACGGCGATCAGGAGCGTCACCAGAAGGAGCCCAATCACCAGGGCAGGCTCGATTTCGGAGCGGATCAGCGTGAGCGGCATGATGATCCACCCGAGCGCCTCAAGGATCGGTGCGACGAATTCGAACAGGAAAAATGCCGGCCAGGCGACCATACCGATGAAGCCGTAGCGTGGGTTGAAGAGCATCTTCCCGTGATCTTGTATCACCTGCCTGAGCCCACGATGCCAACGGATCCTCTGTTTACGCAGCACCGGTGCCGTTGACGGCACTTCGGTCCACACGACGGCATTGGGGGCATACACGATTCGGTAAGGCCGGCCTGCTTCCCTTTGAGTCCGATGTAGGCGCATGGTGAGATCCAGGTCTTCGCCAAGGTGGTGTTGTGGGAAGCCGTGTGCCTCAATCACGGCCTGTTTGTTGAACGCCCCGAACGCCCCCGACACGAGCAGGAGGCCGTTCATGAAAGACCAGCCAGGTCGCGATCCGAGAAAAGACCGTTGGTATTCGACGACCTGAGTCAGTTCCAGAAGAGACTTGGGGAGACTTGACTCGGTCACCCTCCCCATCGATACCTGGCATCCGTTGAGCGGGCGAATGTTTCCACCCACTGCCACGGTGTGACCTCGGTCCTGGACAAAGGGCCGCATCACCCGGATCAGGGAATCCTCTTCGAAGATCATGTCGGCGTCGGTTACCACAACATAGGGAAACGTCGACGCGTTTATGCCGGCGTTGAGAGCGTCGCCCTTTCCACCATTCTCCTTGTCTACGACGGTGAGCGGAATGGCCAGAGTCGACTTGTAGATGGCGCGGATCGGGGCGTGGGCCAGGTCGGGCCGAATCGGAAGGTCGACCCTTCGAAGCTTGAACGCCTCAATGAGACGCTCAAGGGTGTCGTCGGTTGACCCGTCGTTGACCACGATCAATTCGTAGCGAGGATACGAAAGAATCGTTCGTGAGCGGACGGATTCGACGATGCCGGCGGCTTCGTTGTAGGCGGGAACGATCAGCGAAACCGGTGGTGTCGAGGGGGATCGGAGCATGTCTTCGACCCGCCCGTATTTGGCCGTTCGGGCGTCGCGCACGAGGGCCCGGGAAGAGAGAACCAGCATCACCATGGTCTGGATCTCCATGGCGATGAAGAATCCCAGGATGATGAGTGAAATGGTCCTTAACACTCAGGTCACCTCGTCTGGGCCGGCGGCAGGCTGGTAGAGCTCGGCGAATCTGGCGGCCATTGATGGATTGTCATGTTCCTTCGGGCCCCTGGCCATGAGTTGGGCACGCGCCGCATCAGCGGCGTATCGGTCTTCGTGATCGAGTGCCTTGAAGAGTGCCTCGATTCCGCCGTCGATGGTTCCGAGCGTCGCGGCGGCATTTTGGCGAACCCACCAGGCCTGATCCGTCAACGCCGCGACGAGCACAGGGACCGAGCTTGGGTCGTTGTGTGGTGCCAGGGCGGTCACCACCTGTGCCCGGACCCGCCAGTCGGGGTCCGAGGTCCGGCGCAACAGCGCGTCGAGCACTCGTAGGCCCCACGGGTGCCCTAGCGCAGCGGCCGCCCGGATCCTGAGCTGAGCATCGGTTCCGTCCAGGGCGGTCAATAGTGCGGTCACGGCCCGGGGGTCGCCGATTTGGCCCAGACAGCGCACGACCGCCGGTAACTGGCGAGGGGCAGGGTCGAGAAGCGGTCCAGCGATGAGCACATAGTTCGAGAGGGTCGGAACGGCCACTTTGCCAAAACGGACCAGTGCATCGGCGAAACGTTCGGCTACCCACGGATCTTCGTTCTCCAGCGCCGCCACAATCGGTCGCACATCGTCTTCGTGCCCGATGATAGAAAGTCCGGCCGCTGCTTCGATCCGGACCTCGGGGGAGCTGTCGCTCAGTGCAGCGATAAGGTGCGGTCGAGACTTTGGTGTAGCAATAACCGCTAGAGCCGCCACGGCCCGCAAGCGCGTCGAGATCCGGTGGGCATTGGCCAAATCATCGTGGAACCGGTCGATCATGTGGAGCCGATCGGCAAGGTCCACGAGAATGCGTTGCTCTTCTCCGGCTACGAGGGTAAAGAAGTCGATCAACGTGTCGTGAAACGCCGGGTCGTCGGCCCAGGCATCGATGTCGTGACTTGGCTCCATCGATCTAGTCACGATCTCGCCAAGCGTCGAGATGTACACGGCGCCCCGAAACGCCTCCTTGCGTTCCCGATAGTGGCGGCTTAGCTTGACGACGAAAAGGGTCGCCATGGCCGCGATGGTGAGAGCGACCAGGAACAAGACGACCTGGCTGAGCGAAATCACTGAGCCGTGACTCCTCCGTCGGGATCCAAGAGGCGGTCGACCGCGGCGAGAAGTTCATCGCTCGATATCGGTTTGTAGAGGTAGAAACTGGCCCCGAGCTCAAGGGCCTGCTCGCGCATACGTGGCTCCTCGACGGCCGACACCATGATCACTGGTATGTCGATGCCGGCGGCCCTCCATGCCTGGAGTACCTCGGCGCCGACTCGTCCCGGCATCACCTGATCCATCACCGCCAGGTCGAGTTGCTGAGTGAGCCCAATTTCGAGTGCTTCAGTGCCGTTTGCCGTTGTAATTACTCGAAAACCATGTTGTTGCAGGACACGCTTAAACAACTCGGTGACAAGTCGTGAGTCGTCTGCCACGAGTATGACAGGCATTCGGTCCGGTGTCACTTGTATCCGCTCCCGGTTCGGCGTGGGTCAGGACCCTCGTGAATCCGCTACACATCGCAGATCGGATGGTACCAGCCAAGCGCTGGAAGTCCGGGCCGGCCGGGCCCCTGTGCAACCTGAACGTGGGATGCAGGATCGGAGCGGCGCGGGGCCTCGTTAGTCGCCGCGCGCCGGGCAGGTCTGATTACACGTGGGTTGGGTAGTCAACGCCGCCAGAAACAGACACGATTGCGTCCCAAGCAGCTGCCTGACTCGCTCGATCGAGAACGTGGGGGAGCACAACCTTGTGCAATGGTCCGGTCATCTTCTTCGGCGCCGACGCGAAGAACCCGCCGCTGACATCGTCGGGGAATCTGGAAGCTTCAAGATAGCGACCCGCCGCCACCGAAACCGGTGAGACCATGCCCATGCGAGCGGGCATCGCCTTCATGACCGGGAGCATGATGCGGCGCATGAAGAAGTTGGCATTGCGAACCGCGTTCGTGTCGGGGGCGTTGCCTGGCGACACCGCGTTCACGGTCGTACCGGCCGGGAGCTTTCGAGCTAACTCGGCACTCCAGTAGGCGACGAACAGTTTGGCACTTGCGTAGGCGTTGCCCGGCTTGTACTTCACCGATCTGTCCGATCGGATAAGGCTTTCGGCGGCCGCTGGCAGGTCACCACTGTGATGTTTGGCGGCGAAGTCCGGCAAATTCACCGCGTTCATCGTTGGCACATCACCCCGAGCAGCTTCAGAGCCGGCAATCACGATTCGGGCATGTTCAGCCAGCATTTCGTCTGCAATCATCTGCATGGAGAGCTGGTGGTGGCCAATGAGCGAAGACGCAAAGGTGATTTCGATGCCCTCGGCGGTCTTGACCAGGTTCGCCCCACCGACGGAGCCGGCGTTGAGAAGCAGAAGATTGAACTTGGTGCCGCGTTTGGCCATCTCTTCTGCGGCGTTTCGCACGCTATCGGGGTTGCCCAGGTCCAGCGCAATCGTTTCGTACACGTCCCGCCCGGTCCGGGCGATGAGTTCGGCTCGCGCCGCGTCGGCCTTTGCGGCGCTGCGACCCGTGATCGTGATTCGGTCATAGCCCAATTCGGCCAGTTGGGCGGCGGCTTCGAAGCCGAGTCCAGACGTTGCGCCCGTAACGAGGGCTATCTTGCCGTTGTTGTCACTCATGACGTTTCCTCCATGGTTGCTTCTGTCTTGACGGTGATGTCGATGCCGAGGGTCGAGTTGGTGGCTCCCTGGAACTCGATGCCCTCGTATAGTGGATCGAATAGTCCAACTACCATTGTGGAATGAATATTCCATAATTTTGGTTTATCTGAAACATGGCGCGAATCCGAGTATTTGACGAGGCGTATGTTCTCGAACAGGCGATGGAAACCTTCTGGGCGAAGGGGTATGAAGCCACGTCGGTAGACGACCTTGTCGCCGCCACCGGGATATCGAAATCCAGCTTGTATGGGGCATTTGGCAACAAGCATGGTTTGTTCGAAGCGGCCCTCGGCTTCTATACGGATACTCGAGTGGAGGCCATGTTGTGCGGTCTGGAACACGGCGTTGGCGGTATCGACGAAGTTGTCGCCTTTTTCGATGTGGTCGTGCAGATAGCCGAGGAATTCCCGGACCGGGGTGCTCTTGGTTGCCTACTCACAAACTCCATCACCGAATTGGCCTATTCGGATCCGCTCATTAGCCAGTCGGCTGACGAGTACATCGACCGGTTGACCAACGCGTTTGCCGCCGCGGTCGAACGATCAGAGCGCTCCGGCGAACTCACGCCAGGTGGGGCTGCGTGGCGCGCACAGGTCCTCGGCACGCTCGCCCTCGGGTTGTTCGTGAGAAGGCGGGGAAACCCTGACCCGTCCGGGGCAAAAGCGGTCGCCCAGGCCGTGAGAACGATGATCGAATCCTGGCGCTCAGAACTGAAGTGAACTGTCCAAGTTTGCCGTTCTAGGACTGCGGGGTGCCCGAACCTCTCAAAGATCGGTTGGCAGCGCCTGAGGTTGGGCTGATTGCCGATCGCGTCAGCGGCCATTACCCCGCCTTTGATCGAAATGCGTTTATGCCGGTGTCGGTCGAACTCACAGGTCTCGAACTGAAGGATCGCGTCGCGGCAGTAGCTGATCGCCTTTTCGAAACGCTCCCAGTGTCGTTCCCGGACGCAGTAGCGATTGTCGTGCGTGCCGCCGAGGGAGGGATGGACGGGTTTGCGGCTTGGCCACTCTGTACCTTCGTGGAACGTCACGGAGTCGATTACCCGGTCGAGTCGCTCGAAGCGATGGAGTCACTGACGGTGGCCTGGAGCTGCGAGTTCGCCATCCGCCCGTTCCTGGAACGCCACCTTGATCAAACCATGGCGACCGTCCATCGATGGGTAGAAAGCGACGACGCCCAGGTCCGCCGACCGGCCTCTGAAGGTACCAGGCCCCGACTTCCCTGGGGTCGGCGGGTCGAGGCGCTCTCGGCTGACCCAACCATTGGCATGGCCGTGTTGGAACGCCTTCGCCATGACCCTTGCGAGATGGTTCGCAGGTCCGTAGCCAATTACCTCAACGACATTGCCAAGGACTTTCCAGAAATAGTCGTCGCAACGCTCGGCCGATGGATGGACGAAGAAACAGTCGACAAGCGGATGATCAGCCATGCGCTCCGCAGCCTGGTGAAGCAGGGACACCCGGGAGCTCTGGCTGTCCTCGGCCTCACTACGGACGCCAACGTTGAAGTCGTCTCCTTCATGTTGAGCCGTCGTCGGTACGACTCGGTGAATACATCGAACTCCGAGCGGTCTTGCGGTCATCGGCACAGACTGGCCAACGCCTGGTTGTCGACTTTGTGATCCACCACCCAAATGTCCGGGGCAAAGTGTCGAGCAAAGTATTCAAGTGGGCCACGCTGGATCTGGCGTCGATGGCCGAATCCGTTTTGACGAAGCGGCGCAAGATCGAAACGGCTTCAACTCGTAAATACACCGCCGGTCCCCACCAGGTCGAATTGCAGGTGGCCGGCTCGGTGGTCGCTGCGACGTCGTTCGAACTGCTCGACAGCTCCATGTAGAAATGGCAGGTTGTTTGGGGAACGGCCCGGCTGACGTAGGCTGCACAGGTGACTGAGCACGAACCTACTGACCACGAACACCATCAGGTCGTTTGGTGGCGTCGATGGCGCGGCCCCGGCCACCACTCGCATGACCATGCCGAGTCCGGTTTTGTCACCGACCCGAGTTCTGAAGGGATCCGGGCGACCAAGGTTTCGCTGATCGGCCTTGGTATCACGGCCCTCCTCCAAGCCGCAATTGTTGTTTTTACCGGCTCCGTCGCGTTGCTCTCGGATACGTTGCATAACCTGACAGATGCGTTGACGGCCGTGCCGTTGCTGATTGCCTTTGTTCTGGGGCGCCGTCAACCGACCGCCCGGTTCACCCATGGCTACACCCGTGCCGAAGACCTGGCAGGAATTGTTATCGTTCTGGCGATCGCCGCCTCGGCCGGGGCGGTCGGCTGGGAATCTGCCAAACGCCTGATCGACCCCCAACCACTCAACTTCGCTCCGTGGGTCATCGCCGCCGGCCTCATCGGAGCTGCGGGCAACGAGTGGGTAGCCCGCTACCGGATCAGGTCAGGTAAAAGGATTGGGTCCGAAGCCCTGGTAGCCGACGGGTACCACGCCCGCAGCGACGCTTATACGTCGCTGGCGGTGGTCGCGGCAGGCGTCGGCGCCCTGGTGGGGTGGAACTGGGTGGACCCCGTAGCCGGTCTGGTGGTGGCGGTTGTGATTCTGGTCATCCTCCGGCGTACGGCCGTCAAGATGTTTGGCCGGTTGCTCGACGCCGTTGACCCGAAACTGGTCGAACAGGCGATTGAAATCACGGGCGGGGTGGAAGGAGTGAGGGAAGTCACCAACATGCGTCTGCGGTTTTCCGGGCATCGACTGCTGGCCACGGTATCGGTCGGCGTCGACCCTGACGCGTCGGTTACGATCGGCCATGATGTCGGTGAACGGGTCGCCCATGAACTGGCCCACCGGCTGCCATACGCTCTTGACGCCGTGGTCCACGTTGATCCGGCCGGGCTGGAGGGCTGCCACGACCTGACAGATCATCATGTCGCCCGGATGGAGGGCCGCGACCCATCCGACCACAGTTGAGGATCATCACCGAACTGGTTCGGGTTGTCTAAGGTCGGAGCGGGCTGATCACCGTGGTTGGCGAAAGGATCAACGATGGAGATCGCCAAGACTACGAAGGTGTCCGACATTCTGGAGGAATACGGCGACATTGCCGAGGTGATGGAAGCATTCGGTATCAAAAGAGTCGCCGGATACGACATCCGCAAGTTCCTCACGAAAGCCCTGACCGTGGAGTGGGCAGCGCGGGTACATCGGGTCCCCATTGACGAGTTCCTCGTCACGTTGCGAACCGCCGTCGGCCAGGTGCCGCCCGCCAACCCGGCGACCGAGGTCAGCTCGAGAGGTCCCAGCCGTTGCTGAGTACGGTTTCGGTGTGTTCGACGAAAGCTCCGTCCCGGTGGGGTCCAAGTCGTCCGACCCATGTTTGAAAGGCGTCCGACGCCCGGAACGCCTGGTGATGGGCGATGGACTCCCACCGTACGACGAGCACGTAACGACCAGGCGTCTCGACGCTGCGCTGCACCGTGTGGCCCTGGTAGCCGTCGGCGGCGGCAATCACGTCCTTGACCTCTTCCATACCTACCTCGAAGTCGGCAGGATCATTGGTACGAAAATCGGCGATTTCGAGAATCATGTTTTCTCCATCGTTTTGGTCTGGCGGTTTTGTTGGCTGGGATGAAACACCAGGCTACCGCAGGTTTACCGGACAGGACAGGAGGGCTTTTCGCCCCGAAAGTGGATTGAAATGGTCAGTCGTAAGAAGTTGGCGATCTTTCGTCAGCGACGGTGCGTCAGCCGCGCTGGTTCGGTACCCAACTCAGGTCATAACGCGGAAGGGTGTTCGGCACGTGCGGGGGCGTGAGGATCATGAATTCTCCGTCGATGCCGAGTGCTTCGCAACCCATGCCCCAGTTGGCGGACCAGATTCCGAGGGCGACCGGCGCGTAGTACTGCGAGGAAGTAGTCGTGTAGAAATCCACCCGGGGAACCTCATCGCCGGAGCTCGTGACCACGCACCGCGTCGTCTGCCCGTTATACGACGACGGTGCCCACTGGCAGATCTCGAACGTGCGGCCAAACTGGGTGAACGGATCGACGGTCACATCGGCCGGATGCTCGAACGTCGAGTCGGCGAAGACGAGTTCGGAGAGCGGCAGACGTCGTTTGAACTGGGCATTGAAAACTCGCAGGAATAGCGGGATGTAACTGGACTTGTAGCCGACTGCACAGACACAGATGATCTGCTCCTGATCGGGATCGAATCGGTCGCCCAGGTGCTGAAGGATGCTTGCGTGATCCGCACCAGGACCGATCCAACAGGTGCCGAGGCCCATGCGGGTGGCGTCCATGACGACCTTCTGGAGGCACCTGCCTACGTCGATAACGGACGTCCGGTTGTACTCCTTCGGCACGATCGCAACGAGGAACTCGGTTGCGTTGACCGTCGGCCAAACCGTCAGTGATGCTGCGATGTATTCGAGGCGGACCGGGGTTGGACCGATGGTCGGTTCCTGGACATGAACTCGCACCGACTCCATGAGTTCGACCCGGTCGGCCGCCGACATCCTCCGGGTTTGGAAAGAACGGCATGAGCGCCGAACCCGCATCATGTCGAATAGATCAAGGTCGTCGTTTCGACTTGGGTGGTGCTCCGGGACTCGTAGCTTGAACTTCACGGTCACGAGATCGAATGCGGCGACTGCGAAAATCAGCCCCGCCATACCGACGAGGGGACGCGCTAGCCACCCGGCGTCGAGCAATTGTGCGATGGCTCCGATCAAGGTGAGTGGAACGATTACGACCAGAGGGAGCAGATATTGCAGCCATCCGGTGAACTGGGCTCGCATTTTGGCCCGAACGGCACGGGCGGCAAGTTTCCTCAAGAACCGCCATGGTATGCGCTCAAGGATTGCTCGCTCATTCGCTCCGAGGCCACGCAGGAAGTCATCGGTTCGTTCTTTTTGGACACTCACACTGCCGCCGGTCTTTTGCGTGTAGATACTTGCGAAACTGTATCAAGTACTGGATTGCAAGTCAACGCTTGCCTATGCTGGATTACCGATCGAGGAGCGATGATTCCGAAACTTACCGATGAGCCGCGGATCTTCGAGGTGGTGGTTCGTCTCTTCGTTTTGCATGGGTACGAAGGAGCAACCACCAAGGAGATCGCCAGGGCGGCCGGGGTGAACGAGGCGACGCTCTTTCGGAAGTATGGCAGCAAGGCCGAACTGTTCGAGCGGGCCATCAACTACCAATGGTCAGATGTCCCGATTGGCAAAGTCTCCTACTCGGGCGATCTCGAAGCCGACTTGCGATCCATCGTCGATGCCTATCTTGAGACGAGCCTGCTTCATGGGGCGATTGTCCCAATGCTGCTTACCGAGTTGTCACAGAGGAGAGATCTCGAAACTGCGTTCAGCGTCGCGTGGGCGAACATCGGTGTCGTCGTTGAGATCATGGTGAGATATCAGTCGCAGGGTCTCCTGCAGGCGGAAGACCCGCTGCTGACCCTGAGCGCGCTGCTAGGCCCAATCATGGTGACGCACATGTTCCGTCGTGCGGGGCTGGGCCTTCCACTGCCCGAGGTCGACGCCGAGGATCACGTGCGCAGCTTCCTCGACGGACGAAGGCCCGACCGCCCTCGGGTGATATGACCGGTCCGCTCCGGCCATCACCTCACGGGTCAACCCCTGCGAGATGCGACCCGTGAGGGCCGATGATGAAGGAGCGGCACTCTTTAACCCCGACCGTTCCTGATGGTTGCTTCCAATCCGCCGATCAATTGCTGTTTTTCGGAGTCCGTCAGTCGGGCAGCCGAGTGTATCCAGCCGTAGTAAATGGGAGGCATCTCGCCGGACTCGACCAATTCGCCCAACTCGTCAGTTTCCTGCCTGCCGGTTTTCCACATTGAAAAGTTGAGCCTGCGGCGACCTTCGTTGACGTCACGGGTGGCCAGCCATGAAATGGGGGCGATGTTCGTGTACCACGGCCACACAACCTCATTGCTGTGACAGTCGTAACAGGCCGCCACCGCCAATTGTCTCGTGGCCTCCGAATCCCACTGTGGCTCGGCGAGTACCGGCGGGTTGTCATGGGCGCGACCATACGGTACTGCCTGAATCACCACGAACAGACCGATCAGGATGAGCGGACTCCGTTTCAACCACTTGCGCCAGTTCATTGCTGTCTCCTGTTGCTTTGTCCCGCCGGAGTGGCAGGATTCAAACTTGGTGGTCCTGCTGCGTCGAAAGTGACGGTCACGACCAAGCCGGTCGGCGAATTGTCGGTCATAGCCAGGTCGCCGTGTGATGCCTCTACGAGGCTCTTAATGATTGCCAGGCCGAGGCCAGTACCTGGCTTGCTCGGATCGGCGCGCCAGAAGCGCTCGGTTGCCAGCCGTTTGTCTTCGGCATCGAGGCCCGGACCTGTGTCCGAGACCGACAGGGCGTGCCGATCGGTCCCTTCCGAAATGGTGGCGCTAATCGTGGCGCCTGTCGGTGAGGCGCTCATGGCGTTGTCGAGGAGGTTGTCGAGGATCTGTTCGACGCCACCCGGGACCGCGCTTACCCAGACCTCGTGGGCGGGAATCTGCGTCTCGATTGTGAGGCCCGCCTCGTCGGCGACGGCGGTCCAGGTATCGGCCCGGTCCTGGGTCAGTTTCGTGAGGTTGCAGGGCGCCACTTCTTGGGCGCGGTCCGCCTTGGCCAGGTGGAGGAGATTGTCTACCAGTTCCGAGAGTCTCGCTATTTCGTCTACGGCGAGATCAAGTTCCTCCACCTGCATTTGGTCGTCAATCGTGCTCTGAAGATTCTCCAACCTGAGCCGCAGGGCGGTCAGCGGGGTCCGAAGCTGGTGTGACGAATCCGAGACGAATTGGCGTTGCTGTTCGAGAAGTCGGTCCAGGCGTTGGGCCATCGTGTTCATTGCTTCTTCGAGCGAAATGAGTTCGTGCGGAGAACTGGGGTCGGGAACGGTTTCAGTCAGGTCGCCACCGGCGAATCGGGCCGCCGTGGTTTGCAGGTGCCGGATGGGTCGAATAACCGAGCTGGCTAGCGTTCTGCCGACGGCAGCCACCCCGATCAGGACAACGATCGCGACACCCGCGAGGCCGATCCAAAACCGCTGGACACGCTCCGTCACTTCGTGGGTATCGAGCGTAATGCGGACCGCCCCGTGAACATTTCCGCCCGAGGCAACCGGCACTGCTACATACAGCAGGTCGGCGCCAAGGGTGTCCGAGTGGCGAATTCCTGTCGCCCGACCACCGCTGAGGGCTATCTCAAACTCTGGTCTGGTCGAGAAATCCCGGTCGGTGTTGGCCGCCGTGTCGACGAGTGAGATACCCTGGTCGTCGACGATCACTACCCGGGCCGAGGTGTTGCGATTGTATTTGGCGGCAGGAACCGGATCGGGGATCGTGTCCTTCTCAAGGGCGTCCTCGTAGATAGAAGCGAGAACGGTGGCGTCTCGCTCGGCATCGGCGGTGAGTCGGTCAAGTTCTCGCTGCTGAAAGAAGAGGCCAAGCGGAATTTCGAGCACGAGTAGGACGAACACCGTCACGATGATGTACGACACGATGAGTCGTCGTGTCATGGTGTGGGCGGTTGATCAGGCACGGTGAAACCCACCCCGCGAATGGTCTCGATGGCGGCGGGTCCGACCTTTTTGCGAAGCGACGCAATATGAACGTCGAGGGTCTTGGTCGGTCCCCACCAGTTCTCATCCCAGACATCTGAGATGATCTGGTCACGAGTGTGAACCGTGCCCGGGTCGGCTGCCAGATAGGCGAGCAGGTCGAACTCCTTAGGTGTCAGGGTGACGGGTAGGCCCGCCAGGGTTACTTTGCGGGTGCGGCGATCAATGCTCAGTTCGCCGACCTCGATTGACGTGTTTCCGGTAGGCGCCGGTTGGGCGATCTGATCCTGAGTCGATCGGCGAAGGACGGCCCGAATCCGGGCGACGAGTTCCCGGAATCCGAACGGTTTGACGACGTAGTCGTCGGCTCCGAGTTCGAGCAAGGTGACGCGATCGATTTCTTCTCCACGGGCGGTCACGACGATGATCGGTACCTGGGACCGGGCCCGTAGCTCCCGACACACGACCCGTCCGTCGAGATCTGGCAGTCCGAGGTCGAGCAAAACCAGGTCGGCCGGAGGGGCCGCCAACGCTTCTTCACCGGTACCGACCAGGTGAACCTCGAAGCCTTCCCGGGTGAGTCCGGTACGGAGCGGTTCGGCGATCGAGCGGTCGTCTTCGATTACCAGCAGGCGCATACGGTCAGGTTCGCAGGATTGCTGGCGCTATGCCAAGGTCTTGGCCGTTTCCTAACGAACTCCTAACCATTGGCTGGCCAAAACGCTCCGGAATCGCCCCTCAGGCCAAGATCCGGGGGGAAATCGACTCAACCATCAGGTAGGCGAGATGCTCGATTCACCAACGACCATGGGCTCGATCGGGTGCCTGATCAACGCCGGTCTCCGGTTCGAAAAGATCTTTACCAATTGCTAACCCGGCGCTGGGTTTGTGTTGGATCGCCACTTTGTATGGTGAAACCACATCCAAAGAATCCACGAAACGATTCTCTTGAAAGGTCAACACCATGCAACGACGAAACGCCATGATCACTGCAGCCTCCGTCGCGGCAGTCGTTCTCACCGCCGCCACTGCCGTCGGCGCCAACATGGGTATCCTGTCCTCGGCTGACAAGAGCCCGCTCGGCACACTCGCCGCCAATGTTCCGGTTGCCGTTACCGAGCCTGAGGTAGTCGATATTTACCTAGACGATGCGCCGGCTCCGACCGATACCACGACCGGGGTCGTCTCTCAGGAGTTCGCCGTCGATGCGGCTGGTACGGTCGTCTTGGACTCGACTTTGTCGACCCTTCGTCTTGGGACCGTTAACGCCAATGAAGGCTGGGCCTGGTCGCTTAGTCAAACTTCTGATACCGAGCTCCTCGTGACCTTCGTGTCGGACTCGGGAACACTGGAGTTCGTCGCGGCACTTGGTCCGGACGGTACAGTCCAAGCACGGGTTGATCAACCGGTCGTCGTGACCGAACAACAACCCGGCACGGTCGGCCCTGCCTCGGCTACGTACTCCGATGACGACCACGGGTCTGATGACGGTTATGAAGAGCACGAGGGCCGCGGCGACGATGACTGATACCGCCCTGACATCTGTCGACCCTGCCCAGTTGGCCCGAATCGAGAAACTGCGCCAGCGGGCCAACCAGGCGGGAGCGCCGGTACCGCCCGCCTCCCGGACTGATTCTGTTCGACCTGATTCGCGACCGGGAGGGACCCGCCGGCCCACCAAACGTCGTCATGCGGCGTTTGGGTCTCGGGTGGCGGCCGCCGCTCTCGGCGTGTCTGCGATGTTCAGCATCGTCGCCGCCCTCGGCCTTCACGCCGCCGAAGCCCAGACTCAGGCTGCATTGCCCCTGGTTCCCGCTGAAGCGCCCGGTCGGATCGTCGTACTCCATCACAATACGACAGCACCAGCGGCCACACAGGATGTGGCGACGGTGTCAGCTTCGGGTCCCATTGCGTTGACGGCCCAACCGGTCGTGCGGGTCGTCCAGGCCCCTCAGTCGGCCGCCCCGGTGGCGAGGACCAATGGCAGTCGTTGAACATCACTTTCGGGTGATGGCCTCGGAAGCTCACGTCATCGTGGTGGACCCTGCCCCGGGAGCCATCAAGAACGCCGAACGGCGTCTGCATCAGCTTGAACAACGGTGGAGTCGGTTTCTGGGTGGCAGCGACATCAGCCGGATCAACATGTCTCAGGAGGAGTGGGTCCCGGTCTCGTCTGACACCCTCGTCCTTATCGAGACCATGCAGGCTGCCAGCGTCGAGACTGACGGACGATTCGATCCGACTCTCATGCACGAACTGCTCGTCGCCGGCTACACCGCAAGCATTGAAGATCCCGCCCGGGTCAGTGTCACCATCGATATTTCGTGCATGGGCCTCAGTGTCCATGACGTCATACTCGACGGCCCACGATCGCAAGTGTGGGTTCCTCCCGGACTGGCGCTTGACCCGGGGGGCCTTGGCAAGGGCCTGGCCGCCGACCTGGTTGTCAATGAGCTCCTGGCGGACGGTTCGGCTGGTGCGCTGGTCAGCATCGGCGGAGATCTTTTCGCTGCCGGCCGACCCCCAACTCCGACCGGATGGCAGATCGTGGTCGAAGACCCACTTGAAGTCGATCATGATCTGTTGACCATTGAGTTCGATGGCGGCGGGGTAGCGACCTCGAGCACCGTGTCGCGCCGTTGGCAACATGATGGTTCGACTCGCCACCATCTCATCGATCCAACCTCGCGTGACTGTTCAACGACTGATCTCGCCGGGGTCACGGTCGTTGCCGCAACCGGATGGCAGGCCGAAGCGCATGCCACCGGCGCGATCCTGGTGGGCTCCGATGGCGTGATCGACTACTTGAGGTCGAATGGCCTGACCGGAGTTGGTACGACACTCGACGGGAGTCATTTCGCGTCCGACAATCTGAACGCCCGCCCAACGCTTGAGGCATCCTGATGAATGAGCAGTTTTGGTGGTTTCTGGCTCGCGGGTCTGGGGTCGTCGCCTGGCTTTTTCTGACGGCTTCTGTGCTGTGGGGGATCTTTCTGTCGACCGACCTGTTTCCCAAACACCGTCGACCGGTCTGGCTGCTCGATCTTCATCGATGGCTGGGCGGCCTCACGGTGGCGTTTGTAGTTGTGCATGTGGGGTCGCTTATCGCCGACAGTTATGTGCAATTCGACCTGACGGACGTCTTGGTGCCGTTTGCCAGTGAGTGGAAGCCAGGACCGGTAGCTCTCGGTGTCCTTGGCATGTGGGGTCTCGTCGCCGTTGAAGCAACCTCGCTGGCTATGAAGCGGCTCCCGAAACGGATCTGGCGTGGCATCCACCTCATGAGCTACGTCACGTTCTGGTTTTCGGGACTCCACGGAGCCTTTGCCGGGACCGATGCACTCCGGCCGCTATTCGTGATCACCCTGACTGTATCGGTGGTTGGGGTCGTGTTTACTGGAACCTACCGGTTGATCAACGGCCGGAAACGACGCCGGGCGATCATCCCGGCGACCGTACCTCAAGGGTCCGCAGCGGGGAACCGTTGACGTAGGATTGCCGTTGTGACGATTGTGAGATCGATCGTGGGGGTGTGCTTGGGATTGTTCCTTCTTGCGGCCTGCACGGGAAGTGCTCAAGTCCCGGTCCCCACCCTGCCTCCGCTTGACCTTCCGGTGTCCTCGACGGCGGCGTTGACTCCCGAAACAGTCGCATCGACCGTTCCACGGTCGACCACGACCACCGCTGCCGGGCTACCGACCGTTGACCTGTTGGTCGCAGAACCATACGGTGGGTCGGGGTGTCTCGGATCGGAGACGATGTTGACCAACACCGGCGGAGTGACCCGGTTTGTGTGGTTACTCGACCCGTTGACCATGAAGGCGGCCGCCGTCGACGTTCGCCTGTTGCGAACAGATTCACTTATCTATGTTCTCGGTGGTTCTGAGGTCATCGTGAGCGGTCGCGACGGTCTTGTGCTGGTCGAGGGAACCGCCAGGACGGTCCTGCTGGCCCCGCCTGAATCCGATGTCGGCGTTTTTGAACCCGCCGTCTGGGTCCTCGACGTCTCGTGTACCGATGCCGCGGTGGTTGTCGCCGCAGCCGGGGTTGTGGATGATTTGGCTCCGGTTTCGTGGGCGATCGTCACAGTGGACGTAGCCCGGACGACCCACGAGGTTGTCTTCGATCCGGGCGTCCTTGCTGACGGCGGCCTATTCTCGCCAGATGGCGCCTTCTTGTTGGTGGGGGCTTATGGGCCCGACCCGGCGTTCGGTGGGCTTCACCGGGTCATCGATGTTTCTGACGGTTCGGTGGTTGCCATCGATCGTGACCTGCTCGAAGCCACCGGGCAGTCCGTATTGACCCACATCGGGTGGGTTGATTCCCACACGTTGTACGTAGAACGACAAGATCAAGCGGGTGAGTCGGCCGGCAGCCTGATCGCTATTCCGGACGGGTCAATCACGCCGGTCGAGCCAGGCTCGGTTGATCTGGTTCCGGCCGTGTCGTGCTCGCTCGACGTCTCGGCAGGTCGGATCATCGAGGTCGGCGGCGAATTGATTGGCCGTATCACCGGTGAGGTCTACTCGATCTGTTGGTAATGCCGACCCTTGGTGGCCGTAGCGCAGCTGTTGGTCCTGGGCGGCTTTGACGTTATCGGCTCGCGTGGCGTACCATGTCCCTCACAACGGCGCGGGGTGGAGCAGTCTGGTAGCTCGTCGGGCTCATAACCCGAAGGTCGCAGGTTCAAATCCTGCCCCCGCTACGAACCGGAAAACGAGGCCCGAAGGGCCTCGTTTCTTATGTCCTAGGTTGTTTGAGGTCTTCCTCATTGCGTGAAACGGTCCGATCGCGCTTGGATTCGGGTTTGCAGCTGTCGGCGTGGACAACGAGCTGTAAGGGGCCCATCGACTTCGTCAGAGGTCAACGCCGATAAAGCACACGTACACTGCCCGAATCGATGGCTGGTTCTTGACCGCAGAATGTGAACCCTTCGGCCCAAAAGAGATGCCTCGTGGCCGAACTTGATCTAATCGCCACATTCGATAAGAAATCCATCAGCCTTTCGTACGACAACGGCTGGGGATTCACGAATACGTTCGATGGTCACACCCGGGTCATCGTAACCGAACGTCGAGGCGAACTCCGCGAACCCATCTACATTCGCGAACTACGCCCCGGCTTGTTTCTCATATCATGGGTCGACGGTGAAATCGGCCAGTTGGCGCAGATCATCGATCTCGAGAACCGCGCTGTTCTCGCCGCCGTCGAGCGGACGACGGCGCCAGCACTGAGATCATCAGCGCCTCGATTTCAAGCTTCGACGGCTGAGCACCGCTTCGGGTCAACCATTGGCCCCACTGTTGCTGAATGGTCGGGTTGAAGAAAAAGTCGGCGTCATCGGCTGAACGTGAAGTGGGTGACACCGCTCGGCGTCGAAACCACCTCCACGGTGTACTGCTGTTCTAACCCTTCCAGTCCGTCCCACAGCCGAACCCCGCGGCCGAGCAGGATCGGCACCTGCACGATGTGCAGGTGGTCGACGAGACCGGCGGCGATGAACGAGCGCGCCATGGTCGGGCCCCCGCCGATGCGAACGTCCTGGCCGGCGGCAACGCCTCGGGCCACGGCGAGTGCTTCCTCCGGCGAGGCGTCGAGGAAGTGGAACGTCGTGCCCCCGTTCATCTCGATCGACGGGCGCGGGCGGTGAGTCAGGACATAGGTCGGCGTGTGGAACGGCGGGTTGTCGCCCCACCACCCACGCCACTCCGGGTCGTCCTGCCAACCGGGAGGGCCGAACTTGCCAGCGCCCATGATCTCGGCGCCGATCCCGGGTCCGTGCCGGTCGGCCATCACGTTGTCGACACCCGCGGTGCCGCCCGACTCACCGAGGACGACTTCGTGGCCGAACCGTGTAGCGATCATCCACTCGTGGAGCCGACCGCCGGCGTGGCCGAACGGCGCGTCGAGGGCTTGCCCCTCACCAGTGGCGAATCCGTCGAGCGAGATCGAGAAGTTGTGGATACGTACGAGCGACATGGCGGCTCCTTCGGGTGGTGTGGGCGGTCAGACTCGTGACCTGTCCGGCGGCGAGATTCCATTGGCCAAGGGTGCTAGTGACGCCGCGATGGGTGAGCGAGCATCTGCGTAGTCAGCGGACCGAGATCGACAACGCAAGAGTCAATGCGCGTCACTCAAGTGCCACCAGTGGTGGTCTCTCGAATCGTCGGTCGGCTGCGTCCGTCACGATTCACAGAGTAGCGATGCAGATCTGAGGTTGGGTGCGTTTATCAACGTGAAGCAATCCCTCCGCGACGTCAAGCACCCACAAGAAACCAGCAAGCCTGTGACTGGTGGTAACTACGAAAATCTGGACCCGCCCGCACCCGCATCAGGCCGACTCCCACCTCCGTTGAAAGGCCATCGGCAGCTTGCGTCGCGTTCGGACGCTAGGCATCTGCCACCTCGGGCGGCGAGGCCGCACCTGGAGGTGGCGGCCAAGACTCCGACCTGTGCTCCGCTTCCGAGCCGCGGCTTATTCATGCCCACGCCGGGTCGCGTTCTGACCGCGGCTCGGGCTCGGCGTGGAGTCTGCGCCTACTCGCGTACGAGTACGAGGGCCAGGCTGTGAACGACGAAGGACGCGAGGAACAGCGGTAGAAACCTCTTGCCGGTGCATCGGAAAGCGACAATTTCGCCCCGGTAGCATCGAAGCTCTCAGTTCGGCTCGAGTTTCGGCCACACTGGACCTGCAGGGTGTGACGCCCAGGCTCAACTGGGAGCTCAACCGTGTCGGGCATTTCGAGCGACCCGACGAGCTCCCCGTCAACCACGACGTCAAACGTGTCACGACGGACCTCCGCTCCTATTGCCTTGTGCGTCAGCTTCAGCGTTGTGGACATTGTTGATCTCCCTTCGTCTCTGAGATGCGTTTCTCCGGGTGCTCGGCGACGGAACACCACTGGCTTCGGTCGTCAGCGTGTACCGGTCACGAGCCGTTCGCTGTCGGATATCGCGGCCACGACCGCGCCAGGCGAGCAGGTCCACGACCAGCCGCGCTACTCGAGGCCAACCGTGCCTAGATTGGCAACGTCCAACACGAATGGGACCCGATACCCGCACCGGATCGTCCCATTGCGGAGACGTTGGGCCACTGTGTTCATGGCAGATCCTAGAGAGCGGCAGCGGTCTTTATCCCTCTGGCGGTTGACCCGTCCGCACCCATGCACGACTCCCTCATGATTCCACCACGACGCGGACGGTCAAAGAGCAGTTCGTCGACGTGCTGAACGATCAAGCGTGGGACTGGGTTGGCCACCTGGCCGCTTCCTGTTTGGGGAACGAGTCCCCGAGACGCGATCGGCTGCTTGTGAGGTGGGGCGGGTGACATGCGAGTAATCCGCAGCTATCCGACGGTTTCGTTCTGGGTGATCGCTTTTTCGATCGCCTGGGGTATCGGATTCACTGCTGGCGTCGATCCCGAAGTGATTACGGGCAGCTATTCGCCGGTGGCGGCGTTTCTCCTCGATCGAATCCTAAAGTTTGCTTCACGATCGCCGCGCTTGTTGTCGTGTTCGGCGGGACTCCGGTCGTCACGGGTAGATGTTGGGACATCCGCCTACACGGCTACGAACGTGGATGAGGGTGTCAGAGATGGGAGATGCATGGAATCGTGGGTCAGCAGCGATCGAGTGATTGCGGATAGCATCTCTCGCCATGAGGAGCGAACGAAGCGAACACGAGACTATGCGTGGAGGTTTGGGGAGGCGCGCTCAACCGATTGGTGTCCACATCGGCGCCGGGGTCATCCTTGGCGCCCTCGCCCAATACGCCGATGGCGCCGCTCGATGGGCCGGTGCACTCACCAGCCATGGTGGTATCTGGTTGGCGGCGCTGGTCGTCGTAGGTGTCGTCGCCAGGACGTCGCAAGTCGCCGCTGAACGGGCGGTGATGTTGTTCGTAGGAGTGATCACCGGGTACTACGTGACGAGGGCGTTCGACTACGGCTACGCACCGGGACCTCGGCTCGTGATCTTCTGGGCGGTGATGGCGCTGACGGTCGCCCCGCTGGCGGCGGCGCTGGCCAACGCGCTGCATCAAACCACGCAGCGGGCGGCGATCATCGGCGCCTTGCTCGGCGGCGGCCTGCTCGCCGAGGCCGTCTTCGTCACGATGCGCAATCTATCTGATCAGCGGTGGTCCGTGGTCTGGTTCGATGCCACCGTCGGGTTGGCGTTGTTGGCTGCCGTGGCGATCCGCACCCGTCGCCCACTCACCGTGCTGGGCGCCGCTACCGGAGCAACTGCGCTCGGTTTGGGCGCCCTGATACTCCTGACGAGGGTCTACAACCTGGTGTAGTCGGCGGCGACGGATGACGTACCCCCCACGTTGATAGGAACCGTGTCGGGGCGTCGAGGCTCTCGGGACTCAAAGCCGTCTCGGATCCTCTTGTAGGGCCCAACCAAGAAGGTCCGAGCAGTTTCAGTCCCCGTCTCTGTGTCTTGAAGGCGCTGGCGATTGATCTGGTGTAGGTTCGAGTCCCATGTTTGAGCTTCGCCCCCTCCGCGTGATTGACGATCACCTGGATCGTCAATATCCGGTTGTCGGAGCGACGAACGGTCACGAAGTGAGCTGGCCGACTGGCCGATCCGAGTTTGGCGTCCGGGTCCCCGAGACGAAACCAGTTCCTGGCGAGATCGGGTATCTGACATGCGACTAATCCGCAGCTATCCGACGGTTTCGTTCTGGGTGATCGCGTTTGCGATTGCCTGGGGTATCGGGCTGACTGCTGGCGTCGATCCCGAAGTGATTACGGGCAGCTATTCGCCAGTGGCGGCGTTTCTCCTCGATCGAATCCCAAAGTTCGCCTTTACGATCGCCGCGCTTGTTGTCGTGTTCGGCGGTGGAGTCGATCGGCAAGCCTTCCTGCGGCGGCTAACGACGTGGAAGGTGCCGGTTCGCTGGTATGTGCTGGCCCTGGGAGGTCCGCTGCTGGCCTATGGCGTGGGGGCTTGGCTCGCTCCGGGCGCCAAGACCGTTTCTCTTGACGCCAACCTGGTGGGAGCTTCTCTATTCGGGGCCGAGACCGGACTCCTTACCTATCTGTTCACCCGTGCCGGCTTGGGAGAAGAACCTGGACTTCGTGGATTTGCGTTGGGGCGGCACGAACAACGCCTAGCTCCTCGTCGAGCAGCCCTGCTGATGGGGGGACTATGGGGCGCCTGGCACTTGCCCGTTCTTCTCGACCGTGATGTCGTGTCGATCGCGGCCTTCTTGTTGAGTGTGATCGCACTCACTTTTGTCTTTTCTTGGGTTTTTCATCGGAGTGGCGAGAGCGTACTCGTCGTTGCGCTGCTCCACTCGGCCATCAATGCTTTCGATGATGTGTGGGAGACCGTGATCCCCGAGTTGACGACCGTTGACTGGGAGGTCCCCTTCTTCGTGATCACACTTGTTGCTGGAATCGCCGCCGCAGTTGCCCTTAAGCCAACCGTGGGTCGGGCTGTTGGCGTCATGGAAGCGGACGCCTAGGGGCGAACTTCCTGCCAGCAAATATGCCTGATCGGAGGATTGAGATGAACGCTCCTGAGATGGCCCGGTGGAACCTGGCTTTGCGGTTCGGCCTGGAACTCGCCGCCCTGGTGGGGCTGGCGATCGGCGCCTGGTCTGCGTTGTCCGGTTGGGTCCGATGGGTGGCGGTGGTCTTGGTGCCTGTGACAGCGGCGGGTATTTGGGGCGTGTTCAACGTGGTGGATGATCCGAGTCGCTCAGGCAAAGCTCCCGTGGAAGTGCCAGGTTGGCTGCGCCTCGGGATCGAGTTGGTGGTTCTAGGAGGTGCCGCCGGAGGTTTCTATCTGGCCGTGCGCCCCAACATTGCGATCGGGTTCGGGGCATTAATCATCGTTCACTACGTCGTGTCGATCAGCAGAGTGCACTGGCTGCTCGATCATTAGCTGTGGAGCGACGATCGCGGTTACCGTGGTTTAAGCCCGACCGAACCGTCACCGATTGTCTACGTCCCAATTACCATCGCATTTCCAGTTGGACTCTGAGAGGAATAAATGACCAGGTTCTATTTGCACACGTCGACAACGACCCTCGAGTCATTCCTCGCCAGAGTCCAGCAGGCCGAGAAGTTGAACTACTCAGGGATGTTCGTGGCTGACGGTCAGCTCGATGTCCTCGACCCATTTCAGCTCATCGCGGCGTCTAGAACGGTGGCGACCCGGATTGCGGTGGGAACCGCGGCGACGAACGTGGTGTTTCGTGATCCGACGCTTCTGGCCGGGGAGGCTGCCACGGCAAACCAGATCACCGGAGGCCGTTTCATCTTGGGTATCGGTACCGGCGACTCGAACACATACACCTTCGGTCGCAAGCCGACCAAATTGGCAGATATGGAGCAGGCGACGAAGGACATTCGATCTCTCCTGAGCGGGGGAACGGTGGATTCGGCGGTTGGTCCCGTTCGCCTTCGTTACTCAGCGGGAGACACCACGGTTCCGATCTATTTTGCTGTGGACGGACCCCGGGGTCTTGAGGCAGCGGGTCGGGTCGCCGACGGGGTGATGCTCGGGAGCGGTTTCGACCTCGACGTCATCGAGTCGGCTCGTCGCCACATCGCCAAGGGTGCCGAAGAAGCAGGTCGAGACCCGGATTCAATTCATCTCATGGTCGCCGGCATCATCTACGTCTCGGAGGACGGTGACAATGCGCGCAGTCTGGCCCGCCGTCGCATCGCCAACCGGGCACATCATAACTTTCGGCTCTCACTCGATTCGGTTCCGGAAGGTGAGCGTGAGGGGGTGCGGCGGTTCATGGATGCGTTCGACATCAGTCGACCTCTCGAAGAACGGGTTCCCGTCGAGTTGGTCTCGGAATACCTCGTTCGGCGATTCACGCTTTCCGGAACTCCAGAGGAATGTATCGATCGGGTTCGCGAGCTGCGATCCATCGGGGTGGAGAGCTTCCTCGTGACACCTCCGGAGTACGCATGGCAAGAGGTCGCGCAATTGTGGGCCGAAGAAGTGATGCCGCACCTAACGTGAGAGTGCTGGCTCGCATCGACTGGAGCCGTTGCGAGTTCCCGGCAACCAGTCGTACGTCCTATGACCTCACTCAGCTTGGGTAGCAGAAGAGGTCTTACCCGGTTCCTCTTGGTGTAGCCAACCGAGGGGGTTTTTCTGGCGTTAGTCGCAGCGCTTATGAATACCTGAGTTCTGCAGCTGCCATCGGCATGGACCTTTGAGAATCGGCTACGAGACTGACCAACCGCCGTCAACATAGAGCGTGGTGCCGGTGACGAGATCGCTGGCGCGTGATGCGAGAAAGACGCAAGGGCCAACGAGGTCGTCGACTCGTCCAAACCTGCCCATGGGGGTACGACCAATGATCGCGTCGAACACAACAGGGTCATCTTTGAGGCGTTGTGTCAGTGGGGTCTCGATGAATGTCGGACAAATCGAATTGACCTGGATATTCTTGGCCGCCCACTCGACAGCCAGCGCCCGCGTGAGCGATATGACGCCCCCTTTGCTGGCGCTGTAGGGAGCATAGGTCTGGCCGTGAGGATTCCTGAATACCGATGTTGCCATGAGGGAGGCCATGTTGATCACTTTCCCTCCGCCATTCTCCGCCATGGTTTGACCAGCGTGGCGAGTAAGGAAGAAGTAGCCCTTCAAGTTCAAGTCGAGTACTCGATCCCAATCGTCCGGCGTGACCTCGTCGAGCCGCTTTCGAATGTTGGTCCCCGCGTTGTTGACCAGGACATGCAGGCCGCCGAGAGTGGCAGTGGTTGTGCTCACCAGGCGTTCCACATCCTCAATTTGGGTGATATCGGTCTTGACCGCAAGGCACCGGCGGCCCATGGTTTCGATCTCCGCACACAATTCATCAGCTCCCGTCAGGTCGATATCTGCGATGACGATATCGGCACCTGCCTCAGCAAGACCACGGGCTAAACCCCGTCCGATACCTCCACATCCTCCTGTCACCAGGGCAATACGATCGACCAAAGAGAACAGCGCAGACATGAACATACACCTCAGGGTTGCGGACGAAGGCTACCGATCAAGCATACGGATCGAGCGTCGGGACAGTGAGGTTTTCGAGCTCGGAGTGGAAGCCTTCACGTCGTTGGTCCAAACCGGTTATGCAGTTTGCGACGCTACGAACTCCCTGACAGATTCTGCTACTCGGACTGACGAGAGGCCGTACTTGTCCAGCAAGGCGTCGTTCGGTCCTGATTCACCAAAAACGTCGGCCAATCCGTGTCGTTTCATGAGCACCGGGAAACGCTCCGCCAGCGTCTCGGCGACTGCGCCTCCGAGGCCGCCGATGATGGTGTGCTCTTCGGTCGTCATGACCAGCCTGGTCTTTCGGGCCGCGCTCACAATGGCTTCCACATCCAACGGTTTGATGGTGGGTACGTGCACAAGGTTTACCTCGATTCCTTCGTCAGCCAGGATCCCGGCAGCCTCGAAGGCACGGGTGGTTTGTACTCCCGTGGAGAAGAGCGTTATGTCGCTTCCTTCTCGAAGGGTCACTGCCTTGCCGAGTTCGAACCGGTAGTCGTCGCCGAAAAGGACCGGCGTCGCGGGTCGAGTGAGTCTCACATACACAGGCCCGGGATAGTCGACTATGGCGGCCAGAGCTTGGCGGGTTTCCACCTCGTCGGCAGGTGCCACCACGGTCATGTTGGCCATCGACCGCATGATGGATACGTCGTCAAATATGAGATGGGTCTTACCCGTCATGCCCGCCAGGAGAC
>JAHEDI010000057.1 GCA_024641305.1 bacterium | reverse complement strand
AGGGATTCGATGTCGAAGAACCGTACGACGTCGTCGCCATGTTCGACGTCCTCGAACACGTAGTGAATCCTCGTCTCGCTCTCGACAAAGCCAACCAAGCGCTCCAAGAAGACGGACTGCTACTCCTGTCAACCGTAAACACCGAGAGCATCCACGGCCGAATTCGGCGCGGTAGATGGCCGTGGTTCATCCGCAGTCACCTGCACTATTTCACACCCGAAACCCTCACTGGACTTCTCCGTGACACAGGATTCGAGCCGCTGGAATGGAAAGTCGTACCCCGGCCGCTTCATCTTTCGTATGTACTCGACCGTGCCGAGGAGCACCTCGGAGTCCTGGGCAGGTTGGCGAGGACACTCACCATGGCGTGGGACCCACAGCTTCCCATGGGTCTGCTCGGTGACATCTGTCTCATCGTCGCTCGGAAAACCACCTAGCTGCGACGGTAAACGATTACCTGAACTCGACCGAAGACCTTTGACTCAACCTGGGTAAAACCGAGAGGTTCTAGCGCCAGGTAGAACGTATCGTATCCCGGTGGGTCGCCCACCAGACTGGCTACGGCGAGTTCGGTATATTGCGCTCCTCGTAGCCTCTCCACCAGATATGGGAATGCTTCTCCTGCAGGCAACAGCGGCGCCAGCAAGACAGACTGGCGGACCGGGTATCGAGACAACGGTGCGGCAATGAAGCGCGAGGCTTGCGGATCTTCCAGGGATGCCAATGATGACGCCTCGACCAACCCAGCTCCGAGAATGACAAGACCATCTGCGCCAATGCTTGACGCAGCCGATGCCAAACCCCCTCGCCAATCTTGGTCTGATGCAAAGTCTTGCGGCGGGCTCACCAAAAGCCCGACGAGAATTACCACCAGCACGGCGCGTACCTTGACGCGCTCCTCGGCATAACCGGCGATCCAAACGGCGACGGCCAGACCGAAACCCAGCAGAAACACCGACCGATACCGGACCGTCCAGAGGCCAAAATCTGTGAAGACCGTCAAGAGATATAACATGGCAGTCGGCGCCACCGCGAGCCAGCCAATCAAGATGAGTTCGCTCCTCCGTCCCACCCATCGACCGGGCAACCCGGAAACCAAGACGACTATCAACCACGTTCCGGCCATCCCGATTGGGATCAAGCCTCCGATGACGGCCCGCATCATCGGTATTCCGGAAAACTGCAGGGTATCCGCCCGACCACCGAGGCTGACAAGTTGCGGGATAAGGGGCAAACACAGAATGCCTGTTCCTGCAACCATAAAGCCGAAACCGCGTGAACTCTCGGATCCTTCTTTCCGACGCGCCAGAATGTAGATGAAATGGCCGATCAACGGGAAACCAAAATAGAACACGGACCATACGGTCGCAGCCGTCGCGAGAACGTATCCGACGGCGCTTCGTTTGGATGGGTTCTCGTCCCAGGCCAGTAGCAAACGGGTCGAGAGCGCGAAGAAGAACAGCGCAAAGGCGTAGGGCCGGAAATTGACGACCATGGCACGCATCTCATACATACCGCCAACCGCCACGACGGCATACCAACCCATGCTTGAACCGCCGATTTTCTTGCCGATACTGTGCAGCACTACCAGAGTACCGACCCCGAATAGAACCGGTAGGACCCGTAGTCCGAAGTCCGATGGTTCCAGAGCTCGATTCCACGCCCACATCAAACCGTACGTAAAGGGGCTCTGGCCATGTGCCTCAGTCACCCTAGAAATCATTTCCGCGAACGAGCCATCAATAGCCCAGTAGGTTCCAAGTTCGTCAACCCATAAGCTCTTGAACATCGGAGGGAGCCAGGTAACTCCAAGCAGAACTACCGAGACCTTCGCCCAATCGGTGCTGGACCAGTTACTGAAAGGACGTCGCTCCATGAACCAGCAGACTAGGCACGATCGGATCCCAGGATAAGGACTTGTCGTCGCCGACTAACTGTTCGGCCTCACGGCGGCACTGCGAACGAGGCTCGCTCTCAACCAAATCGCCGAACACGACTCAGGGCTGACGAAATATCAACACGGCAATGCGCTCACCAAGAAACAGATCATCACTCAGCTCGTAGCCCACATCGGCCAGGTACAGACTGAGCGCTTCGTAACTCGTTGCCGACCCGGCGACGTAAACAATCCCAACTTCCGAGGGGTGAAGGCGGTTCACCTCTTTGAGAATGTAAGGATACGATTGCTCAGCTGGCAGGGACGGGGCAAGGAGTACTTGCTGACCGACCTCATACCTGGAGAGCGGAGCAGCGAGAAATGCCGCAAAATCGCGATCCTCCAACGCTTCGATGCTTCTCGCCTCGACAAATCCTGAAGAGACAATCACCAGTCCGTCAGAAGCCACATTTGCCCGAGCGAACGATATGGCGCCTCTCCAATCTTGTCCTAGCGGGTTCCCTCCATGCAAGGTGAGTCCAATAAACATTGTCGCGATGAGGGCAATCTTTCGATCACGTTGCAATCCATAACTCCCGATTAGGAGCGCCACAAGCACGGAAAAACCCAACAGATACGGCATGCGGTATCGAACGGTCCACAAGGCCAAATCAGTCAGGACGGTCGCTGCGTACAAAAAGAGCGACGGCAACACTGCGAGCGAACCGAAGAGAACGAATGACGAAGCGGCGTGAGCCCTGCGCAAATTGGGCAAACCTATCCAAAACCCTACCAATACCACGGAAACTGCCAGGCCGAGCGGAATGAACGTGCTCAGAGCGGCACCCCAACCAGGCGTATCGAGGAACTGGAGACTCGAACTCCGATCGCGTAAGGATGCTATCTGCGACAGAAGCGGTACCACGAGAGCACCACCGAGACCTACCCAAGGAATGAATCCTAACCAGGGCAAATCTGCGCCCTCACGCCTCCGAGCCCCTACAAAGAGGACATGCGAAGCGAACCCAAAAACGAAGTAGTAGGCCGACCAGATCGCCGCGGCCGACGTCACCGCGTACGCTACGCCGACGATCCGCCTCGGCGAGTCGACAAAGACGATCAAAAGACGCGTAGAGAGAACAAAGAAAAAGAAGCCGAAAGGGTATGGTCTCAAACTTACGGTCAGGTACGTCAGTTCCGGAATAGACACGGCAACGGCAATGGCGATCCAGGCCGATTCCCTGCCCGAAAGCCGCTTGACGATCGAAAAAACTAGGGCCAGGCTGCCAAGGCCAAAGAGCACTGGGAGCAACCGAAGGGCAGCATCAGACTGGCCCCCGACAATCTGCTTCCAGACCCACATGAACTCGTAAGTCAGCGGGCTCTGACCCTGAAATTCCCACGCCCGCTTCCACGTTTCAGAGAACGAGTCGGAAATGACCCAATATGTGCCAAGTTCATCCAGCCACAGACTTGAAACCAGCTCGGTGCTCCATGTTGCGACAAGGACGAACCCACTCGCTCGAGCGAAGTCGATGACCGACCAGGTGCTGAACAATCGCCGCCGGGAACCGGCCATGCGCGGCTGACCATCGAGCTTTGATGGGTCATCCAACGTGAGCACCAACAACACAGAGAGCCGAGAGTACCAACACCGAGCTGTGCAACGATCCCCGCCTCTGGCCACCGACATCTAGAAGGATCATTTCAAGGAGACTAGAACAAGCCGGTCCCCCAGGTCGGATCAACGTTTGGCTGCCTGATCCTGTCGTAGGTCCCGCTTTAGCTCGTTGACCTCGTCGCGTAGCCGAGCCGCGTACTCGAAGCGGAGGTCTGTAGCTGCCTCGTGCATTTCCTCCTCAAGGCTCCTAATCAACCGCTCAAGGTCGTCACCTTCCAAGTCGAGCGGAGCACGTTGCTGCAGCTCTCTGGACCGTCGCTCGATGGAAGGAGAATCAGAGCTCTGGAGAAGCTCAAGGATGTCCGAGATCTTCTTGCGGATTGTGTGGGGATCGATCCCGTGTTCTTCGTTGTGACGGGCTTGCACGGCACGACGGCGCTGCGTCTCATTGATGGCGATCCGCATGGAATCGGTGACCTGGTCGGCATACATGATCACCTGACCGTCGACATTTCGAGCGGCCCGGCCAATCGTCTGGATCAGGCTGGTCTGGGACCGGAGAAAGCCCTCTTTGTCCGCATCAAGGATCGCCACCAACGACACCTCCGGAAGGTCGAGGCCCTCCCGAAGCAAGTTGATCCCGACCAGGACATCAAACTCGCCCAAGCGAAGGTCGCGCAGAATTTGAACCCGTTCAAGTGTGTCGATCTCGGAATGCAGATACCGAGCCTTAACTCCCATCTCAAGCAGGTATTCGGTAAGGTCTTCAGACATCTTCTTGGTCAGAGTGGTCACCAGGACCCGCTGATCGGATTCGGCTCGTAGACGAATCTCCTCGAGCAGATCATCAATCTGCCCCTTCGTCGGCTTTACGATGACCTCCGGGTCAATGAGTCCGGTTGGCCGAATGATCTGCTCGACGAGCACGGTTGATTGTTCCCGCTCGAACGGACCCGGGGTTGCTGACAGGAAGACAATCTGATTGGCCTTTTCAAGCCACTCATCAAACCGCAACGGACGATTGTCACGAGCTGACGGAAGACGGAATCCATGTTCCACCAAGACGTCCTTGCGACTCCGGTCACCGGCGTGCTGCCCGCCGATCTGGGGAACGGTGACGTGGGACTCGTCAACGATCGTGAGGTACCCCTCCGGGAAGTAGTCCAGGAGCGTATAGGGCGCTTCGCCCGACTGACGACCGTCAAGAAACCGCGAATAATTCTCGATTCCGGAGCAGAATCCAATCTCGCGCATCATCTCCAAGTCATAGGAGGTCCGCATTCGGAGGCGTTGAGCCTCAAGAAGCTTGTTCTGGGACTCGAGTTCGGCGAGTCGTTCGGCCAGTTCGACTTCGATCGCCGCAGTGGCCTCTTCCATACGCTCACGAGATGTGACGTAGTGGGTCGCCGGGAAGATCCACACTTCCTTGAGCTCCTCAATGATCTCCCCGGTGACCGGATTCATACGTACGATACGCTCGACTTCGTCACCCCAGTATTCCACCCTGACCACGGTCTCTTCGTATGTCGGAAACACTTCCAGGGTGTCGCCTTTGACCCGGAACTTCCCGCGGGTAAGACTGACTTCGTTGCGCTCGTACTGGATGTCAACCAGTTTTCTAATCGCTGCGTCGAGGTCGTATTCGACCCCTTTGATAAGCCGGACAACCTGTCCCAGGTACATCTCGGGCGTCCCCAGCCCGTAGATGCACGACACCGAAGCAACAATGATGACATCGTCACGGGTCAACAAGCCAGAGGTAGCAGCGTGCCGGAGCCGATCGATCTCGTCGTTCACCGTCGACTCCTTCTCTATGAACGTATCCGACTGGGGCATGTAAGCCTCGGGCTGGTAATAGTCGTAATACGAGACGAAATACTCGACCCGATTCTCGGGGAAGAATTGGCGGAACTCATTGGCCAGTTGAGCAGCCAGCGCCTTATTTGGAGCAATCACAATCGTGGGCTTCTGGACGGCTTCGATCGTCCAGGCCATCGTGGCACTCTTACCCGAACCCGTAATACCCAACAGCGTCTGGAAGCGTTCACCTCGATTGATCGAACCTGCCAGTTTTGCAATGGCGGCCGGCTGGTCCCCGGCGGGTTCAAAATCGGCATGGACTTTAAAGGGGGGCATATCGTGCCAGCTTATCTGCTGCCTGTGACAAAACCTTCAAGCCAATGAATCACCGCCGATACTTGACTCACGATATCGGCACCATTCCCGTTGTCGATGACAAAGTCGGCATGCTCCAGCCAGGCACCACGCTCGGGTTGCGCTGCCATGCGTGAGCTGATCTCGTCGTCGGTCATCCCCCGGTTCCTCAACCGCGTTGCCCGCACTGCGTCTGGCGCGTCCACGACCACGACGGGAAGCCCTTGCCCTACCAGGCCGTCAAGAAATGGACGTTCAACGCCGACAAATCGTGACGAGCTGGTTGAGATTCGGCGGGCTATCTCTTCGGCAATGGCGGGATGTGTCATCGATTCGAGAACCGTCAACTCGTCACGGGACTGGAACACGATGGCGCCGAGCTTTTTCCGATCGACTAGACCATCCTCAATTACCTGAGGCCACCGGGTGGCCACTGCCGCGAAGGCGGACCCGCCTGGAAGAAGGATCTCATGTCCAATTCGATCGGCCTCGATCACTTCCACGCCGGCCGATTCGAAAAGCGCACTAACGTACGACTTCCCAGCGCCGATACCACCACAGAGTACAAAAGCCTGGCTACCTTGTTCCATACCAATGCATCGTACCGATCATGACTGAGTTCTCAGAACGCTGGCTCAATCGCCTGATGGCAGTTGTTGCCGGCCTGAATTGGCTGTTTCTCATTCTGGGATCCGTCGCCGGTTTCATACAACATCCGAACTCTGCCTGGCCGGCGATAGTGCTGAGCGGCGTCTACGTGGTCGGTTTCCAACTGCTTCCACGTCGGTTGCTTCTGAAACCGGTCTGGCGCGAAAGCGCCGCGATCATTGCTACCTCGCTCACCGCTGGTTCAATGGCGTTGACCGGTTCCTTCGAATCCACGTTCCTCCTGCTGGCAGTCACGCCGATAATGCTGGCAGCGTTGATGGGGGGATACCGCCTCGGAGCTGCCACCGCCGGACTCTCCGCCGGAATACTGGTGGCGATCGAAATAAGCCGCCAGTCGCTGAGTTATGGCGGAATTGTCAGCTGGCTTGGACTCCTATTGCTGGTCGCCGCAACATTCGGTCTTGCGAGAAGGCTGATCCTCGAAGCGATGGACCACGTCGAAGCGCTCACGGAAATGACGGCGGAGACCGGGGCACGACTCGAACAATTAGAAAACACGAACTTGCTCCTCACTCGCCTCGTGGGCCTTACAGAAAACGAGGACCTGTCTACCACCACGATTGGGACGGCAGCACTTGTAACGATTCGATCAGCGGTTCCGTTCAGCGGGGCCGAAATCTACATAAACGCCGATGAAGTTCCGACGCTGGTAGCCGAGACCGGTACGCGGATCGGTGCCCATCAGTCGGTACCAATCGCCACCTCCCAACGACCGATCGGCGAGCTCCGACTGTTCCTCGACCGCTCTATGACAGCCCGCCAGCATGAAGTAGTTACTGAGTTACTAGCCCCCACTGCCATCAGCTTCGCCAATGTTGCGTTGCTCGAGCAGATCGCAGCGGAGGCAATTCGCGATGAGCGACTGCGAGTTGCCCGAGAGCTTCACGACGGGATTGGCCCTGGCCTGGCTGCCCTTGGGCTTGCCATGGACGTTACCGCGATGGGTGCGCGTGGTGCGCTTGAGCAGCAGCTGATCGACTTGCGGGCTTCCGTTACCGACTTGGTTAACGACGTACGTATCGCCGTTGAAGACCTGAGAGACGAAACCAGTGAATCAACTCTCGTGCAGATACGCAGACTGGTGGTGGGTGCCTCTCCTCCCGTCAAGATCGCACTAACCGAAGTGCAACCGATCCCCCACCCACGCCGCAGCAACATCACCGCCATAGCCGTCGAGGCCATCCGGAACGCGATGGCGCACAGCCCGGGGTCGCAGGTCGTCGTTTCGGGAACCATCGAAGGAGATGTTGGTCAACTCCGCATCCAGGACGACGGCATCGGATTCGACCCGGATGCGACTTACGACGGACACTTCGGACTGGTCGGGATGAGAGAGCGAGCCGCCGAAGCCGACGCCACCATTAGCATTGACTCCTCGGCCACGTCCGGAACCGCCGTAGTGATCAAATGGGAGCCCCGATGATTCGCGTCCTAATTGCAGACGACCATCAACTGTTCGCTGAGAGTCTGGCGCTGGGAATCACCGCCATCCCAGACCTGTCCGTGGTGGGAACCGCAACCAACGGCCGAGAGGCCCTGGAAGTCCTCAAACGAGAAACAGTTGATGTGCTTGTCATCGATCTGGAGATGCCCGAAATCGACGGGCTCACGGTTCTTCGGACCAGGAGTAGCTCCATCCGCTCCATTGTCGTCACGATGCACGCCTCCGAAGACCAGCGGACCGCCGCATTCGCGGCCGGTGCTGCCGCATTCCTGCCAAAGTCCACCCCACTCGGCGACCTCGCCGCAGCCATCCGGGCGGTCAACCTTGGCATGTCCCTCAAAGATACGACCACTTTAAGTGGTGTTTTGGACAACCATCGACAGCCCGTCCTTGACGATATCGCCGCTTCATTGACGGCCAGAGAACGAGAACTCCTCACAAAAATGGCCGAAGGACTGACGTCCACACCCGATCTCGCCGGGGCGCTCTTTATCTCCGAAAAGACCGTAAAGAACCACCTGGCAAGCATTTACGACAAGCTCTCGGTGAGCGACCGCGCCTCGGCTGTCGTCGAGGCCATCAATCGGGGTATCGTACGAACCGGCCGCTAAATGGGTCGGCCGACCTATGGTGGTTCACCGCTCTCGGTGATATCGTGTCAGCAAGTAGTAATCCTATATCCCGTAGGGAGGGGTAGTTATGTACGCAAAGTTTATGGTCAAGCTGGCCACACTCAAGAGCGATGCCGGCGCAAGCATGGTTGAGTACGCCTTGCTGGTAGTCCTTATCGCCATCGTCGCCATTACGGCCGTCACGCTGGCTGGCAAGGAAGTCTCTTCGACCTTCTCGGAAATCGGTTCAGCACTCAAGTAACCGCATTCATTTCGGCGAAACCCGGGGGGCCGGCACTATGAGTCTGTTGGCTCGAATCTATCAGGAAGAACGAGGGGCGAATCTCGCAGAATGGGGGATCCTCGTTTCACTGATCGCAGTCATCGCCATCCTGGCAGTGACTAGTGTCGGGAATTCCAACTCGGAGATGTTCTCCGAGATCGGATCCGCTTTCCCGTAAACCCCGAAAACGAATGAAATGAGGAGGAGGGCCCAAGCGGGCCCTCCTCCTGTTTGTGGGTCTCCGATCGCCTTGTCCCCCTTACTCGCATCCGGCTATCCGGAAGAAAGCCCGGTCCTCTAGCGGTTTGCCGTTCGCCAAACCACAAACTCGTCATCGGAGGCAACTTCGGTCCATCCGGGTGTCATTTGCAGTGCGGTGGCAAGACCGTCCGCTTTACGTATAAGTACCTGTTCAATCCCATACGTTTCGAAGAATGCCTTCCACTCGGGCGTTCCATTTCGAGTAGCCACGACAGAGCGGATGAACTCATCCGAGTAAAGCTCCGCACGGTCGTCGATAAGAACGCGGGCCGGGTCTCCCCCTCTGAAAATGAGATACCCACCAACGACATCATCGTGGAAAGTTGGCATATTCAGTAGCGATGACGAGACCGCCACCGGAAACCGGACCGGATCGAGCTGCGAACTACCAGAAAAGCTCACCAGCAGCGGCAGCACGATCAGCGCCACGACGAAGACCGTTGCAACCACCGATGGCTCGCTCGGGTTCGGCCGGCCCGACCGATTGGATGACGCCACATACACGATCAGAACCAAACTGGCCGGCATAATCGCCCGAGACGTCGAAAGGCCGAACACAAGAAACGGTGCGACGACCCAAAGTGCCCTTGTTGGAATCCCACCACGCGTAGCCACCCACAAGATGGCGACCACCACCGCCGTGAAAGGCAACACTTGGCGACTCAAGATGTCGGGTGGCGCCCATTCGCCGATCTGGTCAAGCGACTCCGAAGATCCAAGAAACCTGAAGACGATCTCCCAAACGTGCCAACCGTGTGCAGTCAGGGAAACCCCGAATCCCGCCGCAAGAGCGTCCATAATTCGACGACGATCTCGATGGGCAAGCCCTTCCAATAGGATTAGTCCTCCACCCAGAATGAATGAGCCATGCATCGAAGCCCATACCCACATCAGGAGCGGGATCGCCCAACGCAGGTGTTTGGTACGGAGGACCAACACCAATAGTGCGAGAAACACGAACGACACAAGAACAGGGCGGGGAGCGAAATATGGCAGCGCCAACAGCTCCAACCATACGATGACCCCAGCCGTCCATCTCGCCGACCGCGTTTTCTGGTGGACAGCTACCCCGATTGCTAGCAAGGTCAGGCCTGACATCAACCCGACGAACGGACCTACCCATGCGAGTGCATTGCCAAGTCTGGCGTAGATGAGCTCGAGGAGCCATGACTGGGTTCGCCAAGGTTGACCGGAAAACGACAAAGAAAACGGATCGGTCGTGAGAACCCGTCCGGCTTCGGCCTGACGGTGTCCGGCCTCAATGTGCCACAAGAACGAGTTATCCCGGATCGGCCGTTTGGCAGCCAGAACCACGCCCAACCAAGGAACCACTAACCACACATGGCTGATATTGGCTAGGCGCCTCGATTTCACCGGTTGATGAAGTTCTCGTTGATCGAAATGAAGGCCGGGCCGAGCAGGACGATGAACAATGATGGGAAGATGCAGAAGACCAGCGGGAACACCATCTTGACGGGCGCTGCGAAAGCCCGTTCCTGGGCGCGCTGCCGACGCTTGACCCGCATTTCATCAGCCTGAACTCGTAACACGCGAGAAATGGTTACACCGAAGGCTTCGGCTTGCATCATGGCGAGCAGAAATGATCGCAGCTCGTCCAGGTCGGTTCGGTCCATCAGGTGACGCATCGCGTCGCGCCTGGACACCCCAACCCGGGTTTCCTGCAACATGCGGAAGAACTCCTGAGACAGGGGGCCCGGTACCGTCTCGACAACGCGGGCGAGGGCGGAGTCAAAACCTAGACCCGCTTCGACGGAGATGACCAGCAGATCAAGAACGTCAGGAAGCGCCCGCTGCATGGCGAGCTTCCGATCATCTGCTTTCCGCTGAATGACGGCGATCGGTCCGAACGCTCCCAACACCAAGAACAAAATTGCCGCCAGAACTGTCATCCGACCGGTAAGGGCTAGCTGCGAAAGCAAAAAGAAATAGGTGATTGCCGCCACGATAACCGAAACAAGGTGTATCACTGCGAAAGAATTGGCATCCATGCGGCTCTGCAAACCGCCATGAATGAGCTTCTTCTGGACCCATTGCAAATATCCGATCGGAGTGAACTTTGCGACGAACTTGCCAGCACCCAAAAGGACGGGGGCGATCGCTCTCTCTGCGACCGACTTCTTTAGCTGTTCGGACCGAAGCGACTCCCGGCCGTAAACAGCTAGTCGATCGCTCGCCGTCAACCGGGCTTTAGCCACGCCAATGCCGATCCACATGATGCCGGCCGCGACCGCTACGAAGACCAGGATGGCGGCAGTTTCAGAGGAAAAAGTCATACTTCGATATCCACAATCTTGGCCATCCAAAAGATTCCTGCGGCGATCAGCACACCACCAATCCCGAGAGCAATCCAACCGGTTAGCTGAGAAATCAAGGGTGTGAGATAGTCAGGGTTCGACAGGTAGAGGAACCCGAATAGCGCGAACGGTAGGCCCGATAGAACCATCGCAGAGATTCGACCTTCAGCCGTGAGGGCTTTTACCTCACCCCGAAGACGGTTGCGCTGCAGCATTGTATCTGCCACTGTCTGTAGAACTTCAGACAAGTTGCCACCTACCTCTCGTTGAATCTCGATCGCCATAACCGCCCAGGCGAAATCCTCTGACCCGGTCCGATCGGCTACCCCTTCCAGTCCACCGACCACCTGGCGTCCAAGACGAATTTCTGCGACGGCTCGGCCAAACTCGCGAGCCGTCGGATCTGGAGCTTCCGAGGCGACGGCTTCCACTGCCTGAAGCAGCGAATAACCAGCGCGCAACGATGTCGACAAGAGGGTCAGGGTATCGGGCAGTTGAGTCTCGAATCGGCGTCGTTCCCGTCCGCTGAGGAAACTCAGAGCTGCAAAGACGAAGAGAATCATGACGGCCGCCACTACCCCACCAAGCACGATGCGGCGGGTAAATAGCGCCACCAACAGGCCAACCACAGCGGACAAGAGCAGTGAGGCAGCGATCGCCTCACCTGGTCCGAGGGCGATATTGGCCTGAGCTAGCGTGGACTCGAGTCCATGCAGAACGCCCCGCCTGTCGGCCGCAGCTTTAGCCGAGGCAGACAGGCGACGAAGACCTGGAATCCTGGCCAACCACGACTCGTCGCCCTCCGAACGAGAGCCCCCACGCTCAAACTGGCGCATCCGTTCGCGCATCCGTTGCTGCTGCTCGTCACCACGCGGCCCGACCAGGATCCAGAGGAGGGATACGACGCCGAAGAACGAAGCCACGATCGCGACGAGTTTAAGAGTTCCAAGCGGGGCCGGGGCACCGGATTCGATCAGCACGCCTTCAGCGATCGTGGGTTCGGCCGGAATGGTGGTTGCCGTGACAATTCGATCTTCCGGTGTCAAGTACCCGGGAACGGCCACCGCTGCCGTATCGTTGGCAGCTCCGTAGCGGACCAGAAATCGGGTATCGAGCGGATCATTTTGACGACCGTTGATGGTGATCACGACCTTGTTGTTCAGTTCGCGCCGGATATCGGAATACAGGGCGTTCAACTGGGCGGCGTCCGATGTAGCTTGGTAGCGCCCACCAGGGCTGGCCACGGCGATCTCCTCGACTGGTCCGCCGTTGAAACCAGGTCCCTCCAGGGCAATTCCGAATACCCGAACACCGGCAGCAACGACGGCTTGTTTGACCTGTTCGACCGTCGCCGCTGAACCCTCGTCTGTACCATCGGTTAATGCAATGATGTGCGGCTGAAGTGTTGAGTCTTCATACAATCGCACAGACGCCATCATGCCGTCGTAAAACGCGGTATCTCCGCCTGTCGTGAGACCAGCAATGACGGAGGTGACGGACCGAGCATTTGTCGTAAATGGCACGCGAATGTTGACACTATCCCCGAAGGTTACGAGGGCGATGCTGTCGGCCGGACGCTTGTTGTTCACGAAGTTGATGGCCGCAGCTTTGGCCGCCTCTATCGGAGCCCCTTCCATTGAACCGGAGACGTCAATCGCCAATACCACTCCAACTTCGACATTGGTCTCACCAATCGAAGCAACCGTGACCGTGTTGGGATCGAAAACGACACCTTCTTCGGCAACGACAATCTGAGTTAGATCGACGTCCTCAACGTTGCGGATCTCGGCCACGATGGTCGTCAAACCATCCTCGTCATACCGCGAGGTATCTACTTCGACGATAACAACCTGCGGTTCGTCCGACTGAGCCAATCCCGGGACAGCCAGCAGGCCAGTCAGGATCATTGCACCCAGAAAGAGTGCCATGAGACGTCTCATATCATCACCAGACTTGAGCGGACTGACGACGAGCGAACGGTTCAGGATCGAAGAGATCCGCCGGAAGGTCGATACCGAGGTCTTTGAGATTCTCGCTGAACGATGGGCGGATGCCGGTTGCCTTGAGCTTTCCGAGGAATCGCCCATCCTCCGACATGCCCATTCCAAAGTCAAACAGGAACAGGTCCTGAAGGGTGATGATGTCGCCTTCCATACCTTCAACCTCGGTGATATGGGTAACCCGCCGGGTACCATCACGAAGTCGAGCGACATGAATGATCAGATCCACGGCAGATGACACCTGCTCCCTGATCGCCCTGATTGGCAAATCAAAGCCAGCCATGAGAACCATTGTCTCGATACGGGATAGCGTGTCACGAGGCGAGTTCGAGTGAACGGTCGTCAACGACCCATCATGGCCGGTGTTCATCGCCTGAAGCATGTCGAGCGCTTCGCCACCCCGCACCTCGCCAACCACGATCCTGTCAGGACGCATACGCAACGTATTTCGCACCAGGTCACGAATGGTGATCTGACCCTTGCCTTCAAGGTTGGGAGGGCGGGATTCGAGGCTCAGAACATGATTCTGTCGAAGCTGCAACTCGGCCGCATCCTCGACGGTAGCGATGCGTTCTGTACTGGGGATATACGACGACACAACATTGAGCATCGTGGTCTTACCCGACCCAGTACCACCGCTGATAATGATGTTCAGCCGACCGTTGACACACCCGGCCA
>JAHEDI010000056.1:3926-14085 GCA_024641305.1 bacterium | reverse complement strand
CCTTTCGCAGACACCGGTTCCACTCCCCGCCGGAGTGAGCGTCGTCGTGCTCGACACCGGAACCCGTCGTCAACTCACCGAGTCGGACTACAACCAGCGGCGGGACGAGTGCACCGAAGCCTCCCAAGGCTTCGGCGTGGCCAGCCTGCGGGATCTCACCATGCCGTCCGTGGATAATCCACCGAGGGGTCTCAGCGACATCGCCATACGGCGGGCTCGGCACATTGTTGGAGAAAACGAACGTACTCTGGCGGCCGCCGACGCCATGATTGCTGGCAACCCCGCCCGACTCGGAGAGCTGATTTCACAGGCGCATGTGAGCCTGCGAGACAACTTCGAAGTTTCCAGCCCGGCACTTGACGCCATGGTCCGAGCCGCCCAATCGTCCCCCGGATGTCTCGGGGCATCCATGACCGGCGCTGGTTTCGCCGGATGTGCCATCGCCCTCGTCGAGGAACTCGCCGTCGATTCGTTCATCGAACGCACCGAGGAACGGTACCGGAATACCACCGACCACATACCTACCCTGTTCACCTGCAGAGCCGCACCCGGGGCATCGGTCATCACGAGCCGATGACACACCAGGGCCCGCCGCCTTTCGGCTCCGATGGTTCTCTCTGCGCTGATCGCGTAGATTTATCTCGCCGTCAATCCCTCGACTCTGAACGCGGCCGACCGTCTGCTTGACGATGAGACCCTGGACGCCAGCCTGCGACGATCGTTGCTTGATGCGACTCACGACCTGCGCCAAGCCCTCGCGGTCCGCCAAACCTTTGGCGTGTGATCTGATTCCGGCCGGCTACGCAGGAACGAGTTTCCTGCGACCAGCCAGGACGGAGTAAGCCCGCAGCGTGACCCACTTCGACGGTTGGGCTTGTCGGTCGATTTCCACGGTCGTCTTGCCCTTGTACGCGCGCCGGTTGCGCCACCGGCCCAGGTCGTCCTGCAGGGTCAACAACCATTCTTTGGCGTTGTCCAAGCGGCGATCGGACCCCCGGCCCAATTCATCGAGGACTTCGAGAATCTCCAGCACGTCACATATGTACCCGGACGGAAACCCCAACTTGAACCAAGTGCCGGACGGTTTGACGTTTCCGTAGCCCATCGGATAGTCCGCCACTGCCGGGTCTCTTGCCAATAGGAATTCAGCGCCGACTTCGATCGCCTGGCGGACCAGCCGGGTGCGGCGCCGGGGTGGGATGGCGGCAAGAGCCTTCATCTCCTTGACGGCACCCCAGGCACATGGGTTATGTTCGTTGGCCGCACACTCGAACCCGGGGCCACTTGTACCGGATTTGTACCAACGGTCGACGCCCACACCAGTGATGGTCCGGGCGGCCCACTCTGTCGCCGCCTTCACCGCTGGATCGTCTAGCCGCCCAAAGTCGATAGCCGCCCTGAGCAGATTGCCGTTTAGACAATGAATGAATGCCGAAGGGGGTGGGGTACGTTCTATATGCGAACCCGAGCAGCCGAACCCGCCCGTCATGGTGGGGCACATGCGAAGGATGTAATCGACAGCCTTCTGCACCCGCTCGTTGTCGGGATCGGCTCCGAGCTGATCGAGGAAGATGACATTCCAAACGGTTCCCTGGTACTTCGGGCCATATCCAGGTCCCGGCTTAACCCACCAGCCGGCCTCATCCTGGGCGGCCAAAATCGATCGGATTGGATCCTTCGCCATGGCTTCTTTGCGCAGGTCGATGACCTCCGGATCCGACGGCGGCCTCCCCATCAACCGTATCAGGGTGGCAGCACGAACTCCCGGGTCCGACTCATCGAGCAACCACGGCAACGGGTCGCCATTCACGCGTTCCAACCAGGTCGGTCGCTGCCCCATATGCCCAGTCTGGGTTTCCGACTCCTCAAACGGTAGGGACCTAAGACGGTTTCCCTCTGCGTCTCATATTGACCGACAAGGCAGTCACATTCGCGAGAACAAGCCGCCGCGTCGTGCGATACTCGCCCTATGACAACCAACCAGGATCCCACAGGTATCACGGTCCATGGACAGGGGCGTGTTGACGTTGAACCCGACCGGGCCGAGCTACAACTCGCCGTTTCGCGAGTTGCCGCCCAACCAGCCGGAGCGTTCCAGGAGACGCGGGACGCAGTCGGTTCCGTCAGGGCGGCGCTGCAAGCAACCGGGATCGCCGAAGACGCCATTGAAGTATCCCGTCTCCGCTTGAACGCCGTATACGACTACTCCAACGGCAGGAACGCCCTGACCGGTCACGAGGCGTCAGCCGACGTAACGGTCGTCATCAAAGACATCAACGCCACAGACGGCATCATCACTTCGGCCATCGACGCAGGCGCCAACGCCGTCCAGTCACTCGTGTTCGACACCACCCGCCGGGCCGAGCTACAAGCCGCCGCCCAGCGGGCGGCAGTTACCGACGCCTTGCAGAAAGCGGCGGTGTTTGCAGGAGCGGCAGGAGTATCCGGTGGCGACGTCGTTTCCATCGAAGAAGTCAGCGCGGGTGGACCGATTCCGATGGCGGGTCGCAAGCTCATGGCGGAGAGCGCCGACCAAGCATTCGTGTCCGGCTCCATCAACATCGAGGCATCCGTCATCCTCGTGGTGTCAATTAACCGAACCTAGCGCGAACCACCTGGGTCTAGCCAGCAGTAGATGTGCCATCGGCCAGCGCGCGAAGGCGGGCCATCCGCTCGGCGTCACCCCTGAAGAAGGGGTCAGCGTCGGTAAGGAGCGGCAAAGCCAACCGTGCTTGCTCACCGGCCTCGATACCGCGCCCGACCGCCGCGTACTCCTCCGCGAGTTCTTCATGGAACCAGCCATCGGGCGCTCCCGAGTCCACCGCCCAGGCGACTGCGGTCTCAAGAGTCGGGATTGCTTCGCTCGCCCGTCCGAGCGCCCGAAGCGTTTTGCCAACGGCATATCGAGCTATCTCGATCTCCAGCCGGTTCTGGGGTTCGGCGAGACGAACGTCAAGAGCCCGTTCGAAGGCGTCCAGGGCCGCGACCAGATCTCCCGTATCGACTAGCTGCCAGCCAAGATTGTTGAGCAACGGCCCAAGCCAGTAATGAGCTTCGGTGTGGTTGTCGGCCAGTTCGACTCCTCGCTGAGTCCACTCCATGAAGCCGTCGTGGTCCGGTGCGGCCAGCGCCGCCATGTGAGCGGCGTCGACTGCGATGAAATACTGGCCGGCGTCCAAGGCCGCGGCGAAGGCTGTCTCGAACAGCGGCAGCGCGGCTTCTGGTCGTCCGCCGGATCGGAGGAGGCGGCCCCGTTCGAGGGCAATGCGACTCCGCGCCACGCCGCTGCTGGCCGAAGCCTCGGCTTCGACAATCAACGCTTCCCCACGCTCAAAGTCGTCGCGCAGCCCCTCGATTCGGGCGAGCTGAGTGAGCACCTCAGCGCGGCCTTCAGCGGTGGGCTCGAGGTCGAGCTGGTCGCGCAAGTGCTGCTCGGTGGTGCTGAGATCGCTGAAGTCCCATAAAGGTCGAAGCCGGTCGGCCATGTCCAGCATCCTAAGACGTCACTGATCAGCCAGCATCCGCCGGCACGACATTTTGTTGACCCCGCCGACCCGCCACTGCGGGCGGTTTAAGCGTATGGTTGTCGCTACGGGTGACTCTGGGGGGTACCGATGCCTGACATGCACAAGCGGGCCGCCATCATGGCCCAACAAGTGGAACATCTGGCTTCCGATGCCATGGAAGGTCGCGCCACCGGTACCGAAGGCGGACGCATGGCGCGGCGGTTCGTCGAAGACGGATTTGCCGACCTTGGCCTCGTCCAGGCGGGAGACGACGGAACCTACTCACATCACATCTCGGCGATCGGAGGCGCCAACCTGCTCGGGGCCATCCCCGGAAGCGGACCGAACTCCGACCGTTACGTGATGGTGGCGGCCCACTATGACCACCTCGGCAAGTACTTCGGGCGGGTTCACCCCGGGGCCAACGATAACGCGGCAGCTGTGGCGGTTCTGCTCGACGTCGCCCGCCAACTCACCGAGCTCATCAACCTCGACCGGTCGATACTCATCTGCTCGTTTGATGCCGAAGAGCCACCATATTTCTGTACGGAAGATATGGGTTCTGTGCACTGGGTCGACCGGCCGTCGGTGGACCTCAATCGTGTTGACGCCATGGTCTGTCTTGACACAATCGGCCACGCCCTCGGCCCCGACAGTCTTCCCGACAGCGTCCGCCGTACGGTGTTTGTGCTCGGTGCTGAACGCTCAGGGCTGGGCGAAGTCATCGATGAGCTGGCCGCACTGGACGACCGGGTTCTCCCCCGGCGCCTCGATGCCGACGTGATTCCACCGCTTTCGGACCACTACGCGTTCGAACGGTCCCGCATCCCATTCCTGTTCTATACGACGGGTCGCGATCGCCACTATCACACACCCAAGGACACCCCCGACAAGCTCGACTATCCAAAGATGGTTGGATTCGCCGACCACATCGCGGACCTCATGTGGACCCTGTCGACCGGACCCGCCCTTGAATACGATCCGTCCGGTCGTGACGACCAAACGACGATTCGCACGCTCGTCGATATCGGCCGCCACGCCGCCCCGCTCCATGACAACGCCGAGCATGTGATGGGCCTCGTCGACAAGCTCGAGCGCAAACTCGAGGACCAGACCCCACTGAACCCGTTCGACCGAGCGGGTCTGCGCTCAACGATCATTGCCATCGAAAACGCCCTGGCGTAGAACGGCTCATCCGGAGCAACCCCGTGGGTTTAATTGGAGCCCGGGGTACGGCTTTCGCAGCGGCGGGGACATCCGGCAGGCAGGTCGTGACGGATGCCTCTGGATTCACAAACCCCAAATCAGACACACTTGCAGTTGATCTTGTTCGATTGAGGAGTTCTGAAATGACCAGGTGGGTGTACGGTTTTAGTGAGGTAGAAACCGCCGAATCCTTCTGCGATGGGAACTGGGAGTCGGTCCGCGGACTACTCGGAGGCAAAGGCGCCAACCTCGGCGATATGACCCGCATCGGCGTCCCGGTTCCGCCCGGGTTCACCATCACCACTGCCGCCTGCAACGCATACATCGAAACCGACGGAACCTTCCCGCCCGACATGCTTGACCAGGTATCGGCCGCCCTTGAGCAGATCGAAGCGACCAGCCACAAGCGATTCGGTGATGCCACCAACCCTCTTCTCGTGTCCTGCCGATCTGGAGCCAAGTTCTCGATGCCTGGCATGATGGACACCGTCCTGAATATCGGAATCAACGACACCGTGGTCACGGGACTCATTGCCCTTACCGACGACCCGCACTTCGTGTATGACTCCTATCGGCGATTGGTCCAGATGTTCGGATCGGTCGTGCTGGGCGTGCGAGACGAACCCTTCGAGGCGGTACTCGCCAAGTACCGTCACGACCGCGACGTCGCCGAAGACTCCGACCTCACGGCCGACGACTTGCGAGCAATCACCGCCGAGTTCAAACAGATCGTTGAACGCTTTTCCGGTCGCCCGTTCCCCGACGACCCGTTCGATCAGCTCCGCTTGGCCATCGAAGCCGTCTTTCGTTCCTGGGATGGGAAACGAGCTCGCGACTACCGCAACGCCGCCAACATCCCGCACAATCTGGGGACGGCCGTCAACATTCAAGCGATGGTTTTTGGCAATATGGGATCGGACTCGGCGACCGGGGTCGCCATGTCCCGAAACGCCACGTCCGGCGAACCGGGGTTGGAGGGCGACTACCTCACCAACGCCCAGGGCGAAGACGTCGTTGCCGGCATCCGGGTCACCAAGCCGATGTCGCAACTGGCCGTCGAAATGCCGGCTCTTTACCACCAATATGAGTCCATCGCCCTTGCCCTCGAGCGTCATTACCGCGATATGCAAGACATGGAGTTCACCATTGAACGAGGAACCCTGTGGATTCTGCAAACCCGCAACGGGAAGCGGACCGCCCAGGCCGCTGTCAAGATCGCGGTCGACCTGGCCGACGAAGGCCTCATCAGCCGCAATGAGGCCGTGCAAAGGATCTCTCCCGAGCAGGTCGAGTTCTTCCTCCATCCATCCTTTACCCCCGCCAGTAAACAAGCCGCGTTCGATGGCGGCCACCATCTCACCACAGCCCTGAATGTATCCCCGGGAGCCGCGGTCGGGGTGGTCGCCTTCGACGCCGACCTGGCGGCCGAATGGGCAGCTGCCGGGCGGACCGTCGTCATGGTCCGACCGGAAACCAAGCCGGACGATGTCCACGGCATGTTGGCCGCCGAGGGGATCCTCACCACGCGCGGTGGACGCACCAGCCATGCCGCACTCGTCGCTCGCCAATTTGGCAAACCAGCTGTCGTCGGCGCCAACGAACTCGACGTAGACCTGTCCGAACGGATCATGACTGTCGGCAACGCCGTCATCAGCGAAGGAGACTGGATCTCGATCGACGGTACCACCGGCGAGGTGTTCGCCGGACAGCTCGAAACCCGGACCCCCGATCTTGAAAACCCGGCCTTGAAGGTTCTCCTCAACTGGGCGGACGCGGTGCGCGACATCGGCGTGTGGGCCAATGCCGACCATCCAGCCGACGCAGAGTTAGCTCGCTCTTATGGGGCGGAGGGAATCGGCCTCGTACGAACCGAGCACATGTTCTTCGACACAGATCGGCTCCCGATCGTGCAACGCATGATCATGGCGACAAGCCCGACCGAGCGGACCGAGGCACTCGGTCAACTACTCCCCTTCCAACGGCGCGATTTCGTTGGTCTGTTCCGCGCCATGGATGGTCTGCCGGTGACTATCCGGCTCATCGACCCGCCGTTGCATGAGTTTCTACCGAGCCATGACGACATCACCGCCGACCTCGCCGATCTGAAGATCCAGTTGCTCTCGGCCCGCAACCTCGCCGAAGTAGATCAATTACTCACCCGGGTCGAGGCTGCCGAACACCTGCTGCACGAGGTCGAAGCTCTGCGAGAAGCCAACCCGATGCTCGGGCTTCGCGGAGTGCGGCTCGGTCTCATGATGCCGGCGCTTACCCGGATGCAGGTGCGAGCCATCTTCGAAGCGGCGATCGAGGTTCAGCGCACCGGCGTGGTCGTACATCCGAAGATCATGATCCCTTTGGTGGCTCATGTAAACGAACTCGCCCGCCAAAGAGAGTCGCTCGAAGAGGAGGCGGCCGCGGTCATGACCGAAGCCGGAATCGACATCAACTACGAGTTCGGCACGATGATCGAAATCCCCCGTGCGGCGCTTACGACCGGACAAATCGCTGCATTTGCCGAATTCATTTCGTTCGGAACCAATGACCTGACCCAGATGACGTATGGGATTTCGCGCGATGACGCCGAGAAGGCGTTCCTCGTGAAGTATCTCGAAGAGGGCATTCTGGACCGTAACCCGTTTGCCAGCATCGACGAGACGGGTGTCGGTCGACTCATGCGAATCTCGGTCGAGGAAGGACGGGCCGCCCGGCCCGGTCTCGAAGCAGGGATCTGTGGCGAACACGGCGGCGACCCGGAATCAATAGCGTTCTGCCGGACCATCGGTCTCGACTACGTGAGTTGTTCACCGCCCCGAGTACCGATTGCCCGTCTGGCGGCCGCCCAGGCTGCCTTGGATAACGTGATTCCCTCCGACCTGTCGGAAATGGCCGTGCCCGTCTGACGGAGTCTGGCGACCGGGCCACAACCCCGAAGACGGCGGTATTGGATCTAGAAGGACGTAGACTCAATTACAATGTTCATTTACAGAACATTTGATTCGGAGACAACAACATGATCCTTGGATATCTCGACCCGGGTACAGGAAGTCTGATCATCCAAACCGTTCTCGGAGGTGCTGCCGGAGTCGCTGTTCTGTTCCGGTCAACGCGTCGTCGTTTTGCCGACCGGAAATCACCTGTCGAGGCCGCCACCACCGAAGAATCCGCATCGGAGTTGGCGGAGCAAGAAATCGAGTCCTAGACATCGATTCTTCACCGGCGTCCGGTGACGCCGTTTTCGATCCCGGCTCGTTCCGGGACCCCGCCAGTCGGGTATTCCATCGCGGAAGCGACGTATTTCGGGCACTATCTGACGAAGGCAAGGCCGATTGGGCAGCGCTACGAAAATCTGACCTATTCGAGAGATGGACCGCATCCGGGCAACTGATCGGAACCCGCGAATCTCCGGCCGATTCGGCGGTCCTCTCCCACGACCGCATCGCCTTTTGGAGCTATCCGTACGAGTGGTCGTTCTCCATGCTCAAAGCTGCGGCGACCCTCCAACTAGACCTCCTCGAAGACGCCCTCACCGAAGGTTTGACCCTCAAGGATGCCACCCCGTACAACATCCAGTTTGTCGGCGACCGCCCCGTGTTCGTCGACGTCGGTTCGTTCACTACCTACCGCCCTGGCGAGCCGTGGATCGGGTATCGGCAGTTCTGCCGGCAATTCCTCTATCCCCTTATGGTCAGGGCCCACGCCGATGTTCCGTTTCAGCCGATGCTGCGCGGCTCGCTCGATGGTATTCCTGCTGAAACCGCCCGCTCACTCCTCAAAGGTCGCCGTGCCACCCGCCCTGGCGTGGCGATGGACGTGATGCTGCAAAGCCGGGCAGAGCGGACGATGTCGGACAGTTCTCGCAATGTTCGCTCTGAGATGTCTTCGGCAGGTTTCAGTGCCGAACTCATCCTCACCAACGTCCACAGACTGCAGAAGGTCATTGAGAAAACCACCTGGGATTCGGGCGAGTCAACCTGGTCGGAATACGCAACATGCGACCACGTTGCGACTCAGAGAGGACCCAAGGAAACATTCGTCACACGAATCGCCGGACTCAAACATCGCACTCTGGTGTGGGATCTGGGAGCCAACGATGCTCACTTCTCCGTAGCGGTAGCGGCCTTGGCCGATACCGTGGTGGCCGTCGACGGCGATGAGGCCGTCGTCGATCGGGTGTTCCAATCCTTGTCCACCAGTGGCCCGCATAACGTACTGCCGCTCGTGATGGATCTGGCCGACCCTTCCCCAGGTCTCGGCTGGCGCGGGGTCGAGCGGCGCCGCCTGGAGGACCGGGGACAACCCGATCTCGTGCTCATGCTCGCAGTGATCCATCACCTGGTCATCGGGGCCAATCTCCCGCTGGCGGCCGTCGTCGACTGGGTCGCTTCGCTCGGGTCGGAAGTGGTCTTCGAATGGGTTCCGATCGAAGACCCAATGTCACAACGGCTCACCGCCAACAAGCGCCGTTCGGAAGTCCACGCCGACTACGACGAAGAGTCACTCCGCAGATATCTGGACGGTCGGTTCGAGATCAAGGAAGAAATGCCCCTCGAAGGACGGCGCCTCTTCCATCTCATTCCAACCAACTAAGTCAATGACCGACCTGGCGGAGCCTGCTTTCCCATCCCGTTTTGAACGGTTCGCCACCATTTCAGTGTTGATCGTGCTGGGAATGACTTGGCCGGTACTGGACTTACTGGCTAGCAACGCCGAGTTCTTCATTGCGCGTCGCGCTCCGAAACCTGAGATCCTGGCGATCGGACTCATCTTGTTGTTCGGTATACCGGTGCTCGGAGGCTTGTTGGGCAGTCTTCCCGGCCGAGTCGGCGGCCGCCTCGCCGATCTCCTCATCGCCTTGTCCGGTACCTCACTGGGTCTGCTGTACTTCCGCCGGCTTCCGATACCGTGGCCGGGAGCAACCGCTTTGGCGGTGGTGGCTGGGGGCATGCTGGTTGTGGCGTTTCACCGATCGATCCGCACCCGAATGCTGGCCACCTATTTGCTGGCTGCTCCGGTCCTCATGTTCTTCCTTTTCTATTTCGCCACTCCAACAGGAGCCGTCTTGACCGACGACGGCCGCGGGATCGGGGCAGCGGCCGACGTGGCAGGTCCGATCCCGGTGGTGTTGATCGTCTTTGACGAGTTTCCCCTTGCCTCACTTATCGATGAACACGGAAACCTTCGGACCGAGCAGTACCCGAACTTTGCGGCGTTCGCGTCAGACGCCACGTGGTTTCGTAACGCGGTGACGGTCGAACAACAGAGTGAACACTCGGTCCCAGCCATCCTGACAGGGAATATTCCGGATCAGAGCCTGACCCCATTCGCTGGACAATATCCATTCAATCTGTTCACGGCCCTCCAGGGCACCTACGAGATGCACGTCAACGAGACCATCACTCAACTATGTCCAATTGCCCTGTGCTCATCCGTCGCCTCAACATCAACTC
>JAHEDI010000056.1:0-3826 GCA_024641305.1 bacterium | reverse complement strand
GGACAATATCCATTCAATCTGTTCACGGCCCTCCAGGGCACCTACGAGATGCACGTCAACGAGACCATCACTCAACTATGTCCAATTGCCCTGTGCTCATCCGTCGCCTCAACATCAACTCCGATCGCTCGTGACGTCGCCGTGGTCGCCGGCCATGTGCTCCTACCCGAAGGCCTGACCACCGACTTGCCGACTATCGCAGCCAGTTGGGGCGATTTTGAGGCAGCCATAACCGATTTCGATGTCGTCACGGTCTTTCGAGAGCAGTTGGATGGCGATCCTCGAAAGCCCATCCAGACTCTGATCGATGATTTCGGACCGATCGGCGCCAAACCGCCGCTCTATTTCCTTCACGCGGTGGTGCCGCATCACCCATGGCAATTCCTCCCAACCGGCCAGCGGTACCTGCTCGACGAAGAACGGAATCCCGGGTCCGTCTCGCCGGGGTGGGGCGACGATGAGTGGCTGGTTAGCCAGGGGATGCAGAGACACTTGCTCCAGGTCCAGTACGCCGACACGGCCTTTGGAGAGATCGTCAATTCGATCAAGGCGGCCGGCCTTTACGAGAAGGCTCTGGTGGTCGTAGTGGCCGATCATGGGGTCACCGTCCGCCCAGGAGTGGCCCACCACCGTCAGATCGAGGATGACACGGTGGGGTCCATCGCGGCGATCCCTCTGTTCATCAAGGCACCAGGCCACCCCGGTGGCTTGATCGATGACCGACGGGCCGAAACGATCGACATCGTTCCCACCATCGCCGATGTCGTCGGCGCCAGCCTCAGCTGGACTCCCGATGGTTCCTCTCTGTTCGGACCCGAACCGGCGCGCTCGGAGACCGTCACAGTCGGACCCAATTCCAAGGTCACCTTCGGGACCAGTGGCACCGAGAAGCTGGCCGTCGCCGCCCAGATCGAATCGTGGATGCCGGCCGGCGATCCCTGGGCACTGATCCCACCAGGAGCGCCCGACCTGAGGGGTCAAGTCCCGGACCCTGCCACCCCGGTTTCAGACAGCCTGCGTATTCTCATCACCCGGCCCGCGTGGTACCTGACCGTCGACACGTCAAGCGATGTGGTGCCAGCCAGGGTGACGGGTCGCCTGCTCGGCACCGTTGGTGACAACTTCGTCATGGCTGTGTCCATCAACGGCAAAATCGGTGCCATGACGAGGACCTACGTCGAAGAAGGCATCGCTGGTTTCCAGGCCATGATCCCCCCCGAGCTCTTTATCGACGGGGTCAACACGTTTGAGTTCTTCAAAGTCACCGAATCTGGCGACCTCCTTCGAATCGAGCAGTAGGCGGGCAGAATCAGGCGTTCGGGTGGTCTGATGCCCCTAGCCCAGAAGGCGTAACCGCTTCGAGGGCGGCCGGCAGAATTGTCAAGTACTCAGTACGGCTCATCTCAACAACCCCCAGGGTCAAAAGGTGATCGGTGGGCCATTGAACATCGATGAGTGCGTTCGGAACCGACGCCAAGCGAGACGCCAGCGCGAGTAGCGCTACTTTTGAGGCGTCCCTGCTTCGGAAGAACATCGACTCGCCGGCAAACAGACCACCGATGGAGACCCCGTACAGACCACCGACGAGCTCGCCATCGTCCCAGGTTTCGACCGAGTGGGCCCAACCAAGTCGGTGAAGTTCAAGGTAGGCATCCTTTATCTCGGGTCGAATCCACCCGCCGGGGCGACCTGGATCGGCACACCCATCGATGACGCCTGCGAAGTCCTGGTCGATCGTGGTGGTGTACCGCCTGGCGGATTGGCGCAGGCTTCGGGAAACCCGCAACCCTTCGGGAAGCAAGACACCCCGAATTCGCGGTGCCCACCAGGCAAGCACGCCGTCGGAAAGATGCATCGGAAACATTCCCCGTCGGTACGCCTGGAGAATGGTGCCGGGTGCCAGGTCACCACCCACCGCCACAACATCGTCGTCACCGGCCGATTCGGGTTCAGGAAGCCAGAACTGGCTGGGAGGCGGTTCGATCGGTGACATTCACCCGATCCTACGGTTCCGCGGGCCAGCAATTCCCTGTGTTACTTCATCGACGGGCCAGGCCATCCCAAAAAACAGAGGGGGCAGGATTTCGCCCGCCCCCTCTTCCATCTAGAAGCCAACTACGCCTTACTTACCTCGAGATAGGGGAACAAAGACCGTCACCGATGAGACCGCTGAGTTGCCACAGTCATCGGTCACCTGATAAGTGATGGTATAGGTTCGTCCAAGGCCAACCCCGGACCGCTCGGCCCGAAGCTGGAAGTGGGAGTCGTCGACGATGACGATGTCGTTGATCGTGTCTCCGTCATCCTCGCCATTGTCCGGCTCGTTCGATGTCACCGACACCAGTGTGATCGTCGGGCTCGTGTCGAAATTGTCACTAACCGCGATGGTCACCTCCACATCGACATACTTGTGATTGGGCTTCAGGAGCACATTCGGTGTGACCGACAACGAGTCGATCGTCGGCGCGATCTCGTCACATACGGCAAGTCCGATGATGACCGGGTCATGATCCGACGAGCGGTACGCATCTGGTGCGTAGATCGCATCTTGATTCGGTCCTTTGAACGACGTGTCATAGTCGATCAGATCCGCCTCGTCAGCGTTGATGTGCCACACCGTTGCACCCGTCACCTGAGGCGTTAGCGATGAGCTGGCCAACTGATAATCGAGATACCCGGTTTGTCCATCGAACACGTACGAATAGGCGTCCTCACCTAGGAACGAGTAGATCAGATCGGTATAACCACCGGCCAGGATAGCGTCGATGGGGTCTTCCTTGTCGTATGAGTTCAAGTCGCCGATGATCAAGAAATCGCTGTCGCCACTGCCGGTTGGATCGGTCGCCAACCAATCGACCAGCGCTTCGGCGGCTGCCTGACGGGTCAGGTTGCAGTTGCCGGCGCCATCGCCGAGATCTGGATCGCCCACGTCATCGCAAGCGGAACCCTTGGACTTCAGGTGATTCACGGCGACCGTGAAGACACCACCGGTCGAGCTATCCATGAACGTCTGCGCCAGTGCAGGGCGGTTCTTGGTGTCGAGGAAACGAGCGTCAACACTTGAGTCGAGGATGGCATAGCCACCGACCAGATCAACTGACGCCGGCTTGTAGATCAGGGCGACCTTGATCGCATCCGTACCGATCGCTCCTGTGGCGACGTAATCGTAAGTCTCTCCGCCGTAGGCCGTGTTCAACCCATTGACAAGATCGATCACCGCGTCATCGTTGACGTTGTTTTCGATTTCGAGCAACCCGACCACATCGGCGTCGATCGCCTGGATGGCAGCGATGATCTTGTCCCGTTGACGGGCGAACTCGCCTGCGTTGTCTGCGCCGCGACACTCCTGGTTCAGATCCGGACCACAGATGTCATTGACCCCGTCGTCGATAGTCGAGAAGTAGTTCAACACGTTGAAGGTCGCCACATTGAGACTGCCACCGACGGGATCCGGGCTAGCCGTACGCACGTTGGTGTTGGTGTAGTCGGCACCCTGCGTCGGTTGGATCCGGTAGAGACCGAACGAGTAGTCCATCACACCGGTCACGTTGGCGACCGTATCGCCGCCCCGGAACAGGTTGGTGAGGTCGAATTCGGAGCCATTCGGGTGAATGGCCGGGTCCGGATTCTGGTTCGTCCGTCCATCGTCGAGGGTGATCTTGTCGAGCAGGAACGCATCCGCAGCGGCGATTGCGTCCGACCCAGGCTCGAACTCGGCGGTCGGCGTCAAATGCCGTTCCGATGTCAAGACGATCTCCCCGAAACGATCGAAGTTGAAATACTCCGAAATAACGAGATCCTGCGGGAACGTAACGTACATGCCCTC
>JAHEDI010000079.1 GCA_024641305.1 bacterium | reverse complement strand
TCGTTGTCCGTCGGATCGAGAATCTTGACCGATTGCAGGGCGGCCACCGAAATAGCCACGTTGTACCGGCCACCATCCGGATCGACGTTGGGTCCCGTCGATGGATCCCCGTCGTAGTCGACGTAAAGCGTCGTTGCCGACTTGGCCGTCACCCAAAGGGGGCTCACGTTGATCGAGAGGTCGCTCGATCCCGGACCCCACCCAACGATGACGGTGCGGCCCAATTTGCTTTCCGGGGTGAGCGCAAATCCCCAGTCGTAGACCGAGTTGGAGCTGGGCTCGGCGCCAACCATAACGGAGGCGAAGAAGCTGGCACCGTTGCCTGAGGATAAGTGAACCCCGGTATTGAGAGGGGCCAGGAACTGGGTGACCGAGCGGGCCGCCGCATTGAACGACCCACTTGTGGTTTGCGTTGTGTAGTTAACGGTCATACTGGAGGCGTTCGGGTTGTAGATGTAGTAGTAGGTCGCCTGCCCGCTCACACTGCCAACCGGCGAGTAGTAACTGTTGGACCAAGCCGCATCAGGTCGAAGCGTGATCAGTCGTGACTCGTATCCACCAGAGGCGGCAATGTCGCCGGCGAAAGCGTGAACCTGAACCGGCCCCGAAGCGTTGACCGTGGCGCCGGCCATGACTCCACCGTCGACCAGGTAGGACCCACCAGCGTTAAGAACCGTGGAAACGTCGGTGGTGCCGTTGCCGTCAATGTCAATGTTGACGGTCGTTCCGTTGTTCTCCGCCATGACGAACAGAGCTACATACTCGAACATCTGGTTGGCGTTCACGTTCTGGCCGATCGGGGCGGTGAACTTCGTGCCGTACTCCGAGGTCGGCAGAATCTCCGATGCGCCTGCGAGCACGACTCCCGGAGTGGTAGCCCACATCGCTTTGGTCATGGCCACCAAACCGGTCACCCCGATCTTGTCGCCGGCGTCGTACAAGACAGTCCCGGTGCGAGGCAAGGGTATGTCGTTCTCAAGGGCGATCGTATCGCCGGCCCGAAGGAGGTCAGACGGGTGGCCGGGAGCCACCCCATTCGTGAGATTGCCATCACCCCACACCAAAGTTGTTCCCTGAATCGGCCCGGCGATGTTCGCCTCGAAACCGTCCTCGTGGTGGTCGTAATAGATGATCGTGTTGTCGAAGCCGATTGAGATTGAAGTCACCGAATGAATGACATTGTTCGTCGAGGTATCGAGCGAATAGAGCGTCTCACGGACCTGCGTCTCGTCCATTGGGACGAAGTAGATCTGCACGAGATCACCTGGTGCCGCTTCCGCAACCGTGGGAAGGATCACTACGAAAGTCGTCACCAGATAAATGATCGAAAGCAGCGACGCAACCAGACGGCGAGCCCTACGTCCAGCCGGCGAAGTACTCATCACCCACGAGATACGGCGGGCACGATCAACCTCCGGTGCGGCGCGACCGGGCGCCTGGTCACCCACCGCACCAGATGTCTGCGAACGCCCATCGGTTCGGCTGAATTCGGATTGCTCCACACGACCTCTTCGAAAGATGCTTATCGAAAATTTCTTCATCTTCTGGCCAGAGTTGGATGGTTCCGTGAGACTCTGAGCACCTGGCCATCCTTCAGGGTTCATCGGTCGAAACCAACGACCACTGTCGACTTATCCTGGAATCTCGCCTTCAGTGACTAGTCCTCACTTCCCTTCCCCTTTCGCGTCCCGTAACATCGGGTTATGCGATCAATTTGGAAAGGCGCCATCAGCTTCGGACTCGTCACCATCCCGGTAGGGCTCTATTCGGCGACGGAAAATCGCACCCCCAAGTTTAAGATGCTCCGCGAATCCGACGGAAGCCCGATCAAGTACAAGCGGGTCGCCGAATCAGATGGCGAGGAGGTGACCTGGGACGAAATCGTCAAGGGTTACGAGGTCGAAAAGGGCAAATACGTCATCTTTACCGACGAGGATCTCGACGCTGCCAACGCCCACGGTGGATCAAAACTCGTCGATGTCATCCAATTCGTCGACTCGTCGGAAATCGACCCCATCTACTACCAAAAGACGTATTTCCTCGGGCCCGAGAAGACCGGAGTCAAGGCCTATCAAATCCTGCTCGATGCCTTGAAAAACGGGCAACGGGTCGGGATCTGCAAGGTCGCCCTTCGGGAGAAAGAGTATCTGTCGACGCTCCGAGCCATGGACGGCGTTCTCGTCCTCGAGACCATGTTCTGGCCCGATGAGATCAGGAAGGCCGAATTCGAGGAGCTAGCGGAGACTCCCGAGATTCGGGACGAAGAGGTTCAAATGGCCAAAATGATCATTGACAATCTCACGACCGAGTTCGATCCGACCGCCTGGACCGATTCCTCACGCGAAGCGATCCAGGAGTTGGCCCGCAAGAAGGTCGAAGGTGAGGAAATCATTGCCCCCGACCTGCCAGAACCGACCAAAGTTGTCGATCTCTTGGAAGCTCTCAAGGCCAGCGTCGAAGCCACCAAAGCCAAGCGAGCCGCCAGCTAGTTCGGAAACGCTTAAGTCATTGGATGTCTATGCCGTGTATGTAGTATGTATATACATCACTGTTTCAAGGACATCACATGAACAACGCACTCATGTTCGGAAACGGAAAGGGAGGCGTCGGGAAAACCTCGCTCGCCGCCAATGTTGCAGGGCTCGCCGCCCACGCCGGCTGGCGGGTCCTCACTGTCGACCTTGACCCACAAGGCAACCTCGGCTCTGATCTCGGCTACAAACAGGATGGACTCGGTGACGAAGGTGAAGGCCTCCTTCAGGCAGTGGTAGCCGGTCGACCGGTGAGCCCGATCACCAACGTGCGACCCCGGTTGGACTCGATTCCGGCCGGCCAGGCGACCACCGACCTCTGGGCTGTGATCAACAACCGGCGAAGCGTCGACTCCGCCGCCATCGCAGACCTCGACGTCGTGCTCGGCCCGATCTCGCAGGCGTACGATCTCGTCGTTGTCGACTCACCTCCCGCCGGGGGCGTGGCCGTCGATGCGGCACTTTCGGCATCGCGCTGGTTGGTCATTCCGGTCAAGTTCGACGACGGTTCGATCGATGGACTCGAACTCATGGCTCGCCAGTTTGCTTCGGCCAAGGCGACCGTCAATCCGGCCCTTCAACTACTTGGTGTTACCTTGTTCGATTTCTCCACGGCCGGCACTGCCATACGACGTGAGGTTCGTGCTCAGCTGACCGCCGAACTGGGCGGCGTAGCACCCGTCATCAAGTCCGTCATCCGACGCGCCGAACGAGCCGCCTACGACATGCGGAAGAACGGTTTGCTTGCCCACGAGTATCAAGCCAAGGCCACCGAAAGTCACGAGCGGATTTCCATTGCGGAACGCATCCGCATGTCACGATCCGGTAATGCCGCTCCGCAATTCTCTTCAGCGGCGGGAGGCCTGGCCGAGGACTACGCCAAGCTCACAACCGAGTTGCTGCTCTCGCTTGGCGACCTCCATTCGCGGGTGGGCCGTTGACCAGACAGCGCGACTTAAGCGGATTCGGAGTGCAGTCACCCCCTCCGCCGACCCGTCAACCGGTGACCGTCTCGCGCCCCGAGTTGTTGTCTGTGCCACCTCCCCCTCGCTCCAAAGGCAGCGCGAGCCGCGAGAGCAGCTCGCCTTCGAGCAAACCCAAAACTGCCAGCAAACAACGAGTCACCCTGTCCTTGCCGACCCAGGTGGCCTCAATGCTCCGCGCAACGGCTGACACCGAGCAGCGGATCTACCTCGACATCATTCAGTCGGCATTCGTTGCGCACGCCGACGAGGTCGAGGACGAACTGATCAAGAATCGGGATCGACAGAGTTCTACCGGAAGCCGCCGTCGAGCAGGATCGGGCCGCACACAAATTCCTTTGAACATCCTCAAAGAGGACCTCAGAGTTCTCGACGATCGTGTCAAAGCTTTGAACCTCGATCGGTCGACCTACGTCGCCGAGTTACTCGTTC
>JAHEDI010000027.1:8354-46799 GCA_024641305.1 bacterium | reverse complement strand
CGCCAGTCGTCTGGTAACGAGGTCAGGTGACTCGGCAAGCATCGAGTGACCAACCTTCGGGAGGATCACCACGGAAGCATCCATGACTTCGGCGGCAACCAGGACTCCCGATTCGCTCGGCGTCATCTTGTCGTCACCGGCAAGCAGGAACAGCGTGGGCGCCTTGACTCTGGCCGCCGCGTCCAAAATGGAACCCCGATTCGCACACGCGGTGAAGTCGGTGAACAGCACCCCAGGAGCCGAGCGTTCGACGACCCGCTTGGATCCCCCCAACATCCAAATACCTGGTTGTTGATGGCCGCCTCGATGCCCTGAACTGGAGTGCGACCATCCGACCATGAGGTCGACAGCGTGCTGCTCATCGGCTTCAGCGGCAGCCAACATCTGCGGATTAACTGGCATCTCAGCCGACACCCCGACCAGGGCAACTTTGTCAATTTGACCTGGATGATCGGCAGCGCATTGCAACGCCACCAACGAGCCCATCGAATGTCCGACCAACGAAGCCGCGTCTGCTCCAACGGCTCCGACGAGATCGAAGGTCCAGTTGGACATGGCTTCGATCGAGGCGAGCGGTGGCCCGTCTGATCCCCCGTGCCCCGGCAGGTCGACGGCCAGTACCGAAAAACCATGGTGGGCGAGGTATCGAGTTTGCAGGAACCAGATCGTCCGGTCCTGGCCAGCACCGTGAAGGAGAATGACGAGGGGCAGGTCACGGTCGATCGGACGGCCGCCCGTCGATGCAAACACCTTCTTGTTGGCCATGGCGATATCCATCATCGACCTACTTCTGTGACGCCCTGAGGGCGCGCTTCAGGTCGCCGATAAGATCTTCGATCGACTCCATCCCCACCGACAGTCTGATCAGGTCCTCACTGATACCCGCCGCTTCAAGATCCGTGGCCGACATTTGCTGATGGGTGGTCGACGCGGGATGAATGACGAGTGACTTGGCGTCACCAACGTTGGCAAGGTGCGAGAAGACCGTCACCGCCTCAATGAACTTTCGACCAGCTTCTCGACCACCCCTTATACCGAACGAGAGGATCGCTCCCGGTCCCCTCGGCAACATCTTCTTCGCCCGCTCATGGTCCGGGTGAGAGTCGAGGGATGGATACGAAACCCACTCCACCTCGTCAGCCCGAGCGAGGTATTCGGCGACCGCAGTTGCATTGGCGACATGGCGCTCCATTCGAACAGGAAGCGTTTCAAGCCCGAGCAGCAAATAGAACGCATTCTGTGGACTCATGGACGCCCCGAAATCACGAAGCCCCTCAGCTCGCGCCCTCGACATGAATGCCGCCGGTCCATATTCCTCGGCGAAGTCGATGCCGTGATAGCCCTCGTACGGTTCGGTCAGGGTCGGGAATCTGCCAGATGTTTCCCAATCAAACGTGCCTCCGTCGACCAGCACACCACCAATGGCCACACCGTGGCCTCCTATGAACTTCGTGGCCGAATTCAGGACGATGTCGGCACCCCAGTCGATAGGTCGACACAAATAGGGCGAAGCGAACGTGTTGTCGATCATGAACGGCATGCCATTGGCATGAGCAACTTCCGCGACTGCCGGCAGATCCATGATTTCGAGTCCGGGATTGCCGAGCGTCTCGCCGTATACCAGTCTGGTGTCTTCGGTTATGGCATCAGCGAACGCGGACGTATCACGGGGGTTTACAAAGGTCGTAGTTATTCCGAAGCGAGGCAACGTGAGGTTCAGCATGTTGTGCGATCCGCCATAGATCGAACCCGAAGCAACGATGTGACCGCCCTGGCCCATCAAGGTTGCCACAGCGAGGAAGAGAGCGGCTTGTCCCGAGGCAGTCGCCACCGCCCCCACTCCGCCTTCGAGGGCCGCCATCCGCTCCTCGAATACCGCCACGGTGGGATTGGAGATCCGCGAGTAGACGTGGCCGGCCGATTCGAGATTGAAAAGTGCAGCTGCGTGGTCGACCGAATCGAACAGGTAAGACGTCGTCATATAGATCGGCTGGGCCCGTGCTCCAAACGTTCGGTCGGGCTGCTGACCGGCATGTAAGGCCAGTGTCTCAAATCCAAGACCATCAGGAGTGATCATCAGTGAAGGCTATCAGCCCTGACCCCCCATCCCCTCACGAACATCCGTTTCGATCCGCCCACCTCTGAGAACTACTGGCCTTGGCCTCTGACGGCGACAGAGCGACCATCGCATGCTGGAGGGACGGAGGCGTTCATGGAAACCCTCGATACCGTCTTGGTGGACTGCGTATCGGATCACTTTCAAGAGGCTGCCCAGCTAGAGCGCCGGGGCCACCACATCGTGTATTGCGCCGGACCTCGCCGGGCAACCCTATGTCCAATCCTCCGAAACGGATTCTGCGAGAAGCTGGCGGCAGCCAGCGGCGTAATCTTTGACCTGGACCTCGACCGGGCCCAGCACCGGGCGATCCTGGCCAGGTATCGACAAGTACTCGGACCAGACATTCCGATCCGGATCATGGTCACGCCCCGGCAGGCGCTCAAGTATGACGAACTACTGGCCCCCTACCAGACTTGGACCCACCCACCGACGACAACTGACGTCGACGCATTCGCAGCCATGCTCGAGACCATCGACGACTGAAAGTGAACGCTCAGTCGGACGGACCCTCGGGCTTATTGGTCACCTCGATGGCTCGCAAGGTCTGGTTGTTGAACGGAGGCCGTCCGTGAGTCGCGCAGGAGGCGATTCTTTCGTCCCGAGTGGCCGGTGAATGCAAGGGCACACCGAGCATGCTGCGGGGACCCGAGGTCGGGGCGACTACCGTCGGCCGACCACAGAGCGGACATTCCGCATTCGGCTTCGGCTCGTTCACTGTCCAGACCGCCGACCACCAGCGTCGAGAGGTCGCTATCAGTCGGGTGCCAGCCATCTATGGAACAATCCAGGTGAGAATGTCGACTTCCTGGGGAGGAAACAGGGTGTCCATGATGGCTGCTTGTCTGCCCAGGTACACGTCACCATGCCATCGATTCAGTTCGGTGATTCCGTCCCGGCCAACAATCATCGTCGCCATGAGATCCGGGGGCACCCCTGAGCCGCCTTTACTAACCGGCGCCTGAATACCCGGGCCGCTCGTGATAGGCCCGAACGCACCGTTGACGATTTCCGCTCCATAGCTGGCAACATAGGTCGACAGCATCCAGGTATGGGTCAGGTCATCAAGACCTGCTTCGGCTAGACGCTGGTCGAAGGTCGGCCGGAGCGCATTCAGAAGGGCTGCGACATCGAGCACTTTGCCGTAGTAGGCCTCTGTGTTGTCCGAGGTCTCACCGAACGATCCGATGAAGACGCCGGCCGGAGAGGCCGGTCGGTGCAACACGCCAACGTCACCGCCACCTCGCACGGCATTTAGAAGTGACCCGAGCACTTCTGGCTGGGAAGCAACCACTTCGAACACCCAGACCTCACCATCGTGTTCATAAGCCCGCACCATGCCGACGGGTATGTCTGCCCGACGGGCGATCATCGTTCGATAATTGGGCGACTCAACGAACCAGCTCCGAACATCATCGGGAAATGAAGCAGCGACGTCGGCTGACTCCTGAGCCAAAGCCTGAAGTTGCTGGACGGCAGACACGTCATCCAGGGTGGCATCGGCGAGCCCCAACGTTTCATCGGTCGGTAATTCAATTCCCGCCCGGATCACCTGCACATCGGGAACCGAGACGGCGTATTCGTACCCGAATCGTCGATAGAAATACGGAATCCCGACGATCATCGAAATCAATTCCCCGCGCCTGGCCATCGCATCTGTGGCCGCTTCAAACTGGCGGCGTACCAGGCCTCGGCCGGCGAACCGCTCATGGGTCGCGACGAATTCGACCTGATTGCCTGGAACGGTCACCGAGCCGATTCGGTACGAGACCGGGTGAACCATCATGGTCGAACCAATCTCCCCGGCGACGGTACCAACCCACCAATCGTGGGGGCCATCGGCTTCAAGGATCATGCGCGCCTCAGGCCCGTCTTCCTCGTCGAGTCGCCCGACCAGCAGTTCGCATATTGCGTTTATATCGGACGAAGTGGCGGGTCGGACGTCCATGGTCATCGGCAGGACTCTAGGCTGAGAGAATGGCGATCCGAATCCCCATTCCTTCGCTCGTCGTGCTGGTAGGCCCTTCGGGAAGCGGGAAGACAACCTGGGCAGAGGCCAACTTCGATTCTGGTCAGGTGGTGTCCTCGGATGCGCTGCGGGCCGCCGTTGGGACCGGCCAGCACGATCAAAAGGCGTCGACGGACGCGTTCGCAGTACTCGAGTCGATTGTTGATGCCCGACTGAAGCGCGGCCTGGTGACGGTCATCGACACGCTTGGGCTCAACGCCGAAGACCGGCACCGTTGGCGGGACAAGGCCACGGCGGCCGAAATGCCTTGCATCGCCATTGTCTTCGATACCGACGCCAAGACTTGCAAGGACCGCAACAAGCGTCGTAGCCGCAGCATCTCCCCCAGCGTCCTCGATAGCCAGATCACCCGTTACGCCGAAACCCGACCACTCCTCGAAACGGAGGGGTTCGCAGCCCTGTACCCGTCCAACGAAGTACTACCCGTATCGTTGGGAGGGTGGTCACCCGAGAGCGCATCGCCTACCAGAAGACTGCGATTCGGGTTGCAGGTGTCGAACTTCGAGTGGGGGGACGTGTCGACGCCGGACACCCTCGCCGCCATCGCCCGACGGGCCGAAGCGGCTGGCTTCGAGAGCCTCTGGGTCATGGACCACTTCCGCCAAATCCCCCAGGTCGGTCCAGCCTGGAGCGACATGTTGGAGGCGTACACCACCCTCGCGTGGCTCGCCGGTGTGACCGATACGATCAGGCTTGGCACCCTGGTCACCGGACTCACCTACCGCAACGTAGGCTTGCTAGCCAAGATCATCTCGACACTTGATGTCCTCTCGAGCGGTCGGGCGATCTGTGGCATTGGAGCCGGATGGTTCAAGCAGGAGCACGAAGCGTACGGGTACAGATACCCATCTGACCGGGAACGCCTCGACCTGCTCGAAGATGCCTTGCAAGCCCTGCCGGTGCTGTGGGGTTCCGGAGCCAAATCGTTTGAAGGCAAAGCCATCAGCATTCCTGAAGCGATGGCCTACCCACGACCGGTTCAGGAACACATTCCGATCCTGGTGGGCGGGAGCGGTGAGAAACGGACTCTCAAGTTGGTGGCCCAGTATGCCGACGCCTGCAACCTGATCGGCGATCCGGACACGGTTCGCCACAAGCTCTCCGTGCTTGATGCTCACTGTGAGACTGTCGGGCGTAATCGGGCAGAGATCGAAGTTACCCATCTGTCCCCGACGTTCGTTTATGCGACCAAACAGGAGCTTGAGTCCGAAGCTTCTGCCATGGGCATGGATGTCCAAACCCTGTTGGGCCCGTTCTCCGGCGGGACCGTTGACGACAATATCCACCGGTTCAGCCATTTGGCCGAGGCCGGCGTGGAAACCGCCATCGTGGCGATCGCCAACCTGCACAGACCCGGCTCCCTGGAGAGCTTCGCCGAAGTCATCGACAAATTCTCCATTTGATCAGCCGGCGATTTCAAACGTGACTCGCCGGTTGGCGGCCCGCCCCTCCTCCGTGGCATTGGTGGCGATTGGTTCGGTATCGCCATACCCAATCGATTCGAGCGAGTTGGTCACGCCGGCGGTCAAGAGGTAAAGAACGACCGCCTCGGCGCGGGCTTGGCTCAACGCCAGGTTGTAGTCGGGCTCCCCCGTCGAGTCGGCATGCCCGGCCACAATAACCGGATAGGACGGATGGTCCGCCAGATAGGCGGCGATGACATCGAGTCGTTGGAGGGCTTGGGACTCAAGCTCGGCGCTGTTGTACGCAAAAAGCAAGTCGGTACTAACCGAAAAGTCGGCGAGTTGGGTCTTTACGTCTGCCCGCTCGGGATCGAGGATCGGTGGAAGCTCGCCATTTAGTCCCCAGAAGACACCGATGAGGACCGCCGTGGCGATGATGATGGCCAGGACCAAAACAATCAGGCTGACGATCCGCTTCTGAATCCACTTGAACCAGGTCGAATACCTCACGTTTGGCGCCGGAAGGTCAAGGTCACATGGTCTGTTTGCCACTGCATGCGCTCGTTGGTCGAGAAATGCACATCAGCACCTGCCAGCGAATCAAAAACAAGAGCCTCGAACCTATTGATCGAGTCTCCTTCGGAGAGACATCCGGCCAGGGTATGGAAAGCGTCAAACGTGGTCAACCGTGTTCCGTCAAATTCGAAGTCACCCGATACCGCATTACATGGCCCGTTCCCCTCGAACCTGCCGCCCTCTGTAAAGGCAAACCAGGCGGGCACGCCCAGGTCGTTGCGTGCAGAGAGGTCGGGCCCGAAGTCCAGGAAGACGCCCTCGACTGCGACCGAATCCAACAACCACAGACCTTCGATCTGAGCCAAATCGGTGGCACCACAAGCACCAACAGTCAAGAACAGTGCCAGGGTTCCAGCCAGGTATCGAAGCGACGCGATTTTCAACTCACCCTGGCCAACTCGACCGGGATACCGTTCAGACGGGCATTGCCTGACAGCGGGTCGATGGCCGTGCGGTTCGACAGCAGGTTGGAGTTCACCCCAGGGCGTCTCGCCGCCACGGTGAGACGGGCTTCCGGGTCGTCGTGACCCCAACCGTGCGGCAAGGACACGACGCCCGGCATCATGTCATCGGACAACTCGACCGGTACGCGGATCTCACCGGCGTCCGACCTGACGGAAACCGACTCACCGGCCGCCACGCCGAGGGAATCGGCATCGGCTGGATGCATGAGCAGCGTGCAGCGCTCTTTGCCCTTCACCAACACCTCGATGTTGTGCATCCACGAGTTATTCGACCGAAGTTGACGACGCCCCACCAGGACAAAGGTGTCGGAGGAACCCTCAAGAATCTTGGCGAGTCGGGGTAGATCAGCCAGGAACTGGGAAGGGGCGAGGTGGACCAGGCCATCGGGGTTGTTAGAAGCCAACGGCAAGCCCGGCTCAAGCGCCCCGAGATCGACCCCGTGGGGATGATCGATAAGCCTTTGCAGACTCAGACCGTCCGGGTTGTTCCCGAAGCCGTCGCCATACGGTCCGGTCCGAAGGCGAATATCGAGGATGCGTTGCGGCCCGGTAAACCGCGAGACCTGATCCCAGGCGATCACTTGATCGGTTCCGAACGCCGGCGAGGCCGGGTTGGTCAATGCTTTGGCCAGCAATGCAGCTGCCCCAGCCTCATCCATCTGATCGATGCTCAGATCGGTGCCTTGAATCGCTGCTGCCAGGCCGAGGAGGATCTCCCACTCGGAGAGATGATCCTCGGGTTTTTCGAACGTCGGTGGCGAATAGTTGACGGTATTACGGACCATCAACGAGGTGAAGGCCACATCGAAGTGAGCCCGTTCCAGAACCGACGGCGGCGGTAGGACGACATCGGCGTGGCGGGCGGTCTCGGAGAGGTAGGGATCAACTGCCACCATGAACTCGAGTCGGTCGAGCGCTGCTTCGACCCGCCCAGAATCAGGAATCGAGCGGGCCGGGTTGCCCCCGACGACGAGTAGCGCTCGCACCTGACCCGCGCCAGGCGTTTCAATCTCATCGACGAGCGCGGCCGAAGGCATCTCGCCACGAACCTCGGGATAATCACCAACCCGGGACCGGTACCGGCCAGTCTGGAAACCCCGCCCTCCTGGCTGCGTCTTGGGGGTGACGATGGCGGCCAACGGAAACATCGCGCCACCCGGCACGTCGAGGTTTCCGCTGACCGCGTTGAGGAGATCTGCCAGCCAGGAGGCCAGCGTTCCGAATTCGGTCGTGTGGGTGCCCATCCGCCCGTAGGCAACCGCGCGCGGCGCGGTGGCGAACTCGGCCGCAATCCGACGGGTTATGTCACCAGAAATACCCGTCGCGGCAGCGACCGACTCAGGGGTGAAGATGGCCAACGCCGCTTTCGCCTCGGCGAGTCCGGTCATAAAGTCGGGCAGGTCCGGACCTCCAGCTTCAAGCACCGCGGTTACGAGCGCCGCCAACCAGGCTGCATCGGTCCCTGGTTTGATAAAGATGTGTTCGTCCGAGGCCTTGGCCGTCTTCGACTTGCGAGGGTCGACGGAGACGATCTTTCCGCCCCGACCCTGGATAGCCTGCATCCGGCCCGGCCAGTCGGGTGCCGTGGCGAGTGAACCGTTCGACTCGTATGGGTCGGCGCCAAGCATGAGGAGGTAGTCGGTCCGGTCGATGTCGGGCACCGGGATCAGGTCCGGATTGCCGAACATGGCACCGCTCGAGACGTGCTTGGGCATCTGGTCGACGGTCGAGGCCGAGAACACATTCGGGCTGCCGAGGGCTTTCAGTAGCGGCCGTAGGTAGAGGCTGCCGGCCAGGTTGTGAACGTTGGGATTGCCGACGTAGGCAGCAAGCGACGGGGCGCCGTGCTCGTCCATGATCCGCCGGATGCCTGCGCCTGCCACAGCAATGGCCTCGTCCCAAGTGACCTCGACAAACTCACCATTTCTCTTGATGAGCGGTTGACGGAGCCGGTCCGGGTCCTCGTGCAGACGACCGAGCGTCGTGCCTTTCGGGCAGATGAATCCATGGGAAAAGACGTCGTCCTGGTCACCCCGGATGACCTTGACGGAACCGCCGTCGAGGGTGAGTTCCAACCCGCAGGTGGCTTCACACAGCGGGCAGGTCCGGATCGAGGTGGTTGTCATGCGCCAACGGTAGCGAGAATTCGCTCCGGACGACCGTTCTGAGGGCCCCCGCTATCGGAATCCGGGGGTACAAACCCTGGGTTAAACCCAGGGTATAACCCAGGGTTCCAGCGCCCGGGGGGTTGGTAAGGTGTCGAGATGGATTTTGGCGTCTACATCTTTCCCACCGACACGACCATGCAGCCGCCCGAGCTCGCGAGAAGAGTCGAATCGCTCGGCTTTGAATCCCTCTGGTTCGCCGAACACAGTCACATCCCCATCGACCGCACCACTCCCTGGGGAGGCCGGGTTGGCGCTCCTCCCCTCCCCGAGCACTACTGGCGGACCCACGACCAATTCGTCGCCCTGGCCGCCGCGGCGGCCGTCACCACAACGCTCAAGCTCGGCACCGGCATCACACTCGTCGCCCAGCGCGACCCGATCTGGCTTGCGAAAGAGGTTGCCTCTCTTGACATGATCTCCAACGGCCGCCTGCTGTTCGGCATCGGATACGGTTGGAACAAGGAAGAGATCGCCAACCATGGCGTGCAATACACAGAGCGCCGGGCGGTGGTCCGTGAAAAGATCCTCGCAATGAAAGAATTGTGGACCAAGGACGAAGCGTCCTTCAACGGCGACCATGTGGCGTTCTCATCGAGTTGGTCATGGCCTAAGCCGGTGACGAAGCCGCATCCACCGGTAATCCTCGGTTCGTCAGGAGGTCCAAAGACGTTCCAACACATCATCGAGTTCTGCGACGGCTGGATGCCGATAGCCAGCCGTACCCCGATCCTCGAACAAGTCGTCTATCTCCGCCAAGCCTCCGAAGATGCCGGACGCGACCCGGCAACCATCGAGCTCGGTGTCTTCTCGGTTCGTCCCGAGCCCAAATACGTCGAACCCCTCGTCGAGGCCGGTTTCGCACGGGCACTTCTTGAACTCCCACAAGGCTCGCCAGCCGAGGTCGCCGAACGCCTCGATGAATTGGCCGAATTCACCAGCACCTACCGGTAGCCTGGCAGCCCACATGGCCCCCTTCGACGGACTTCTCGACAGCCCTACCACCTCCATCGCGGTGGTGGGCGCCACCGACAATCCCTTCAAATTCGGAGGGAAGATCTACCGGGACTTGAAACGAAAAGGGTTTCGGGTTCTGGCAGTCAACCTCACACGGGACACCGTTGACGGCGATCCAGCGTATGCCACGCTGGCTGATCTTCCCGAGGCGCCTGACATCATCGACGTGGTTGTGCCCTCCGACGTCGGCATCGACATCGCCAGGCAGGCCAACGGATTGGGGTACAAACGGATCTGGTACCAGCCGGGCAGTGAAAGCGCCACGATCGTCGAATACCTGGACGTCCACGAGTTCGAATACCTTGCCGGACCTTGCATCATGGTCCGCACCCGGATGTTGCCGGGCCGGTAGCGCCGCGGAACGACCGGGCACGACCTAGCGTTAAGCCCGTATGCGGGAACGGCTGATCAAGTTTGGACGTCACCTCATCGTCATCGTTTTGGTGGTTCTCACCCTCGCATGGCTCCTTGGTTGGCTGATCGACGTTCCCGATCGATGGCCCGATCACGGGCGGGCCGATCTGGCAGCGGTCTTGACGGCCGAGCAACTCGCTGCGGTTGATTGCTTGATCGCCGAAGTCTCAGCCGACCCCGGAAAATTCCGTGTTTCGGCTGATTTCGGGATCAGCTATCCGGACAAACTCATGATCGACAGTTGGCTACGTAACACGTGGATCGAGTCGCAGGAGGGCACCCAACTCAACCTGCGTGCCGAACTGCAGCGCAGGGTCCAGATCGAGACTTCCTGTTCGTTTGACGAGCTACTCCCCTAAGATCGCGCGGTGAGCTCAGACAACGATCGAATCGTTCTTGAGGACGACGCCGAGAGTCCGACTGCCAAAGTCGGGGTCCTTATCGCGGCCGGAGCGGCCGTGATCGTCGCTTTGGTCCTCCTCGGTTCGGTCGGTTCTCCGGTCGACGTACCGTCCGATGCACTTCCCGGAATCAACTCCCCGGTTCAGCAGCCTCTCGCCATCATGCCGGACCTCACGGACCAGGACCTTATCGAGGTGGTCGATCGCCTGCGCGATGCCGGCCTTGACTCCACGATCGTCAGCCAGGCGCAATGGCTCGCCAACCCGCACATTCCTGCCGGTCTGGTATCAGCCCAATCCCCGGCGCCCGGTACCGAAGTCTTCGACATCAACGAAGTCTCGCTCATCATGAGTGCCGGCGGGCCGGCGATCAGCTGGGACGAGGTTCCCGTTGATCTTCAAGAACTCATCGCGACCCAGTACACCCCGGATCGGTCAGAACCCGTGCTCGTGGTCGAAACCGGGTCAGGTCGGGCCTACAAGACCGACGACCTTCTCTTCGGACCATGTACCGCTGTCGAGCTCGCCAGGAACACGTTCTATGACCGTACCTTCGACGGCTTGTGTCAAGCAGGACCCCCGCAAACCATCGTCGGATGGACTCCCAACGGCGGCATGTACGCCATCGAGGGTTTACCCCGCCAGGAGCACAAGAGTTCAGCGACGCTTCTCCAGGTCGAATCCCAGTTCTGGGACATTCAATCGTTTGTGCGGAGCGTGCGTCAAGCCCCAACCGTGACCGTGGAGGAAAACGGGATACGGGTGTCCGGGGGATATGACGAGTACTTCCTCTGGAATCCAGACGCGGCAAGCAACCAGGAGCTAGCTGCGCTCATCGAACCGGTCGATATTCGGGGCAGTCTGGTGCTGAACCTATCTCCTCCGATGAGTTTCGCACAGGGTGGCCGGGCAGAATCGGACTTCGGGGCAGCCAGTGTGCGTTTCGATAACGCCGATGTGATCGTGAGCGAGACCGGATCTTCGGTAACCATCAGCGCCGCCTATGCCGAAACGAGCCGGACCACCGTTCTGCGGCCAACCCGGTGGTCCACTATCGCGTCCTCTGACCGGAGTTGGCAGCATGCCCTCCCGGAGGGCTGGGTATCAACCGGATTGTCTGAACCTGAATTGGTCGCCGCAGCCACCTTTGCCACGAGTGACGCGGGCGAACGGTGTGGGTATTACCCGGTCGACTTCCTCAGACAAGTCGGCCCAACCGATGCTTTCGTGTCGGTATCACCCGGCGAATCGAGTGCCTTCGGGGTTTGGCTTGTTCACTTCGACTTCGACGACGTTCCTACGGTGTCCGCCCTGGATGCCAACCTGAACTGTCTCGACGGAATCGATGTCGAAGTTCGGACGAGCAGCCGGTCCTATAACGGGCGGCCCCTCGATATCGTGATGGCTTTCGGGCCCGACGCCAGCGAAGAGACCCGTCAGGAGGCCTTGGCGATCCTTGATACCCTCGAACCGGTTCCGACCTACGACGGGCTGCGATAAACGGTAAACGATGCCCGGCCATACAATTGGCCAGGTGAGCCAGCCCGATCAGCGAATCATCTACGACGATCCACCCGAGCGGCCCAGAGCACGCGTCTCGACGATCGTGGGAGCCGCCTGTGCGACGGTGATCGCCATGGTGCTCCTCGGATCGCTTGGTTCACCTGTGGAATCGGCAAGCGACATCACCAGTCCGCCTCCGCTGCCAATAGCCGTCATGCCTGACCTGAGCGGCCGCAGCCTCATTGCGGCCGGGAACCTGCTCCGCGAAGCCGGCCTCGATACGACCATCCTTGACCGTGCCGAATGGATTGCTGACCCACGGGTCCCGGTCGGCGGAGTGTCAAACCAGACTCCCGCACCCGGAGCGAACATCTTCAACCCAGGCGAAGTATCTCTCGTAATGAGCTCCGGTGGCCCTGCCATTGGCTGGGACGATCTCCCAATCGGTATTCAAAAGTTGATCTACGAAACCGACTCGCTTGATCGCACCGAACCGGTTCTTGTCGTCGAAACCGGTTCGGGCCGCGCGTATAAGACCGACCATCTCTTGTTCGGTGGTTGCGCGGCAGTGGATCGCGTAAAGGACACTTTCTACGATCTCCAGTTCAATGCCCTCTGTCCAACCTCGCCGGTAGAAACCATCGTTGGATGGCTGGGTGACGGTGCGATGTTTGCGATTGACGGCCTACCCCGGCAGAACTACGTGGATGTCGCGACCGCGATGACGCTTGGTCCCGCTCACCCCCTCGGTCGCCAGCTTTGGTCCACCTCAAGTCGCCGCCAAACACCAGCGGTGGCTGTCGACGGGCAAATGATCCGAGTGGTGGGCGGCTACCAACGTTTCTCTGTGAGCATCCCACCAGATTCGGACCTGACACCAGAAGCAATCGCCGACTTGATCACCCCCATCGACATCCGCGGCAACCTCGTGGTGAGTCTGGCTCCACCATTGGCCTTCTACTCAAAACCCGGCATGGCCGGCTCGACGTTCGGGCCAGGAAGAGCGGCCCAACGTTACCGATTGATTCCCGGAGAGCCATTCGCAGCGCCCCCGACGGTCAACATCGTCTCCATGCCTGACGAAATCGACGTGACCGTTGACGATGCGTACCTCGACCAGGTGAAAATCCTGGCAATACGCTCAACGACATGGACCGTCGCGTCGAGCGATGACTGGCAATACGCCTATCCCGCCGGATGGACACCCACGGACCAGGATGCGTCCGACCTGGTGTCAGGGCTCGTTTCGGTTGCCACCTTCTCAGCCCCCAACACCGACGACCGATGCGACGGGTATCCGGTTGGTCGCCTTCGCCAGATCGGGGCAGACGACGCCTTCGTATCCGTCACCATTGCCCGATCCACCCCGAGCCGTGCATGGTTGACCCACCTGGGCCCCGACGACGTGCCAGCCGTCTCCTCTTCGGTCGCCAATGGGTGCCTCGATGGAGTCGAGGCCGAGGTGCGGGCGGTCAGTCGGTTCTACAACGGCGTGCCATTCGACATCGTCATAGGACTCGGGGTCGATGTCGACGACGAGGTACGCAACCAGGCCTTTGCGATCCTGGACAGTTTCGAACCCGCCCCGATCTACGAAGAGCCCTAAAAAGCCTCGTCAGAAAGAACCATCAACCCGCCGTTCTCGGCTTCGGCTTCGGATCGCCGGGTGGCAATCCCCGGGAGAACATGTCCGACGAAGAATCGGGCACTAGCCACCTTGCCTTCGTAGAAGGCGACGTCGTCTCCCGTTGCCGCCGGCAGCTTGGCTGCGGCGATTTCGGCATGGCGCAATAGCAGCCAGCCGATGACCACTTCGGACAGTGACTCCAGTAACCCGTCGAGGTGCAGCCCGGCCTTGTAGATTTGGGTGGGCTCTTGCATCGAGGCCATGAGGTGACCAACCAGTACTCCAATTTGGCCCTGAACATCATCTAGCGCCTTGCCGAGTAACTCTCGTTCTGTGGACAACACGTCCTCGTCGCCGCCGCCCTTCACGAATTCGACAATCTGAGCTGAGATACGAGTGAGCGTTGCTCCCTGGTCGCGAGCAATCTTTCTGAAGAACAGGTCCATGGCTTGAATACCGGTGGTGCCCTCATAGAGCGTGTCGATCTTCGAGTCCCGGATGTACTGCTCTATCGGGTAGTCCGTGGTGAACCCCGAACCGCCGAAGACCTGGAGCGACATCGCCAGGAGTTCGTAGGCCTTCTCGGACGAATAGCCCTTGACCATGGGTAGCAGCAGGTCGTTCAGCGCGTCGAGATACTGATCATCCGGGTGAAGCATGATCTGGTCCTGAACCCAGGCGGTATACATGACCAAAGCTCGCAAGCCTTCCGCATAGGCCTTCTGAATCATGAGCATTCGCCGCACGTTCGGGTGCCGGATGATCGCAACCCGGGGAGCGGTCTTATCGGTCGCCTGCGCCAGGTCGGGCCCCTGAACCCGCTGCTTGGCGTACTCCAAGGCGTTCAGATAACCGGTCGACAACGTAGCTGTGGACTTGGTACCAATGAGCATCCGGGCGTGCTCAATTACCCTGAACATCTGACGAATACCATCGTGTTTGGAACCGACCAACCAACCATAGGCCGGGGTATCGGCGCCGAAGCTCAACTCACAAGTCGTCGAACCCTTGATCCCCATCTTCTTCTCGATGTTCGTGGCGTAAACACCGTTGCGATCTCCGAGGGATCCGTCATCGTTGATGAGGAACTTCGGGACCATAAAGAGCGACAGACCCTTCGTACCGGGTCCCGCTCCCTCGGGCCGGGCCAGGACCAAGTGAATGATGTTCTCCGCGTAATCAAACTCGCCGGATGTGATGAAGCGTTTTACGCCCTCGATGGCGTACATGTCGCCGTCGAGTTGCACGGCTTTGGTCGTCCCCGCCCCCACGTCGGATCCAGCATCGGGTTCGGTCAGCACCATGGTCCCGCCCCAGTTTCGATCAAGCATGTAATGAGCAATCTTCTGCTGCTCTTCAGTGCCTTCTTCGAACAAAACCCGGGCCATCAATTCACCGATAGCGTAGAAGTAGGCGGTCGGTTGAGAGCCACACAACAGTTCGATCGTGGCAGTGGTCAGCGACGGAGGCGCTCCTGCCCCACCGAGTTCGGGCGGCATTGCGATCCTTCCCCAGCCGGCCTCGCGATAGGCATCGATCGATCGCTTGAGCTCGTCGGGAAGCACCACTTCCCCATTGACCAGCTTGAGTTCGTACCGATCCGTGGCAACAAACGATTCGCCCCACGGTCCGACGGCCAGTCGCTCGACCTCGCGCAGAATCATGCGGGCCGTATCCTCATCCATACCACCAAACGACTCGAGATATTCGGTGATCGGATTCGCCTCAAAGAGGTTGAATTCCTGATCTCGCAAGTTGGCTTTGTAATGGCTCATCGGAGGCCTTCACGTCGCGGAATGGTCAATTTTTAGTATACACTCAATTTTATGGATTCACTCAAATTTACACAGCTGATCGAATCATCGACACATTGACAATATCGGCGTCCGCACGGGCCGCCTTGACCCCCTACGATGGAAACCCGATGGCTCGCTATAAGGTCGGTTTGGAAACCCAAGGCAAGATCCTGGAGGCGACTCGTCGACTCCTCGGCGAGTCCGGGTTTGAGGCAATCACCGTCAAGGGGATCTGCGCTGCGGCAGGCATCCAGGCCGGTTCGTTCTACAACCTCTTCCCCACCAAGGACGAAGCTGTCCTGACCGTCGTCCGAGATGCGATCAGCACGTTCGATCCCGACCCGGACGGAGAGGGAAATGACACGGTCGAAGCTCTCGTCGATGCGTATACCGGTTTTGTCATCAAAGACCCTGAGCTCGGGAGGGTCTACGCCCATATGGCAGTTACGGCCGCTCTCACCCAGGACCACCTCGCAGGACGTATCCAGAGGCATCACGAACAGCGTGTCGAACGATTCACAAATGCCTATGTGCGAGAACACCCTGACGTATCACGGTCCTTAGCGGGTTACCGAATGGAGATCCTGCTCGGGGCCCTCAACGGACTGAGCATTCGATGGTCGATCGACCCAACCTTCGACATCTGTTCCTATGCCAGCCTCATGGTGGACGAACTCTCGACAACGCCCTGACCGAATGGCTCCGCTAGGTTCGGATCATGGACTTTGAGACCCTACTCTTTGATGTTTCCGACCATCTGGCCACCATCACGCTAAACCGGCCTGAGGCGGCCAACGCCATCAACCTCACCATGAGTCGGGAACTCATGCAGGTCGCCATCGAGTGTGACGAGAACCCTGAAATCCGGGCGGTCCTGATCACGGCACGCGGCAAGATGTTCTCCGCTGGTGGGGACTTGAAAGCCTTCATAGCCGCAGAGAGCATGGCCCACTTGCTCAAGGAGATGACGATCTATCTCCACGGGGCCATCTCGCGTTTCGCCAGGATGAACGCACCGGTGATCGTCGCTGTCAACGGAACGGCAGGGGGTGGTGGCTTCAGCCTCGCCATGGTCGGAGACCTGATCCTGGCGGCCGAATCAGCCAAATTTGTTTCGGCGTACACCAAATCGGCGCTGTCTCCAGATGGCGGTTCGACCTATTTCCTGCCGCGGGCCGTCGGACTCCGCCGGGCGGCCGAGCTTATGCTGACCAACCGGGTACTGACGGCAGCCGAAGCGCTCGATTGGCGGTTGATCACCCGGGTGGTCCCCGATGACGCCCTGTTGGCCGAGGCGATTGAGCTTGGCAAAGAACTCGCCAGCGGACCAACGCTGGCCCACGGGCGGGTCAAACAGATGCTGCTGGCGACGTTCGGCGCGTCTCTTGAGACGCAGATGGAGTCCGAGGCCCGGAACATCGCTGACATGTCTCGCAGCCGCGATACAGCCGAAGGAATCGCCGCCTTCCTGGAGAAACGTCCACCCCACTATCGGGGTGCATGATCCAGGTCTAGATCGGCGGCGTTATCTCGAAGTCACCATCGAAGTCGTACAGCTCAAACGATGCCCGGTAGTACTCCGTCACAGACGAATTGAGTCGAGTTCCACCGAAGGCATAGGCAGCCTTGCTGACGAAACCCGCCTCGTCGATCCACACGTCGATCGATCCGATATCAAGACTCGAAAACTGGTCAAGCTCGGGCGAGCCACCAAGCCAGGTCTGCACATCGGATGTGCCACCCTGATAATGCGTCGCGGGGCGCCCATTCACGTCTTCGATACCGACGTCGGTCAGCTGAGCCAACACAGGTGTCAAGCTGTCCGGGGTAAGAGCGGTGACGCTGGTCAGGCCCAACACCTGCTCAGCAGCCGGGTTCTCCTGCCATCCCGATCCATCATCAATCCAGAAAATTTCACCGATGCCGATGACATGGGCCACCCGTTCGCCAGAGGTAATGGTCGCCTCGATACTGGCGGGCTGGCGACTGTATGCAGAAGCAATGTTTGAGGAAATGATCACATCGGTACCGGCCTCGTCCCGACTCAACAGAATCTCGGTCGACGATCGAAACCGCTCGAGGTCGGTTGATACAAACACATCACCACTCGGGGGAGCAGCTCCTGGCCCGTCACCCTCGTCCGGGACAACCAAATTCGTGGTAGTCGGACCCGATGGAAGCGTGCTGGTCGGCCCGACGGTGATGGCCGGAGGCGGTGCAACGGTGGTGGTGGTCACGGCCGGACTGCAGGCACCTAACAACACAAGAACAGCAAAGAGACCACGACGCATGGAAGGCACGGTACTCATACGTTGAATCGAAAATGCATTACGTCACCATCGACCACGGTGTACTCCTTGCCTTCCACTCGCATCTTTCCAGCCGCCTTGAGAGCTGCCTCCGATTTGAGCTCAAGCATGTCCGCGATGCGATACACCTCGGCGCGGATGAAGCCGCGTTCGAAGTCGGAGTGGATGACGCCCGCCGCCTGAGGGGCCCTGGTTTTGGCTTTGATCGTCCATGCTCGGATCTCCTTTTCGCCAGCCGTGAAATAGGTCTCGAGGCCCAACAACGAATATGCGGCGCGGGCGAGCACCGCCAAACCCGGCTCCTCAAGACCCAACTCGGCGAGGAACTCCGGACGTTCCTCCTCGGGCAGTTCGGCGATGTCGGCTTCGGCCTGAGCACACAGAATGATGCAACCTGCCCCCTGTTCGGAGGCGAGTTCCTGCACCAGAGCCGTATAGGCATTGCCGCCGAGACCTGATTCGTCAACGTTGGCTATATAGAGGACCGGCTTGAGCGTGATGAGCTGTGCGTCCCACAGTGAGGCACGCTCGTCGGCAGTGAAGCCAATCGCTCTCGCCGGGAGCCCATCATCGAGGGCCCTGATGAGTCGCTCCGTGACATCACGGGCAAATGCCGCATCTTTATCCCCTGTGCGGACCGCTTTGGAGAGCCGATCAAGTCGCCGATCGACCACAGCCAGGTCCGCAAGGATCAATTCGGTCTCGATCGTTTCGATGTCGCGACGGGGATCGACGGTTCCCTCGACGTGAGTGATGTCATCTGAGTCAAAACACCGAACAACATGCAGCACGGCATCCACTGAGCGGATATGACCGAGGAATTGATTGCCAAGGCCTTCGCCCTCAGAAGCCCCCCGGACCAGACCGGCAATGTCCACGATCTCAACCGCAGCCGGGATCACCTTGCGGGTTTCTATGACAGACTCAAGCTGTTCGAGTCGCCGGTCAGGCACCGACACGATTCCGACATTCGGCTCGATCGTGGCAAACGGGTAGTTGGCTGCCTCAACCCCCGCCGCCGTGAGAGCGTTGAAGAGCGTCGATTTACCTACGTTTGGGAGACCAACAATTCCGGCCTGCATGCTGAATCCTTATCGGGTGAGCGCAAAACGTTAGCGGCCCTCGCCCGCCCCAAGATCAACAGATGCGATACCGTATCAGAGACAGGAGGAACAAATGACCACGCCGGCCGGCAGTATCACAAAACCCGAGGGAGCTTCGCAGATACCACCCACCCCCATCGACGAGCTCAAGGCGACTCTCGAGCTGCTCAGCAGCCATCGTCAAGCATGGCTCGAGGTGGACATCGACGAACGCATCGCGCTCCTTCAGTCCGTTATCGATAATGCCGTGGAGGTCGGTGAGGCCTGGGTGCGGGCGGCTTGCGACGCCAAGGGCATCTCGTTCGACGAACCGGTGGCCGGCGAAGAGTGGCATGCCGGCCCGGTACTCACCGCTCGCAATGCCCGGCTACTCATCCGGTCCTTGGAGGCAATCAAGGCGACCGGGACCCCGGCCATCCCCGGTCCGATAACCACCCGACCAAACGGGCAGACAGTCGCGCAAGTGTTCCCGGTTGATAATTGGGACAAGGTGCTCTGGCAGGGATACACCGGCCAGGTGTGGATGAAACCAGGGATCACTCCTGGAAACCTCCGCTCGACGATGGCCGCTGCCTATCAGCCCAATGCAATACGTAATCCCGAGCTGACCCTCGTGCTTGGTGCGGGCAACATCTCGTCAATAGCTCCCACCGACACGCTCTACAAGATGTTCGTCGAGGATGCCGTAGTTGTGTTGAAAATGAACCCTGTCAACGAATACATCGGTCCGTTCCTCGAACAGGTTTTTGCCGGCTTGATCGGGCGGGATTTCATGTCGGTGGTCTATGGCGGCGCCGATGTTGGCGCCTACCTCGCCTCCAACCCGAACGTCGACTCCGTTCACATCACGGGCTCGGACAAGACGCACGATGCCATCGTTTTTGGTTCGGGGACCGAAGGTGCCGAGCGCAAGAAAGCCAACGAACCACTGCTGACGAAACCGATCTCGTCTGAACTTGGCAACGTGAGCCCGGTCATCGTCGTACCCGGACCCTGGTCTGAGAGGGATCTGGCCTTTCAGGGGGAGAACATTGCCGGAATGCTTACCCACAACGCCGGCTTCAATTGCATCGCCACCCGGATCGTGATCACCCACGAAAAGTGGAACCAGCGGGAAGCTCTTTTGGATGCCATCTCCGACGCGCTACAGGCGACGCCCGATCGGCGGCCGTATTACCCGGGGGCCAGAGAACGTTGGGAGCACTTCCAGGCTTCTCATCCGTCCGTCCGCACCCACGGAGACCAAGCTGAAGGCGCCGTTCCGTGGACTCTGATTCACGATCTCGACTCCGAGGACCCGGAACACTCCTGCTTTGCCGTCGAGGCGTTCACAGGAGTCTTTGGTGAGGCACCACTCAAGAGCGAGCGCTCCGTGGTCAGCTACATCCGCGACGCCGTGCGGTTCGCCAATGAAACCACCTGGGGCACCCTCGGGGCTTCGCTCATCGTTCACCCGAAGTCGCTCAAAGATCCCGAGATTGTCGCAGCCGTTGAACAGGCAGTCACCGACCTGCGTTACGGCACGGTCGGCGTGAACGTATGGGTTGGGCTCGGATTCGCGTTCATGAGCACCACCTGGGGAGCATTCCCCGGCCACCCGCTGAACGACATCCAGTCGGGGCGGGGCATCGTGCACAACACGCTCATGTTCGACCAGGCCGAGAAGTCAGTTGTTCGGGGACCGTTCCGCCAGCCACTCAAACCACTCTGGTTTGCCTCGAACAAGCAAAGCCACAACATCGCCAGAGGTTTGGTAGCAATGGAGTCAGACCCATCAGGGATGGCACTGGCGCCGATCCTTGGAGCCGCTATTCGCGGCTGAACTCCGGCAGTCATCAATATGAGGAGGGCCGCGGAATTCCGCGGCCCTCCTCATGATTAAAGTCGCCTACTTCGTTATCAGTTCGGCTTTCATGCCGCCGTTGAAATGGTCTTCGATCGCACAAATGACCTGATAGGTCCCCGCGGCTGGAGCGGTGAAGGTGAACGTGCCTGTGCCACCCGGATCAACTTCTTCCTCCCAGTACACGAAGTCGGCCAGAAGCTCTTCCTCCGTCGCCGGGAGGTCCGCCTCACTCGCAATAGTGACGCCATCCTGGAGAATCACCCACTCGTGACCCACGGTGCCAGCGTTCTTGATATTGATGGTGATCTCCTCACCTGCGGCAACGGTCCATGATGTCGGATTCATTTTGAATTCGTCAAGTGTCACGTCGATTTCGGTCGCCGGAGCGGACGAACCACAACCCGCCAAAGCGATGCCAAGCACGGCGATAGGAATAAGTAGCTTTCTTAGCTGCATGAGTGCCTCCCGGACGGTTATTAGAGCAACCGTACCATTCCGAATCGACGAGCAGTCGCCAAAACCCGCCGGTTGTTTTACGGCAGTGGGAACAATTCTTCCTGCATACCAGCCTCAAAATGGCCGGGAATCAAACACACCAGCACCGTGTACGGATCGGCTTGGTCGATCGGAACCGCCACATCCAGAATCTCACCCGGCTTCAGCTTGTAAACGGTCGTGGTTTCATCAAACGCCTGCTGGGCCAGCGCTACGTCAGCTACGGTCGGCAACAGTGCCATGAACTCAGATAGGGCAGCATCGGTGGTTAGGCGAAACTCGTGCGAGACCAGACCTTCGTTGACTATATGAAATCCAACGGTTTCACCGCGAATGAACTCGGTTGTATCGAGATGAAACTCGAATTCCTTGATCGAGACGTCGACAGTGCGGTCAGTTCCCTCAATCAGAACCCGCGGGGCGGGTGCCGAAGACTCCCCAGCGCAGGCGGCCAACGCAACGGCCAGAACGACAAGCACCTTCCAACTAGCCACGAATCCTCCCGTATCGTCCGCTCCGGCCACGTTAGCAAGGGCAGCGCAACGTGGGTCTACAAACCGCCCCAACTTCGGGATTTCAGGGTATTTGTGAATCCCGCCGGCGGTCAGCCGACCCTTTCAACATCCGAGCGCCGACGTATCGTTCGGCATGGTTGGGCCACTTGTGCGTTCGGGCTTAGGATCGGTTGATCGGTGGGAATAGACGCGGTCCATGACGATCCGTCTGCAGAATCGTGTCTCTGCAGACGTCGCCCGCGTGGTGGCTATTTGCGGTCCCGCACCGCTTCGACGTTAGCGAGGGCTCCGCGCAGGTCAGCCAACCAATCGGCTTCGTGCTGCCCAACCAGTTGCACGCACCAGGCGAGGGCTTCACTCCGACTTCTAGCCACTCCACCATCGATCAGAGTGTCGAGTAGAGCTCGTTCCTTGAGGCGGAGCCGCGTCATGGCCGGAACGGCCAGGTGAGTAAATACCGCGCGGGATTCACCACAACTTGCCGCCCATGAGACCTTCCGTCCGAACTTTCGCTGCGCTTCGTCAGCGATCTTCATCCGCTGTGGCCGGGTATCTTCCCGAAAACCCTCGATCCGGCTCCGCTCGGCGACGCGTAGGTGATCCGCATCGAGTCCTTCCGATGGTGGGCCGGGCAACGTACCCATTACGAGAATCTCATCCCGGTCACCGCTGACCGCAAAATCCTCAAACCAACCTTCCGGAAGCCGTCCGACAAACCAAGCTTTTACATCATCCATGACCGCTCCTACGTTTGGTCCTTCGATTGTAATCCATATTACACTATTACAAGAAGCAAATGGCCCGGCAAAACCAGGGGCACCGGCTTAGCCTCGGCGAATTGCGCTGTTCGATAAGTCCGACTGAACATCTTGACCAACCAGTCGCGAAGGGTTCTCACTGAAGAGCATCGAGGTACACCCGCGGTACAGTCTCGACCCGTTTGCCGATCAGATCAGTCCATAAGGTTTTCGCTGCCCTGTGAGCGACATATCGACATCCGACTCGGTACCGTTGTCCAAGGAGGATGACCGTCTGACATGAGTTACGCCAGGACGTACGAAGCATCGCAGCTCGATCCAGCACGATTCTGGGCAAAGGCTGCCGAGGGGATCGACTGGTTTATCCCTTACGAACTCGTCCTAGATGACACGCGCCGCCCGTTCTACCGCTGGTTTAGCGGCGGGGTGATGAACACCTGCTACAACGCCCTCGATCGCCATGTAGCCGGCGGGCGGGCGGAGCAAATCGCCCTCATCTATGACAGTCCAATGACCGGACAGGTCCAGAGCATCACCTACGGCGAGTTACTCGAGAGAGTCGCGTTGTTCGCCGGAGCCCTCAGAAACCTGGGAGTCGAAAAAGGCGATCGGGTCATCATCTATATGCCGATGGTTCCCGAGGCCGTCGTTGCCATGTTGGCATGTGCTCGAATCGGGGCCGTTCACTCAGTGGTATTCGGTGGCTTCGCTGCAAAAGAATTGGCAACCCGCATCGACGATGCTCAACCAACGGTCATCGTGGCGGCCTCGTGTGGATTGGAGCCAGGCAAAACCGTGGCGTACAAACCTCTTCTTGACGAAGCAATCGCCATATCGGCCCACGGCCCTGAGGCCTGCATCATCCTGCAGCGGCCCGAGCTCGAAGCCAACTTGATCGAGAGCCGCGACGTGACCTGGGAGCAGGCGATCGAAGGGGCCGAGCCGACCGAATGTGTGGCGGTGATGGCGACCGACCCGTTGTACATTCTTTACACGTCGGGCACGACCGGAGTTCCCAAGGGAGTTGTTCGCGACAACGGTGGCCATGCGGTCGCTCTCAACTGGTCAATGCGGAACGTGTACGGAGTGGAACCCGGGGATACGTTCTGGGCAGCTTCCGACGTCGGCTGGGTGGTCGGGCACTCGTACATTGTCTACGGTCCCCTCCTGGCCGGATGCACCTCCGTACTATTTGAAGGCAAGCCGGTCGGGACTCCCGATCCGGGGACCTTCTGGCGGGTAATTGCCGAGCACAACGTCAAGGTCCTTTTCACCGCACCAACGGCTTTCCGGGCCATCAAACGAGACGATCCCACCGGGAGCTACCTAGCCAACTACGACCTCTCAGGTTTCAAAGCGCTCTTCCTGGCCGGCGAGCGTTGCGACCCCGACACCCTCAACTGGGCATCCGAAAAGCTCGGCGTTCCGGTACTCGACCATTGGTGGCAAACCGAGACCGGCTGGGCCGTGGCAGGAAATCCCCTCGGCATCGAACTCTTAGGTGTCAAACCAGGTTCGGCCGGTGTTCCGATCCCGGGCTATCGGGTGGACGTCGTTGACGATGAAGGCACCATCGTTCCGCCCGGCGAGATTGGCTCGGTCGTGATCCGACTCCCCATGCCGCCCGGCACCCTGCCAACCCTTTGGAATAACGAAGCCGGATATGAATCCTCGTATCTCTCCCGATATCCAGGCTATTACTTGACCGGCGACGCCGGGTTCAAGGACGCCGACGGTTATATCTCGATTATGAGTCGCATCGACGACATCATCAACGTGGCGGGCCACAGGCTCTCGACGGGCGGGATGGAGGAGATCCTGGCCGATCATCCCGACGTCGCCGAATGCGCGGTGATCGGGGTCGATGATGACCTCAAGGGCCAGGTCCCGATCGGGTTCGTAGTTCTCAAGAGCGGCGTAAATCGAGACCATTCCGAAATCGTTGCCGAGTTGGTCGCAGCGGTCCGGGAGCGGATCGGCCCGGTGGCCGCGTTCAAGCAAGCCACTGTCGTTGCGCGGCTGCCGAAGACCCGATCAGGGAAGATCCTACGATCGACCATGCAAAAGATCGCCGAGGCACAATCGTGGTCGGTCCCGGCCACGATTGACGATCCCGTCATCCTCGAAGAGATAGGTGAGGCGCTCTCCACTATTGGATATCCGAAGGTTTGACGATGGAACATCATGCCGATTTTGCGGTGGCTCTCACCCAACATCTCGTCGTCACCACCAGTGCAGATCCCGGTGACGGACACGGGCCGATCGAGGGCCATGTCATCTCTCTGGGATGGTGGATCCAGCCAGATGCAGATGACAACCCCCACCACGAGCCTGCCGGAACGCTCTACCTCGTTGTTGACGAACGTCGGCCCCGCCCGATGTGGGTACGGCAGGCACACCTCACTTCCGTGCGTCTCGCCAGATGATCGAATGGTTCCGGCAAGCAACTGTCGATCCATCACTCGTAATACTTGAGGGTTTCCACGCGGTGAAACACGCCCACCGTTTCGGAGCGGAGGTCGTTGCTGTGATTCACGATCAAGAACGGGTACTCGATCAACTGACGGCCGTCGCTCCCGACATGATGAGGGTCGTCCAACAGGCACGTCCGGTTGGCTCGGAGACCTTTGCCGACCTGTTCCGCCACCCACACCCGACTGGCCTGGCGGCCGTCGCCAGGCGGCCACTACCGATCGATACCAACGAGATCGCACAGACCTCGCCAATCGTATTCCTCGACGGCCCACGCCACCTCGGCAACATCGGGGCGACCATTCGCATCGCGGCGGCAGGTGGAGCCTCGGGGCTCATCGTGACTGGGGACGTCGACCCGTGGCACCCGGCGGCCCTCCGGGGATCGACCGGCCTCCATTTCGCCCTGCCGATCATTCACGCCACAGAGATGCCGACCACCGGTCGACCAATCATCGCGTTCGACCCCGAGGGCGACGATGCAGGCGGATTCATCCCTCCTACCGACGCCATCCTGGCATTCGGGAGCGAGCGCACAGGATTATCCGGTGCGACGAAGGCCGCCGCCGATCGCCTCATCGCCTTCCCCATGAGGGACGGGGTGTCGAGTATCAACCTGGCAGCCTCAGTCGGAATCGGTCTCTACATGTGGCGCCTCAATCAAGCCACTCAAGCCGTGGTTTAGGCTGAGCCTCATGAGCGATCCACTCACAGCCTGGCACCGGTTCGTCGCCGAAAGAGACATTGCCTATCTCGACGATCTACTCGACGACAACGTCAGCTTCCGACCGCCAACGTATTGGAAAACCCGGATCGGGAAGCCAGTCACCATGCTGATCTTGTCGAGCGTGATGGAGATCTTTGAAGACTTCGAATACCGCCGACAATGGATTGACGGCGAGAATTGGGCGCTTGAGTTCTCGGCACGTATCGGCGACCTGACCCTCAAAGGCGTCGACCTCATCAGAATCGAGAACAACAAGATCGTCGACCTCGAAGTACTCATCCGCCCACCCAACGCTATTAATGCTCTCCGACACGAAATGATCACACGATTGGCAGCCCTCGGCGACGAATGACGGCGTGCTCGCTGTCTTGCGAGACTGGCGTTGGCGCGGCTAGGGCTTGCACTCCCAATGACCCCAGGCGCCGCCCGGATGACCACTACGAATAGAGAAGTCAACGAGATACGCAGCAACCGCCACGTTGGCCTCTGGATCAAGCCGGGAGTAGCCGTTCCATCCTGACAGGACGCTCATCCACGCCCAGGTGCCGTCAAGAAACTGGAACAAGCCAGTGGCACTGGAATTCTTGTTCTTCGCATTGGGGTTGCCGCGCGACTCGCAGGACATAACCCGCATCGCTTCATCAACCCGGTCGGTCGGAAAGTACTTCTCAACCAACCAGCGCCACTGTTCAACGGAGCCTGTCCACCTCTGCTTGGCTTGCTCTTGCTTAAGGGTTGCTTGCGCCTCCCGGTAGGCAGCATCAGCAGCTTCAAGATTACGAAACGCTTCGACCACTCGCTCATCCGCCAAAGCGAAGAGCCCATCGAGTTCGATTCGCATCGCGGCCAACTCATTGTTGAGGGCGGTCAACTCATCGAGTGCCAGCTGCAGCTTTACTGTGTGTTCCGCCAGGTCTGCCCGGCGAGTATCGAGCTCGTCGAACAGCCCCTCATCGAGATCCGAGGCACGCTTGATGGTTTCGTTGGCGACCGACATCGACTCAAATGACCCACTGAGGAAGAGCGTGCTGCCCGGCGCCGCCAGACTCCTGATGTATGCACCAACCGCTCGCTCTTGCGACTCGCGGTCGAGCTTGATGACCTCGGAGCGAATAACGTCCATGTCGGATCGTTGTGCGGCGATCTCCAACCCGACCGATTCGAGATCTGCGTTCACCCGTTGGTACGTGGTCAGCGTTTCGCTTAGCCGGAGCTCAAGATTGGTCGCCGTCGCCTGATCCTGGACGTACACGCCTTCAGCCGTCTGACGGGCGCTCTGCGTTTCGGCGGCCACTCGCTCCGCCTTCTCGAGTTCAGTTTCAGCGTGCGCCACCAATCCACCGAACAGGAGCCCGGTGACAAGCACACCCATAAGGAGAGCCCTCAAGGCCCCGAATTGAGACACGCCGCGCAGGCTACCGCCAGAACAACTTGATCTGGGGGACCTACCTTCGGCCGTTGAATTCGGCATGCGGGCATGGCGCACGCAAGACTGGCGACATGACAGCAGTATCCGACCTCGACTGGCGACTCATTGCCAGCGCCGTTCTGGTGATAACGGTCTCGACGCTCCCCGCCTTCATCACGGCTGCTGCCATCGCCCAGGCCGGCCCCGATATCGGATATGGCCCGCAGAAACTGGGCATCTTGACCTCGATCTACTTCCTTACCGCGGCGGTTTCGTCCTCAAGGATCGGCAATCTGGTGGAACGCGTTGGATGGCGCCGAACGATGCAATTCAATGCGATCGCCGCATCAATCCTTCTCCTGGTGGCGGCAACGGCAGTTCGCAACATATGGACGCTTGGACTGGTACTGGCCGTCGCTGCAGCGATCTACGGTGCGGCCAATCCAGCCGCCAATCTCGCCCTGGCGAGACACATCCCCGAGGATCGCCGCGGCCTCGTCTTCGGTATCAAACACGCCGGAATTCCCACCGCCAGCTTCCTGGCCGGGATCGCCATCCCTGCCGTAGTTCTGACGCTCGGATGGCAATGGGCTTACGCACTCGGAGCCTTGATCGCCGTCGGGGTGTTCTGGCTGATTCCCACCGATACCGGTCGCCCGATCGACGGCCGACCGGCTGAGCAACGACCGCCCATGACGTCAAGGTGGCTGGCAATCCTGGGAATCGGGAGTGGATTCGCCACCCTGGCGGCCGGGATTCTGGGCACCTTCCATGTCGATGCGGCCATCGCATATGGTTTTTCGGAAGCTGATGCCGGCACCCTGCTGGCGGTCGCCTCGCTCACAACAATCGTCGCCAGGGCAGCGTATGGGCACCTGGCCGACCGGACCGGGGCGAGCGGTCTCGGGTTCATGATCTGGCTTTCGGTGCTTGGCGCAGCTTGTTTCTTTGCTCTTGGTACGAGCCGTTCGATCTGGTTCGCGGCGATCACCCTGGCAGCGTTCTCAACGGGATGGGCTTGGCCAGGGTTGTTGACGTACGGCGTGGTGCGGGCCAATGCAGGGCGCCCGGCCGGATCTACCGCCATCACCCAGGCAGGGACCTTCCTGGGGGCTGGCGCCGGCCCGGCACTGTTTGGCTGGCTCATCGAGAATCGGTCGTATCAGGCCGCTTGGAACGTGACCGGTCTCAGCCTGCTCGTCGCAGCCGGTTTGGTTGCAACCGTTCGGTCGCGGGGCGTTCCGGTCGCGTAACCTTCGACCATGAAATCGAACGCCAAGACCGTCGCCCAATATCTCGCCGAGCTCGCACCAGACCGACGGGAAGCTATCCAGACGGTCCGGAGCGAGATTCTTCGACGCCTTCCCGGAGGGTATGTAGAAACGATGGGGTTCGGCATGATCGCCTATGTCGTCCCACTCGACGCATACCCCGATACCTATAACAAACAACCGCTCATGTATGCCGCCTTGGCCAGCCAGAAGAACCATATGGCCCTCTATCTGTCAGCCATCTACGTCTCTGAGTCACACCGGGAACGGTTCGAAGCAGCCTACGCGGCCACGGGAAAGCGCTACGACTGTGGGAAAAGCTGCGTACGATTCCGGCGCCTCGACGACCTACCACTGGAAGTGGTAGGCGAAGCCGTCGCCTCGATGTCGATGGATGAGTTTATCGCCATAGTCAAGTCCTTTAGATAGAACGTCGCTCACAGTTCTGTCGAGGATCTACTGGCACTGCGTGGCCTCTTTCTCCTGTACAAAGAACGCTCTGCGTGGTATTTTTAGTCCACGGTGCGTGAGAGCATCACCACCGTGGGCAGGGAGGCCCGCAAAATGACAGTAGTCGCACGCGCATTACGAGAGAACGCGGTTGAGGCATGAGGGCCACGGTTTCCGTTCTCCACGGCCGACCGAATGAGTTCCACGTCCTACTGGTAGAGGATGACACCGTCCTCGCCCGCCTCATAGAACAAGGATTGACCGAGGACGGGTATCACGTCGAAGTCGCTCACAGTTTCGCCGGAGGCTACCGACGAGCCATGATGAGCGGCCTCCATGCCATCATTCTGGACGTATCGCTCCCTGATCGCAGCGGCATCGAGCTTGCCCAGGTTCTCCGGGCCCAGGGCGTCGACTTGCCTATTCTCATGCTCACCTCGCTTGGCGACGCCGCAGCGATCGTCGCCGCCCTCGATTCGGGTGCCGATGACTATGTCGTCAAGCCGGTGCCGTTAGCTGTCCTCGGGGCTCGACTCCGGGCACTGCATCGGCGCTGGGATCGGCCAACCGAGGCACCAATCCGAGTGGGTTCGCTCATGCTTGAGCCAAGCCGGCTCGTAGCCAAACGCGGAGACATCGAGATCGATCTGACGCCGACGCAGGCACGCATCCTCGAAACGCTCATGGTCAATACGGGCAACGTGTTGACGCGCTCCCAGATCGCCCATCGACTCCACGATGACGACACCGAAGAACCGTTGTCGAACGTCATCGATGTGCACATTAGGGCGCTACGGAGCAAAGTCGACGACCCGTTTGGTTCCAATTCGATCGAAACCGTCCGCGGCCTTGGTTACCGACTCAGGCGGGCATGAGGCGCCTGCCGATCCGATTCCGCATCGCCCTGCTCGTCGCCGGTGCGGCGGCAGTGGTGGCGTCAAGTATCGGGGGGCTGGCGTTGTCGAGATCCGGCTCCGCGATCGCCGCGGACTTTGACACCTCACTCGGCGAGGAGGCAGCAGAAGCCTATGTCGCGGTTGTGGGAGGACTCCCGCTCGGCACATTCCACCTTGAGGATTCGTCCTTCGTTGAGCGAGTAGGCCTATTCAACAGTGCAGGAGAGCTCGTCGACCACACACTCCCCGAGCCGCCTCCAGCACCCGGCAATCAGCCAAGTGGCGAGTACACCACCGTGACAGACCCAGTCCTGGGTGAGGAGCTACGACTCGTGACCCTCCCGGTCGAGTATCAGGGATCACCTCACACTCTGGTCATGGCCATACCCACCAGAGAACTTGACGAACGGTTTGGCGAGCTTCAGGCGACGGTCGCCTTGGCGGTAGTGGCTTTCACGATTCTGGCGGGAATCGGGGCCTACTTCGTGACAGGCTTCGTTTTGAATCCGATTGACGCGCTAAGAGAAAGCGCCATGCAATTGGCGGTGTCGCCTAACGGCCGGCGGCTCCCCGTCCCGGAGTCCGATGATGAGGTGAAGGGCCTCGCCGAGTCGTTCAATGAGGTTCTCGCCCGGATCGAAGAGATGATGGAAAGGCAACAACGCTTTCTTGCCGAGGCAAGTCACGAACTCCGAACCCCGATCGCACGGTTGCGCGCCGACATCGAGCTCGCCCGACGCCCGATCAGGACCCCAGATGAACTACTTGACTCATTGGGCAGGATCGACAACCACGCCCAACATCTAACGTCGCTGGCCGATTCACTGCTCGGGATGTTGACGGTCGACCACGGTGCAAAGTTGCCGAACACCGTCCCGCTACAAACGATCGCCGATGGCCTACGCGATCGTTCAGCATACGGCGAGTCGATACACCTGACGATGAGCGAGTCGGACGGATCGCGTACCATGGACATTGACGCCAACCTCCTCATTAGCGTGCTGGCCAACTTGGTCGATAACGCGTTCCGGCATGGCGAACCGCCCGTCGAGGTCGCCATTCGGCCGTCCGAGGATGTTGTTGAATTCACGGTGCGAGATCATGGACAGGGAATCGAGAAGGCATTCCATGGGGAAGTCATCAAGCCGTTTGGTCGCGGAACCGCACCGACGAGCGGCAGCGGCCTCGGGTTGTCGGTCGTCAGCACTTTTGCTACCAATGCCGGTGGAGAGCTTGTAATAGAACACGCCGAACCGGGTTGCCGCATGGTCCTGAGACTCCCCGCCTAAAGCAGCCACGCCAGGTTCCAGGCACAACGTCTGCGCGGCATCACGCTCGTTTTGGACCCTTCGTTTGTCAGCTGGATGCAATGGTGACGAAGTTGTCGAAGTACTCGGTACCCTGGATGTTCTTGCCGATCCCTTGCGGGCCAAGGCGGACTTCGTCAACCCGATACGGGCCATTGGTGAGGCCACCGGCGGTAGACCCAACGGCGCCATCGATTGACAGTATGAAGGATCCATTGGTGCCGCTCGACGAACTGACCCAGTCGACCGAAATGGAATGAGGTCCATCCGTCAGTGGGACCCAGGCGGTGGACTGCTCTCTCCCCCGCTTGCTGATCGCCCGTCCGCGGACCTCATACCCGTTCGAGCCACTCTGGATCTGAACACGGAACACGACCGTTCCCGAGCCATCGCTCCCGACGAACAGGTCATGCACCTGCCGGCTCGGGATCGACGTCCCGTTCGGATCAAACATGAATCTGGCACCGTAGACACTCGACGCAACGGGTGACCAGTCGGCCACGTACATGGAGTTCCGATTCGAGATCACAGCCTGGAGCCCATAGGCGGAAGAGTTCAATGCCGCCGCCCGTGTAGCGCTCAGTTTGCCGCCGTTGGTACTTGCCGCTGACCAAGCGGTCAGACTTCCGTCGTCGAATCCGTCGCTGAACAGGCCACTTGTTGGAGGCAAGGTCGTGGTGGTGGTTGCCGGCATCGTCGTGGTGGTCGATGACGTTGTGGTGGACGAGGTCGTCGTGGACGAGGTCGTCGTGGACGAGGTCGTCGTGGACGAGGTCGTCGTGGACGAGGTCGTCGTGGACGAGGTCGTGGTCGGCGAAGTCGTGGTCGTGGTCGGCGGATTCAGTAGCCATTGGTAGGCGGCTGCAATGTCGAGCCGACCCTTACCGAACGTGTTATCCGGTCCGGGACTGCCGAGGTCAACGGCCGTGGCGAGGATGGCTTGCTCGGCGTCACCTGCCGTCCAGGCGGAATCGGCACTCAACAGGAGGGCGATCGCTCCGGCGACATGAGGCGACGCCAGGGAAGTTCCCGACGCATATTGAAACAGGCCGTAGCGGTCGGAGGTCTTGATGCTGACGCCCGGCGCCACGATCTCGGGAAACGTGGTGGAACTTTCACCGCAGGACGACGGTCCCCGACTACTGAAATAGGCGATGAGGTCGCCGTTGTCGACTGCGCCTACGGCTAGGGCTTCGGGATAGTTGGCGGGACTCGAACTGGTCGAAGAACCGGACCCGAAGTTTCCCGCCGCAAATACCGGCACGATGCCGGCCGAGCGAAGGGCCTGAAGGTCTGGCTGAAACTCCAGGTTGCAACCACCGCCGGAACCGAATGACCAGGAGTTATTGACCACCTGGGGACTGTCGAGTGTGGTCGGGTCTCCATCCGGGTCAAGCACCCATTGAAACGCAGAATGAATGGCAGACGCCGTCGATCGACCTCGGTCGTCAAATATTCGCGCGGCGATCCAGCTGGCGCCGGGAGCAACGCCGATCGACGTTCCGGCCGAATCGCCACCGACCATCACACCCATGGTCCCGGTGCCATGTCCGCTGAGGTCGACCGGATAGGCCTGGTGCTGGCCGTAGGGATCGAACCAACTGTTCGTACCCCCCCGCCATCGGGAAGCCAGATCCGGGTGGTTGACATCAACGCCGCTGTCGAGGCTGGCCACCACAACTCCCCCACCGGTATAACCCTGGTTCCAGAGGGACGGGGCTTGGACAAGAGTTAGGTTCGGCTGAGCGGGTCCGTAGGTCGGGACAATCGTGATTTCGTCGAGGGTCACGCTCGCCACATCAGACCGGGCGGCAAGTTCCTCGATCACGTCCGCCGTGGCAGTAACGGCCAGGCCATCGAAGATCCAGAATGATCTGAATTCGGTGACTTTGTGTTGGGCGGTCCGGGCGCGCAGGAAAGCAGTAACCGGCATTTGGGAGGCTGATGCCTTTGCCTGCAACGCCCGGATCGCCGCGCTTGAGCGGGCTGCACGCGAGGCGCCAGGGAGAGCGCTCAAGTCGGCCTGATCGCTCAAGGTGATGATCACGGTCATCTGTTCTCCCGATCCGAGTGTGGCAAGCTTCGCTGCCACCCCGGGGGAAATGACGTTTGTGTCTTTAGTGGGCGCAGCTGCGCCGGCCGAGGTCGTGGCCCCGACCAGCGATACGAGCATTGTGACCAGAACCAGGGCCAGGAATTTCCTCATGTTTGCCTCCCATAGACAAGTTGCTTGGTCTCCGTCGGCGTGAGCCGCGGTCGACGTTTCATTTGTACAAAAGCGGATGTGGCCAAGACCAACAGGGCAGCGATCCCCGTCGTTGCCAGTTCGAGTGGCCCCGCCGATGCAGGTACCGGAACCGGGGTCTCCCAGGCAATTCTGGCGACGGCGTCGGGGGTACCATCCCGATGAATGATCACCGAAACATTCGACAGACCGGGGGTGAGCCGGGCCGTTTCAGTTTCAAAACGCCCGGCTTCTATCGTGGTGAGGAGAAGCGTGGTTACCGGTGTGGAAGAACTTTCAAGAGACACGTCGACTGCGGTGATCGGGCCAGGCTCGGGCTTGGTCGTGGCCCGGGTGCGAACGATGAGTCGGCTTTGACCTGCGCCAGCCGGGAGAGCCTCAAAGGTAACGAATAGACCATCGACGTTGGCACTCATCGGTGCCGTCTCGGCAGCGGCCGCCGCAACATCCCGGGTCGTGGCTACCGACGTGGCCAATCCGGCGAAGACCACTGCGACGGCGAGGACGAGCGCTTCAATAACGACGACCGTGTTGAACCCGCGCAGCGAGATGGGGGCCCAACCGGCGGGTCGATGGAGTCGGCGGGCCACGCGACCGGCGAGTAACGGATTGATGAGAAGCGTGTTAGCTCCCGCCAGGGCCAAGCCGAGTCCCATCAGGAGGATCTTGGCGCCGATGGCAGTGCCATACACGGTTGAGGCGGCCGAGCCGAGGTCCGGCAGGTGTCGACCTGATTCGTACAGCCCGGTGGCGAACAGCGCCACGGTGGCAAAAACGGCGACCGGACTGAAGGATTGCCAGACCGTTGATAACAGTGGCCCCCGCGATTCGGGGCGGCGCCACATGGTGGGACCCAGGCACACGACGAGAATGGCGAGGCCGCCTGCCCAAATACCGGCCGCCACCAGATGACCGGCCGAGGCTCCCGCAACCAACCAGGATTGCCTCGGCAGGGTCGACGCATGACCCAGCCAGGCCTCGATGCCGGCCACGCCGACGACAGTCGCCCAGGCGGTCCGACGGATGCCCGTTCCTCGACTCCCGGCGGCCAGGAAGCCCAGGATGACCGCCAACAGGATCAGGCCGACTTCACGGGCCGTCCACCATCTCCCCCACGACGTTCCCATGAGGGTCGACCAGGTCGTATCGGTCCAGGTCCCGAGCGAGTTGTCCGAGCGGGGGACCCGCATGAACGGTGTGATGACGCCAATCACCACTGCGGTCAGGGCACCGAACCTCCCGATTCGCAGTACCCGGCGCCTGACCCCTTGACCATACTTGCCTGCCGAGTCGAGGATCCGTCCGGAAACGGTCAAAGCCCCGATCGCCAACATGATCGCCATGAGGTCCATCCATCTGACGGCCAGGGCCGCCGGGGCGGGAGGCCGATTGCTACCCGATTCGACCACGACCGGCCAGTCGCCTACCCCGAAGATGACCGATCCCCGTGAGGGGTGCCCGTCGTCAAGGGAAAGAACGGTCCAGTCGAGAATGTAGGTCGCTTTGAGGAGATCGTCGGTGTTGATCTCGACGAACGCTCCACCGTCCGCCTCGTGGGCAAAGACCGTGATGACCGCCCGAACCCCGTCGACCGTGTGCAAATCGAACAGGCTGGCCTGTGAGCGAATCGGCTCCGAGAACCACAGGCTGATCGTGGAACGGCCCTCGGCTACTTTTCCCCCGTTGGGAGGTTCGGAGCGGTCCAGCGTGCCATGGGCAGAGGCAGGCAACGCCGAGGCGACCATCAGGACCAAAACGGCCGCCAGGGTCGTGACCCATCGGCGGGGTTTAGTTCGAAGGAGCCTGGCGTGGATCATCCCTGGACAACGACATGCTCAAGTCGGGCGTCGCCAATCACAATGGTCACCAGGGCACCTGGATGCAGCGCGTTGTTGGCGTTGGCGAGCAGGAAGAAGTAGGTACCGCCGAGTTCCAGATCGGTGCCGTGGTTATGCGGCACGTTGGCAAGACCAAGGGTGGCCCCAGTGTCCTCAACGACGATTCTCGGTAGCAAGTCAACATCATGAATGAGCGGGTTGGCCTTGTCCGGATCAACCACCTGATACCGGAAGTCGACAAGACCCCCGGCAGCCGTCGTGCCGACCAGGGTCACATCGATTCCGAACCGGGCCGCCATTCCCTCGGCATCCACCAGATCGGTACCGGCGCGAACGTCAACCTTCTGCTCCGGCCACCATGCACCGGCCGCGAGGCCGCCCACCAACAGGAGACCAATCAGGCCGAAGACCATGGTTCGGCGGCGAACCGCCCGCCTGGGCGGTTCGCTACTCACTTCCGGGGGTGCCTCGGTGATCATTTTGGTCTCTTCCCCGACTCGCGTCCGTTGGTGGTCAAATCGCTCACGGGCCCACCAGTGGGGACGTCTGCCGCTTCGACACAAAGGCGTCGAAGTACAAGGCTGTGTTGTTTCCGGTGCTGGTCACCGAGCCCAGCCGGACCGCTCCGACCGAACTGGTACTGGTGGTGGTGAGCGTCTGGGCCACAGTACCGTTCACGATGAGCTGCAGTCGGCCCGGATTGGGTCCACCACTCCCCACCGCCTGCCAGACAACCTCGATCACGTTGCTGGCAGCACCATTTATGGTGGTCCAAGCGGTGTTGGTATTCGCCGTCCCCAGTTGGATTTGCACTTGCTCCTGCACTCCGTTCAACCGGTAGCGCACCCGGAACAGCGTCGTGCCGAAGCCACTGGTAGTTGCCGCGCTGAAGATGTCCTTGCCGGTTGACGTGTTGCCGTTGGGCCGGAAGTAAAAGCGGGCGTCGTAGGTGGGTGCCGCAGGGACGGCAGGGGTACCGAAGTTGTACTGCACGTAGTTGGTGTTGTTGCCGACCGCTTGTAGGCCTAGTGTCCCGACCAATGCCGCACCCGCCGTCACGTTCAGACGACCAGTGCTGGTAGTCGACGAACTCGTCCATCCCCACGGTCTGCCTCCCGATTCGAAGCCGTTGGAAAAGATGGCATCCGCCCACACGGTCAAAGTTGCGCTACTGATTGTGCTCCAGTTCCGGGCTCCGTCACGGATGCGGGCGCTCACCGTGTAGGTTCCGGTTGCCAGCGCGCTGACGTCGATGCTGGCACTCGTCCCGCTGAACTGCGTGCCGCCGCCGGGCGGCGGATTTGTAGCACCAAACCAGTACTCACCACCGGAGAGTAGGCTGCCGCCCGTATCGGCGGCGCCGTTCACCGTCAGTGTGACGGTCGGCGAGCCATTCGTTGGGCTGGGCGCCACGGTGATGTTGGTAAACGTCGGGGCCGTCTTATCGACCGTCAGGATGGTGGAACTCGTCGTACCCCAGTTTCCGGCGGCGTCCTTGCCACGGACGTAGATGGTGTGGTTGCCGTCGCTGAGGGCGTTGATCGTGGTCAGCGGGATGTCCACATACCCACTCTCACCCACACCGTTGAACAAGCCGTCGGTGGGCAGGAAGATGAAGCCGGTCCCGTTGGCTCCTACTGTGTCGATGAAACCCTCACCGGCGACGATCTTCGACCCGACGTTGCCCGAGTCGTCGAAGGTGGCCGTGACCCGGACTGCCGCGATGCTCGAGTTGATCGGGAGCATGCCGTTGTTGGGGTGAGGCTCCGCCAGCACGTTGCTGGTGGCCGGACCGGTCTTATCGACGATCAGATCGATAGTGGCCGTTGCGCCCCAGTTGTTCTCGGAGTCCTGGCTACGTACCGACACGACGTGCGTTCCCTCATCCAGGGGGGTGGCCGAGAAGGTCGCCGTCAAGGCAGCAATCTGAGCTCCGGAAGGAGTGACAGTCATGATTTCGCCAAGACCAACCCCAGGATCAGCACCGATCCAATATTCGGCGGCGGCAATGTTCGCCCGGCCACTGGGTCGATCGTCGGCCGTCGCGTACAGGGCCACATCCCCACCATTGGTCGGGTTGCGGAACAAGCGCAGGGCCGAGGTGAGCGGTCCACTGTTGTCGGAACGGAACAGTGCCGACTGGAACGGACCCCAGTTGCCGGCCGAGTCCATACCGTGGACGTACACCGTGTGATTCCCGGTCAGCGCCGGGTCGATCGTCCCGGTTGCGTCGACGGTGACGGAGTCAGGTCCAGACGGCGTTAGAGCCATGCTTGTCCCAAGGCCGTTGACGCCGGTCGTGTCGATGAAGAACTCGGCGAGTGTGACATCCGAGTCGCCCAGGCCGGAGTCGCTGACAACGGCGGTCACCGAGGTGGCGTCGAGCACCATCGCCGACGTCGCCGGGCCGGTCGTATCACCGGTCGAGGGAGGTCCCGTCACGGTGAGAAAGGTCAGCATGCCTCCGAACGGGGTGACTGAGGTGTTGCTGTTGTGGAGCAGCAGGCTGCCGTCATAGACGGCCAACTTGGCACCGTCGACCGCCCCGGCCGGGACCGTGAAGATGGCGTCAGCAGTCTGACCTGGCCCGAAGGTCTCGGCGACCACCTGATGCGAATAAGCAAGGGGACTTCCGCCATAGGCGATCACCCTTTGGTGGGAACCGAGCACCATCATCGAGTGGTACTGGTTGCCGGCGTTGACATAGCGCAGCAACACGTTGTTGCCCGCCACAGTCGGGATGAGGTCAGTGTTCGGATAGACCTTGCCGTTGATGAGGAAGTATTCGGGCGAATAATCGCGCATGTCGAACCCAGCCGGATCAGCGTTGAGGGCAGGATCGATCTCGCTCAGAACCAGCACGGCTTCATCGTCGTAGGCGGTGGTGGCGGCGGCGTAGGCCTGGCCGGCCGTGGCCGGCCGAACAATCAGCGCGCCATACAGTCCCATTGCGACCTGATGCTGGGCGTTGGGTAGCAGGCCTGCCTCGTACAGGAATGTGCCGGGGTTGGTAGCCCTGAAGGTGTAGGACTTGGTATCGCCTGAAGCAGCCCCTGTTTTGTCGGGTGTCATCCTCTGGCCGCCGATCAATAGCGCAGTGACCTCGGTCAGGTCATTGTGCAGGTTGATCGTGACCTCGTCGCCCTCATTGACGACGAGCGTCGGTCCACCGGGCCTGGTTGCGGCGGCACCCGTGGTGGTGTAGCCCCAGACCGGAATGGTCGGGCCGACGAAGGTCACCAACTGAACATCATCGAAGTTGGTTTGAGTACCGGCGCTCGACAGTCGGATCTC
>JAHEDI010000027.1:0-8254 GCA_024641305.1 bacterium | reverse complement strand
ACAACTCAACGGTATAGCCGGGAAAAGCGATGTCATTACGATCGCCCACCTGCACCGACAACCTGTACGTGTTTCCTTCGGTCAGGGTGGCGGACAAAACCTGGCTGATCGTCCCACCACTGCTCCAGGCAGTATTCGAACCCTCGGCGGCCTCGGCGGCCAGTTGGGCGGCCGTCGGGTTGAATTCCCCAGCGGCGCCAGACGTCGTCCAACCGGCCACCGACGAGGTATACGCACCATCGGCGAGCACGGTCGTTTCGAACCCCGCATTAACAACCGTTATCGGGGCTGTGGCGGCTGCGGCCGTCGCGGCGGGTACCAGCATGCCGACCAGCATTGCCAATGCGACGCCGATCCGGAGAGAGGTTGCCTTCTTCATGGTTTGGTTCCTGTTCATGGTTGTCTCCACCTCTCTCGTCACGGTGTACAGGTGTTGGGCAGAGGCGGATCGATCCGCATGTATGTGATAGGTCCGGTCATGTTGGCGCCCCACGAAGTGATCTGGAACAGGGCGTGATTGTGCGAGATGATGTAGTACTCGCCGCACTGGTTGAGCGTGGGTGTGCCGGTCGGCAGTACCTCACTCTTCCCGAGATACGGGCTACCGCTGTAGAACACGCCGATGACCTGATTGGCCATGTCCGGGATGGTCACCGGAACCGGGTTGTAGTCCGAATTCGGCGTGACGCCGTCAGGTAAGAACTCGTCGCCGTTGTAGCTCTCTGCGTCGAACCACTTGAAGATCACGTCCCAGGTCTGGCCTGGACCGATGTTGATGGCGAACTTCTCGAACGAGAGGTCCTGCCCGGTCGGGCCCTCGAGGGGTCGTCCGTCCCGGCCCACCACCAGGCCGTTGTTGCCATGCGGGTGGAACGGGAAATCTTCGGTGCCCACGTTCAGGTAACGGGCCATCCCCGGCATGTCAGCCAAGTTGGCTGGATCGAACTCTTGTATCTGTGCAAGAGCGCCATAGGGCTGGGTCGGCAGCCAGGAAGCAAAGTTGTCGGCGATGCTGTCGGGAAAGCCGCGCCCGTTGATCAGCCAGTAGCGGGGGTGGTAGGTGTTCATATTGAACGGCTTGCCCTGCTCGACCGCCTGATGCTGGAAGGGATCGATCTCCGACAACAACACCATGAACTCTTCAGATGGGTCGAACTGGCTGTCGGCCCGGTTGTAAGCGAAGTTGGATCCGACGGTCGGGCGCACGATCAGTGCCCCGAAGAGCCCCATCCGCACCTGCGTCTCGGGATCGGTCCCCGACTCGTACAGATACGTGCCCGGTTCGGAGGCGACGAAGCTATATGTGACAGTTCCCCCGTTGGCGGCGGCGGTGTTGGTCAGTGAAGTAAGAGCGCCGCCATCGAACTCGGGTTGGGCCGGTACGCCGTTGGCGAGCACGTTCTCCTGGCCGGGGAACATGATCGACACGGGTTCGGGCAGCGTGTTGTTCAAGACGACGGTGACCGTGTCACCCTGGTTGACACACAACACCGGTCCGGGATGCTGGAACGAGTCGCTGCCGCTGCTGAAGCCCCACATGAACATCGTGTTGGCGTCTGGCAGGCTGATGTAGCCGGTCTTGGTGGTCAGTGTGAAACTGGGTCCGTCTGTGCAAACGATGCCGACCCGATCGGCCGCAAGGGTCTGGGCGGACGCAGGAGTCGCACCATTGACCGATAGCACCGTGGCCAAGACCAACGCCAGTACCACCAGGAGGGCGTAGCCAGCCCGCATATGGATGTTTCGTTCCATGGTGTAGGTGTCTCTCGTCATGGCTCAGATTCCCCAGTCGTTCGGATATTGCTGTGCGGCCACTGACCCGGTTGGGTACACATGAATCTCGGTCTGCTGACCTCCGAACCCACTGTCGTCCAGATTGCCTGACCGGGTGTAGTTACGGTTGTAGAGCATGTAGGTGTCCGGACCCGTACCACCACTGTGCGCCGGGGCCGTGAAGATGACGTCGTAGCTCTCGCCGGGACCGATGTTGATGGTGTCGGTCTCATAAGAGGTGTCGGTGCCGTCGCGGCCCCGCATGTGAGTGGCATCCCGTCCGACAACCCGCATCTGGAGGCCGGCCAGGGTCATGGCCTGCTCCCGGAATCCCAAGTTGGCGAATCGCAGTGCGACCCGTTCTCCCGCATTGCAGGTAACCAACGACGAATGGGGCTGATACTGGAGATCGGGTCGACCGTCAGGTGCCACCAATTCGCCGTTGGGGTCGGTTCCGACCGCCAGAGCGTGTTGCGACGCACCAGCGTCGATCGGGGCGTTCGGGGCGATGGTGTCCGGGTAGGAACGCCCGTTGAGAAGGCTGAAATCTGCCCGATAGTCGCTCCACTCGGGTAGCTGGATGTGCGAGTCGGCCCAGTGTGACTCGGCCCACACCTCGGATAAGAACATGGCAAATTCCCGATCGAATCCGGTCGAACCGTCCCCGTCGTTGTACATGTACTTGCCGCTGGAGTAAAAGGAGGTGTTGCCGTCCTGGAGAGGGCGGACGAACACGAGGCCGGTCATTCCCATGTGGACATGTTCCACGTCTTCGACGTGGCAGTGATACATGTACGTGCCCGGATCACGAGGACGATACACGTAGGTGAAATCGCGCCCGGTTGGCACCGACACCGATCCGCTCGGTTCGCCGTCGAAGAACGGAATCACATTGCGGAACCCGTGCCAGTGCAGAGTATGAGCATCGAACAGGTCGGGCCGGAGCGCCAGGCCCAGGTTGGTGACCTGCACCCGGAAGTCGACCGGGTTGTTCGGGTCAAACTGGTCCAACCAGAACAACGGGGCGGAGTGTTGCGCCTTGTTCTTCTGGTTGGCCTTTTGGGTTGGCGTCATGCCCGTGATGTTGCGGAACCCGAAAATGTACGTGTTGAAGGGTTCGGGTGCGATGTCGTCAGGCCAGAAGAATCCGATCGGCGGCCCGGGCGGCAAGGACATCCAACCGTCCGTTCCGGCCAGGTACAGGTCGGGAGCGCCATCGGCCGCAACTGCAGCCTCGGGACGCAGTACCTTTCCTCCCCAGGCGGGCACGTAGGCGATGGCGCCGGCGGCAGCAACCACGCCGCCGGCAACTTTCAGAAACTCACGTCGGCTACGGGTTGTGTTTTCGATCATGCCCTTGTCTCCCTTGGGGTCTTGCGCTGGGATGCTTGGTAGATGGCTCATTGCGCCACCACCTCGTCGGCACCGGCGTCCGGGGTGCCCGTCCGCGGTTGGTTGTCGATGTCGAACAGTGGTGCGTTGACGCTCGCCTTGCTGGCCGCCCCAAGGTTGATCGCCGGCGAACCGGACCCCAAGTGGTAGTTGCCGAGCAGGTTGGGCGGCAGGTCGTTGACGATCATGATGGCGTCGACGAAGGCCGGGTTGTTACGCCAGGCAGCGAACGTCACCGCGGTGTCGTAGGCCGATTCGACCAACGGGTTGGATCCCATCGGGGCGCCGTCGCCCGATTGGATGATCGAGTTGGTCGACGACAACGTGCCGGTCCCATCGGCCACGCCGAGGTCCCAGTAGTTGGTCGGGGTCGGATCTCCTGCCGCGCCCAACCCGGTCACCGTGCCTCCACCGCGGGTGCCGGCCCGGTTGTCCCAGAAGATGTTGTTGAACAGCAGCGGGTTGCTAAAGACGGGCGAACCGCCAGGCAACATCGCCTGTAGCTGAGTGCTGTTGGCAGAGGTCGACAGTCCCGCCGGGGCCGGGAACCCGAGACTCGTCACCGCAGTGGCCGTGGTCAGGTTCTTCATGATCGTGTTGTTGTAGACCCGCACGTCGGGAGCATCGTTGATGCCGATACCGCCGCCCTCGTGGGCTGACACGTTGTTGACGATCATGTTGTTGTAGACGTTCATTGGGAAGTTCCCGGCCATCAGGAACCGGATGCCACCACCGTCGTCACCCGCCAGGTTGTTCTGGATCAGGTTGTTGTAGATACTCACCGCGCCTGACCCTGGAGACAACGTGGACGGGTCGGCCGGTAGCTGGCCGGCGATCATGATGCCGCCGCCCTCGTCGTACGACTGGTTGTAGTAGACCCGGTTGTCATGGATCTTGCCGCCTGGGCTGAGCCCGTAAGCGGTCATGCCGCCGCCGTACTCGGCCGAGAAGTTGCCGCAAATGTCGTTGCTGGCCACCTCATAGTTGTCCGCCCCGGCGAACAACGCGATCGCCCCACCCAGGTTGGTACCGGCGTTGTTGATGATCCGGTTGTTGGCGATCCGCAGGTTCTCGTTGTGCTGATTGGTGTCGGGCGCCGGCAGGTCGGGGGTGCCGATCCGTAACGTACCGTACGAACTGCTGTTGCCCTCGATCACGTTGTTAGTCACCTGCAAGTTGCGCACATAGGCGTTGACAAAGAGAGCGCCACCCTGGGTGATAAGGTTGGCCTGGCCCTGCTGGTCGCCACCGCGCAGGTCGAACCCGTCGATGGAAGCCTTATAGGTAAGGCTGAACTGGGTCGGAGAAGTGGCCACCATGAAGATGACCTCACCCTCGGACACGTTCGGATTACCGAGCCAGTCAGGAACGAGCTCACCAGTGTCCGGGTCAGGATGAGACATGGCTGCGACTCTTGCTCGCCAGGCGTCGGCCAGAGGTGTGTCACCACCGTAGGCACTGCCGTCGATGATCGATCCCGGTATGAAGGTCGTTCCCTGGAATCCGCCCGAACCAACACCTTGTAGTTTGATCGGCGAGGCGACGATCAGGTTCTCGTAGTAGGCGCCGCGCGGGTTGTAACGAGGGTTGGAAAGGTCCGGCTGACCGGGATAAACGACCACCAAATCGGTGCCATTGCTGGCCTCGGCGGCGTCGATCCCCGCTTGGATGGTCGCGTACGTCCGACCGGGACCGACCTCGTAGAGATTCGGCGTGTAGCTGGTGATGGGAACGTTGCCACCACCAAAGTTGTCGAACCGGGCGTCGTTCGTGGTGTTGTTTGCGGCGCCGACAAAACGGACACCGAGCCTGCCCCCATTGGCGTAATTGAGCCATGGGTTGGCGGCGGTAGCCACGTTGACCCGGCTGATTTCGACGCCGTTCTTGTAGGCGATGACGGTCCCGTCGGCCAGAGCGCGGGCCCCAAGGGTGTCGCCGGCGGCGAACGCCACGCCGCTGAACGTGGCCTGCAGTACCACTGTGTTCGTCCCGCTCGCCTTGGTCCGCACCTGTACTGAGGTCGGGGTCGTTGCCTTGTAGGAAACCTCGATGTATGCCGAGTTGTTGGACGTCGGATTCGGGTTGTTGCTGTTACCGGTGATCTTGAGGAACAAGCCCTGCTCGGTGGCGGTCGGGCTGACTTCCACGAACGTGAAGTAGGCCTCTTGATTGGCGCTGTAACTGGGGCCGCCGTTGGCGGATCCCGTGTAGCGCATGGTGCCGGTCCCGGTCACCCGCACGTTGTTGTTGCTTAGGCCGAACACATCGTCGGCCGACCAGGCGTTGCCGATCCCAGTCCGGTTGAAATTGTCAATCACGGCTGTTGCCGGGAAGGCTGGCAATTCAGTACCCAGCACGTGGAACGTCAGACCGTTGACCGTGCTGTTGCCGTTGTCCGCCCGAGTGATGTTGAGCTGATGCGGGCCAACACGGGTCGTCGACGGGACCGTCAAAGCAATGGAGCCGTCGCTCCAACCAGTAATTGGCAGGGCGACGCCATCAAGCGTGACCTGACCTCCGGACCCAAAGCCCTGACCGGTAATCGTGAATGACGCGTCGGCCGACGACGTCCGGAAGTCGGCGTATGGCTTGGAGACGGCGAAGAGCTCGGGCCTGGTTGGCGCGGTCGTCGGGTCGTTGACCGGGCAGGCGAGGAAGTTGAACTGACCATTGGGCAACTGGGCCGTCAGGCCCACTTGGGTCGGGGCCAGGTCAGCCGGGACGATCAATCCTGCGATCGATTCGAACTCGGCGGCGATGGTCCGGAACTCCGGCCGGTAATTCAGGTTGAGACGACCGGGGATTCCCGGGTCGTTACCGACGGCGCGGTATAGGTTGGCGCAGACGCCGGACGGGGTCGGGCAGTTGATCCGGTTGGAGGACGGCAGGAGTACGTCCCATAGGCCGTTGTAGTCCGACTCGACGGTCGTGATCAACCGGTTGGTCCAGTCATAGATGCCCACCGGGGCAAACGGCACACCGGCTTTCTCACCAAGTGACAGGGATTTGAGGTTGGCGGAGAAATTAAGGTCGTCCACCAACAAGCCCCAGAAGCGCCCCGGCAGGGGAACTTCCGTGAAGAAGTTGAAGAGCGGGGCGACCGAGCGTCCGTTGCTGACCGTCACCAGTTTGGTGTCACACAGCGGTTTTGGCTGGCCTTCGTAATACGAACCACCGAGGTCAGAACTGAAGGTGGCGTTGTCCACCGGGGTTGAGACCGGAACGATGACACTGCCATCTCCAAAGAGGTCAACTGCCGGCCAATTGTCTGTTCCGATACCGGCCACGTCGACCGTGTGCAACGGTCCGGCGCACGCCGGCGGCGGGATCTGAGGTATGAACTGGTCGCCGTTGGCGATATTGATGTCTTCTTCTTTGGTCACCTGATAGAGCGGTTGACCGGTGGCGTCGTTCGGAGAGATGACCTCCACCAGGTAGTCGCCAACTGCGAGCGGCATGGGATCTTCCCCATCGAAGCAAACCCCATTGTCCGGGTCAAAACCGTCAGGGCCAAAGCAGCCGTCGCCGAAGCCATAGTTGCCGTCGACCGTGGAGTAACCGGCCTGGAACTGGACACCCATAAGCGGAGCTTCGATGCAGTCGGTGGACGACTTGATCGTTTGCTGATCATCCGGATAGACAAGTGGGTCGCCGTTGACGTCGCGAGGCACACAATTGCCGTCGTCGTTGAGTCCGGGCCGCTCCCAGGTTTCCGTAACCGTTGAATTCAGCAGCCGGCCCTTGAGGATCGAGCCATCGGTGTCGAGTTGGTACCGGCCGCTGACATCGCAAGGGCCCCCGACCGGGCAGTCCACCGGGGCGTACAGGTTGACCGTCAGGTCCGAGATTCCTGGCTGCCAGTCCTCCACCGCGGCGTAGCGAGGATCGATCTCGTTACGGGTGGTGTCGTAGCTGACCGTGCCGACGATGCCGCCGTTGTCAGGGTCGATCCCGGGCTCTCCGCCGAGACCCGCATAGTTGTGCACACCCCAGTCGAGGCGCCCACCCAGGCCGATGATCGGCAGGATGCTGACGTCGACGCCGGCGCCAAGGATCGTGGTCGGTTCGGGCTGATTGTCGGCCTGGAAGGTGATCCCGGTGGTATAGACGAGGTCGCTATAGGCCTCGACCACCAACCACTGGGTCATCGGATACAGGTTTTCCATGAAGTAATACCCGTTGGCGTCGGTGGTGACGATGACCGCCCCACGGTCCATCAACGAGTTCTCGCGCTTTCTCATCGCCACCGGGAACCCGGACAGCCCTTCCTCGCCGGCATCTTTGACGCCATTACGGTTGGCGTCGTTGTAGACATACCCTTCAAGGGTGGTCCACCATCCATTGAGAGGGAGCACGCCGAGATCTACCAGTTCGCCGTTGGCGACGGTGACATTGGTCAGGTTGAGGATGTAGTCCTGGGGTTCGTCCCACCAGGTGAGGGTGTAGTTGCCGTCAGGCACGTTGGGGATGGTGAACTTGCCGTTGGCATCACCCTGGCCGATCCAGACGGCGGTGTCGCCATTCTGAAGGTCGGAGAGGGAGATCCACGGATACTCGATCTGCTTGTCGATCCTCGACCCGGTCATCGGCTCGCCACCGATGACGCCGCCCTTGGCGGGTACGTAGGTCTTGAATGCGTCCACCACTCCGGTGATCGTTCCCGAGCCGCCCAGAGCGGCCTCATTGGGGTTAACGTACCCAAAGATGATCGCCGGGAACGGCTCGCCGGCCACCACGAACTCGGTGTCATACCCGGTGGAGCCTTCCATTACCCAGGCGTCCCAGTCGTGGTTGCCTTCAAGGGTGGTGGTCTGGACCCAGCTGGTCCCGTCGGGCGCCACGACCGAGAGCGCATAGCGGTTCGGTCCCAGGTGGGGAATCACCAGCATCCCGTCGGCGTCGCTGACACACTGGCCACCGGTGCCGGGGATGGGTTCAAAGGTAAAATCTGGTGGGCCGATGGTGGCGCCGGTGCGGGTGACCGGGTCTTCTCCTACGTACAGCGTACAAAGCGGGTTGCCGTACACGTCGGTGGTGACCTCGCCGAGGTAATCGGCAATATGACCGACGAAGCCAGCCAAACCACCCT
>JAHEDI010000055.1 GCA_024641305.1 bacterium | reverse complement strand
TTTGGATCTACTTCCGACGGCGTGGCTTCATCGGCGGCCCGACACTACGCGACATTCCCAGGTTTGTCGGCATGAGCCTCGTGACGCTCGGCTCGGCTCCGCTACGCGCCGCCAGCAGCCTGTTGACCCGATCTGAACCCGATCCGGACGAATAGCCCGGGTGACGACTCACATCCCTGTCGGGCGACGGCCGCGCCAATCGGCAGAGCCGAGTGGATATGCCGTGGCGGCTCAGTCCGCCGACCAAAGCTGCTTAGGGTTCGTCACGCCCTAAGGCGGGGACGTGCGGAAGGGCATCAACCTCATCCTTGGTGAGCCGCAGAGACACCTCATCCAAACCGATCCTCTTGATGGCTCCAATTGGAATGGCAATGTCCCGTTTGCCCCATAAATGGCCACGTCGGAGCACAACATGCGTCACTGCCCCTTTACCATCGATGACAAACCCCTCGACGTGGCCGGCCCGATCCCCGTCAGCGAGATGAACAACACTCTCGCGCCGGATCTCCACCGTGTGCTCCGGGATCATGTCATAGGCGACTTCGACGAAGCTGTCGAAGGGGAGGCCACTTTCGGGAAGTTCGGACGAAAACCCCGGCAACGTCAGAACACGCTCGATTCCAATCTCCCAGCCATCCTCGACAGTGATCGGTTCGTCAATACCGACAAACGACGTCGATTCGACATAGGGATAGTGGTCGAATTCTGCCCGATCACAAGTGAGCCGAAGCACACCCTCAGCTTCAGAGGCTATGTCGCCGATCGGAACAAGCCGTGACTGGTGTTCGCGGTGGACCGGGCAAACCACGAGATGGGTGACGGTTTTGCGAGTCGGGTCGACGACCACATCCCGGAGCCGACACTCGGCGCCATCAGCGAGTCGTAGCTGGGTATCAAGCTTCAGTTGCACGGTCTCTCCCAGGGTGAGGAATGACTCGGTTGAAGTCTATGGAATTCCAACCAATATCGCACCTAATTCGTTGGAGAACCTGATCCGGCCGGTACGACGTTCTTGTGAATTTCGGCAGTCAGACGATCGATCTGTTTCGTCAACCGGGTGTTGAGCTCGAGCAACTCCTTCAGGTCATGGTTTTGCTGCGAGACCAACTCCTGGCGTTGCATGAAACCAGCTGCGAGGTCTTCACGATGCTTGATATCGAGGGCACTGTGGGCTTTGTCCCGATCAGCCTGGCGGGTTTGTGCCAGCAGAATCAGCGGTGCCGCGTACGCTGCCTGCAGTGAAAAGGCCAGGTTGAGGAGAATGAACGGATACGGATCCCACCGCAGCGCGACTGCCACTACGTTGACGACAATCCAGGCGACAACCAGGAAGGTCTGCCCGATCAAGAACCCTGGCGTCCCAAAGAACCGGGCGAACGCTTCTGCCCGGCGCCCAAAGCCGTCACCCCCAAAAGCTCCCTGCAAATGCTCGACCGACTTGACCACCCGTTCTGCGTGAGTTTCCATTCTGTTTTCCTTCCCTCCTAGTGTCCTAGGCCTCGATGATCATCTCCGTCGGGCGCCATCCCTGGCCCTCGGATCCTGCCGATAGAACGCTTGGAGCAGGGCGTAGAGCTCCGGTTCGGCGTCCGCCAGTTCGGTCGGCAACACAAAAAAGGCTTCGGTTACGACCGCCAGGAATTCCGCAGAATTCGTCGCCGCGTAGGCATCCACTGGCATAAGCTCCCCGGCCCGTAGCCTCGCCAGCAGCACCGGCATCTGGGCCCGCCAGCGCTCGGACAGGGTGGCGGTCAGAGGCGGCAGCCCATCGGCCGCGCCATTACGCATGTCGATCTTGTGGGCGAACTCGTGAAATACGACATTGTGGCCACGCTCGGGATGCCGGGCATCATTGGCGACCCGATCCCAGACCAATAACACCGGGCCATGCAACATTGCCTGACCGGCGAGCGTCGGATGGTCGTCACTCACAACTCCCCCGTCGAGTCGCCGCGATCCCCTATGAACGACCACCCCAGGCGAGACGACGATGGCGGATACGTCGTCGTAGAAGCCATAATCAAGTCCAAGAATCAAGAGGCATGCCTGGGCAGCAATCAGCATCCGAACCTCATCGTCGGGCGAATACCCGAACACCCCCTCGATGGTCTTGTCGACAAGAAAGACCCGGATCAGCTCCTCCATCCGGAGGCGTTCAATGGGTTCGAGGTTCGACCACCAGCTGAGCCTGGTGGCCAGAAGCTGGCGATCCGATTCCTCAAAAGGGGTTTTCAGCGCTCGAGATGCCCGACGGTTCACTCGTTCCATGACCGACCTGAGGCAGATGCGCTTCCCATCAGCATGTCAGGCCGCTTCTCGGGTTCGACCAAGCGTGAGCAGTCTGAAGAGAGCGCCGGCAAAAAAGAGGGCGTTGAGACCAAGCACGATTCCGCCGACCACCACCAGAACTGGCGTAGTCACCGACGAGGCGACAAGCAGCAAGAATCGCACGAATGGGGCATCGGGATCTGCGGACAACTCCTCGGCAAAGACAGCCTGAATGAAACTGATCGGCCCGATCAGCGTGGCACCGAGGATGAACAAGCCAACAAACATCCCAGCCACGCTTCCCAGAATCCGCCAGACGGCTCCACGCCTGGCTTCGACCGTGGCCGGAACATCTCTCCTCTGGAGCTCCCAGGCTGCCGAAATCACATCACGGAACATCTTGAAGCGCCGGCCCATCCCCTCCCAGAATCCGAACTTTGCCTCTTTGACGGTCTGGCTAATGCCTTTGAAGACGCGGTACTTGAGGCCACCTCCGTGGTAGATGGCGTAGAAGTTCAAGCCGGCCTCGATGCGGAAACGATCCTTGTACCGGTCGGGAAGTCGGAGCCACAAATCCTTCGTGAGGGCCCGTTCGCCGCCGAGCAACGGAATGAAGGCCATGAGCAGATGCAGGTAGTAGATCTTGCGGTTTCGCATCAAGATGAACATTTCACACGACCCGTCCATCACAGGCCGTATGGTCTCGCGGATCATATGATGGGTCAGTCCGATGATATCTGCGTCCGCAAAGAAAATTACGTCCGTCGACGCATGCTGCACGCCAACGTCCATGGCATGACCTTTGCCCTGGTTTGGTTCTACTCGCAGGTAGGTAACCGGGTATCGACCAACTTCTTCCCCCGTCCCATCAGTCGATCCGTCGTCGACAACAACAACCTCGGCGAACCCGTCGTAGCTGGTCAAGACGTCAAGCACCACTCCGATTCGGGCGGCTTCGTTGTAGGCAGCTACGACAGCTGTGACGCCACGAGACGACGGTTCAGAACCCACGCTCTCCCCTTCTTCAGCACAACTGCCACCACCAACAGAATTGGTAGTCCGTACTCGATCCTGGTCAGATCACCGTTCAGATTGGCAATGCCCTGGCCCGCCAACCAGCCGATCGGGACCAACACCGCCAGCCAGGCAAGCGTACCAAACGCGTCGAAAACCATAAACGTGCGCGTCGGGACCTTTCGTGATGCCATATAGACGATCGACAGCGTCCGGGTACCCCACAGAAATTTCACGAACAACAGACCGCGATGGGGATGTTCGCCAACCATCCCGTCGAGACGATTGGTCAACCGATCAAATGACGTCGCTCTCTCCTCGTCACCCCTGATCTTGTGCATCGTCCGGTCGGCCAGTTTGAACCACATCGTGTCCGAGATCAGCGTCCCGAGGAATGACCACAAGACCACCGATGTGACCGGCCATTGACCGTGAGCTGCTAGCCCGGACGCGGTCAACACGACCGAGTCACCAAAGAAGAAAGTTCCAGCCAGGATGATCCACGAGTGATAGGACGTCAGCCATGTCGCCATGGAAGCATCGGCCACGGCGACCATCTCTAAGGATGCGCTGTCAGGTCGTTGGAAGCGTCCACAAAACGCTGACGGGCTGCGAGGATTTCTTTGACTGCTCCGGTTACGCCTTCCCAGTCGCCAACATCGGACATCTTGGACGGCTCCAAAGCCTTGTAGACCTCAAAGAAGTGCTGAATCTCCTGCAGGAGAAACGGTGGAACATCTCCGAGATCATTCGTGGTGGCCCAGCGGGCATCACTTCGCGGAACTGCGAGTACCTTGGCATCGGGTCCAGCCTCGTCGGTCATCCAGCAGACCCCGATGGCTCGAGCCCGGACGCGACAGCCCGGAAATGTCGGTTCGTCCACCAGGACGAGCACATCGAGCGGGTCGCCGTCTTCGGCCAGCGTGTCGGGGACGAACCCGTAGTCAGCCGGGTACTGGGTGGCCGTGAACAGCGTGCGATCAAGCCAAATTTCACCCGTAAGGTGATCGACCTCGTACTTATTGCGCGAGCCCCGCGGGATCTCGACGATCACATCGATATCAGTTTCCATCATGCCCTCCAACGGTGCTCGACGCAGGGTAACGGGTACGCTGCTCTAGCAGCGAAACTCCGTTACTTGGCGTCTGCCTCAACGGTCAGGATCGGCTCGACGTCACCGATCACCTCTGGATCGGTGGGCTTTCACGACAAGACTATGGCCCGCTCCCATCGGATTGTTTCCTGCCCGTATCGGAGATGCCAACAATGTTCCGGTAGGTGGGATAGGCAAGATCGACGAGCGGCTCAGCGGCGAAGCCGTCGAGGATCACTGTCCAAGCCGCTTCATCGGCGCCCCTCCGCTTGCGGGGGTCAACCAGAAACCTGCCGGTTAGCTGAACTCCCGAGTCTTTGACCGTCATATAGACGATTGGAGAGAGCGAGCCCACCTTTATGTTGTACTTACGGGCGGTCTTGCGAAGCTCGGCGGCGCTTGTCTCAAGCGAGCCAATGCCATGTTCTTTCACGGCTTTGTCGACGATCGTCCGGGCCAAGCGCCAGTCTGATTCAAAGGTGACGAGAACTGCGAGCTCATGCCAGACGTACTCAAAGCCTTCGGTGTAATTGGCAATTGGCTGGGTGAAGACGATGCCGTTCGGGACGTGAACCAATCGACCCGTCGATTGATCAGCGTCAACCATCTGACCGCCGACTTCGAGCAACGTGAAACGGAACAGACGAACGTCGACCACGTCCCCTTTGAGCCCACCAACTTCGATACGGTCACCGATCTTGAATGGACGTCGGATGAGAATGAAGGCCCACCCGACAATGTTCTTGAGTAGGTCGGACAGACTGATCGCAATACCGGCCGACACAATGCCGATATAGGTGGCGAGATTGTTGAAAGCATCCACCCAGATCCAGGCCAAGGAGATGCCGATCAGGATCACCGCCGAATAGGCCAAACCCTTGTCGGCACGATAGGAGAACTCCGGTTCCTGGGTCCGGTGGATCGTGCGAAGCGCCGCCCATCGAGCGAGGACCACGATCATCACAACGACAACCGACCCGATCGTCTTGCCTGCGATCACGGGGTCCAGGCCCATCTGGGTGAACAAGTTGGTCACGAACGTCTTCCCCCCATAAGAAGGTGCGGGGCCCGATCGAGCCCCGCACCGCCAACCATACCGTTCCTAGTTGTTGCTGCCGTCGTTATTGGGGAGCATCTTGCGCCAGTAGTCCTCGGCTGGCTTGATTCCTCCAACTCCGAAAGCAATGGCCACTGCCACGCCCGTGCTGGCGACTACTGCGATGAACAAGGTGTTCACGATATCGGCAGCCACTCCGAGGGTGTTGAGAGCGGCGAAGCCACCAACCACGATGAACGTCCAGCGAGCCGCCTTGGACACCCAGGCCACGCCTTGCGCATCAGCCCATGGCGCAGATATATCGGCCACAAACGATCCAATGGCAGCGGCAATGACCACGATGACAATCGCCACGGCCACCAACGGGAGGTAGGCCAGCAAGGCCGCCAGGAGAACCGTCAACGATGCGACGTTCAGAACCTCGGCGGCCATTAGCAGGACCACCAGCAATGCCATCCAGTAGACGATCCTGGAAACCAGCGAACTCGCCGTGTATCCCGCTTTTTGGAGCGCGCCGGAAAGACCGGCACGATCGAGAAGACGATCGAGCCCGAGACGTGTTAGGACGTTCTCAAAAATGGTACGAATGATTTTGGCCACAAACCAGCCCACCAACAAGATAATGAAGGCACCGATCAGCTTCGGAGCGAATTCGATCACCCCGGCCCACGCGTTGCGCAAACCTTGCGAAACACCATCGGTGAAACTACTGACATCTACCTGTGCAATCATCTTCTTCCTCCTCGTCGACAGCACTGATCAATACGACCCACCCGAGTACCGCGAAGTTCTTGAGATGGGCAAGAACTTTCCAACCCTCTTTCGTGTCAAAGCGCCGTGCACCTGTTCGGACCTAACATGTCAATCCCTTGGACCATTGGACTGATCACGAACTCGTCGATGCCGCACGGGGCGGAAATGTGGCCGCGTTTGAGATCCTCGTGCGCCGCCATCAGGCGTTCATCGTGGCCTCCACCATGCGCGTGGTTCGCAACCGGGCAACCGCCGAGGACCTTGCACAGGAAGCCATGTTCCGAGCCTGGCGAAAGCTCGACGACTTCCGGGGCGACGCCCAGTTCCGCTCGTGGGTCTACCGGATTGCCACGAATCTGGCTCTCAACCACATCCAGCGTTCCCGGGAGTCAACTTCGGAGAACTCCATCGAGCCGGCCCCGACGCGATCAGCTGAATCGTTGGCGATGGCTGCCGAGGTCAATGAAGCCTGGGACACTGCGATTGCCTCTCTTCCAGAGGAACTTTGCCAACCCTATCGCCTTCGGGAAATCGACGGCTTGCCCTATCAGGAGATCGCCGACCAACTCGGCATCCCTCTCAACACGGTCCGTACCCGGATTCATCGTGCCCGCAGTGTCATGATGGACAGGATGGAACCATGGAAGTGAACTGTGAGATCAGCGACGAGGACTTCGAGCAATTCCTGGCCGGTACCTCAGACGAACTCATTGACCATGTCGGCGCTTGCACTGTTTGTCAGGCGCGGATGGAGGCCAGCCTCGACGAATCCACGTCGAATTACATCGAACAAACCATGCGGGCCATCCGGATCCATTCGTTCACCCGCGAGACATTGGAAGCGGCCGTCGACGTGAGCTCGCGCTTCGCTAGATCTGCTCTGCACTACTTAATGAAAGGCTGACCAAAATGGATGAATTCTTCGTCGTCGGTGGTGTCGTCATCGCCGTCGTCATCATCGGTATGCTCGCCACACGATTCATTCGTCGGTACGCCAGGCCTCTCATTGGAGAAGGTTGGCATAGGAGCGTCGTCACCTTCATAGGCCTGGCGGCGATCCTCGTTGGTTTGGGCGCGGTGGCGGTTGCTTTCAACCCGGAGACAACCGACACCCTGATCGTGACCATGGTCAAGTCCATACCGAGCTTGCTTCTCGCCGGCCTGATCATTGTGGCCGCTCTTGTCCTTGGCAGGATTGCCGGGACGCTGACCGGACGAGCGCTCCGGTCGTGGTCGAGCGTCGTGGCATCAAGGGCTGACAAAGCTGTACGCGTCACCGTGGTGACGTTCGGGGCGATCATCGCACTCGACGAACTCGGTGTGTCAACAGAGTTGCTTCTTGTCCTCATTACGTCCGCAGCTGCCGCGATTGCGCTGGCCACCGCGCTGGCGATCGGACTTGGATCGGTTCCCCTCGCCCGTCAGATTGCCGCCGGCCGCCATGTGTCTGACCGGTTTGCCATGGGCACGACCATCAGCGGTCCTGGTTTTCGGGGCAAAATTGTTGGGTTCGGATCCTCGTCGGTGCTTGTGGAAACGGAACCAGGCTCCCGGATCGAGGTCCCCAACGAGCTACTTCTCCTGAACCCCATCGGCATCGAAGCATCCCCGGTGGGACCATCAACCGTTGAGGGCTAGCACCCGATCGACCACCGATTCGGCGTCAAGACCGCAGTAGATCAGAACGTCACCGGCAGACCCGAATGGCAAGAATTCGTCAGGCACGGCCAGGCTCGTTACTCGACCCGCCAGAGCAACATCGGAGAGCGCTTCAAGAACCGCAGCTCCAAACCCTCCCGAACGCACATTGTCTTCCAGCGTGACGACCCGCTGATGTGCTCGTGCCCATTGCTCAAGACGGTCGTCCATCGGTTTGAGCCACCGGGCGTTGACGACCGTGCATGATATGCCGTGACTGGCGAGCTCCGCGGCAGCCTTTGAGGCAATCTCGACCATTCGACCGACCGCCATCAACACGACGTCCTCACCCTCCTGCAGGACCTCCCATTCTCCAATCGTCATGGCAGGCGCCGGCAGATCAGGCATGGCCGAGACCGACAACTTGGGAAACCGGATAGCGATCGGCCCGTCGTAGGCCACGGCAGCCGACATCATGGCCGCCAACTCGACGGCGTCAGCCGGAGAGCCAATAACCATATTCGGGATCATCCGCAGGTATGAGATGTCAAAGACCCCGTGATGGGAGGCGCCATCGGGTCCGGTAATTCCGGAACGGTCAATGAGGAACGTTACGTTGTGTTTATGCAACGCGACCTCGTTGATGAGCTGATCGAATGCCCTGGCAAGGAACGTCGAGTAGATCGCCACGACCGGCTTCCTACCGCCCATCGCCAGACCGGCCGCCAGCGTTACGGTGTGCTGCTCACAGATTCCGGTATCTATGACCCGCCGGTGGTCAGCACTCTCCAGGTCGCTCAAGCCCGTCGAGGAGACCATCGCTGCGGACAGAGCGATGATGTCCCCATCCGTTTCCGCAAGGTCGGCCAGGACCGCCCCGGCGACATCGGTGAGCTTCAAAGAGCTGGAAGTGGGCTGACCGTTGGCAACATGAAACTCTCCAACGCCATGTAATTTATCAACCGAATCGGCGATGGCTGGTTGGTAACCCCGCCCTTTCTCGGTGAGTACGTGCACGATGGCCGGCTCGCCGAAATCTTTGGCCCGGCTCAGTGTCTCCTCAAGCAGCGGTATGTCATGGCCGTCGACCAGGCCCGAATACTTCAGCCCGAGGCCGTCGAAGAACGTCGACGGCTGAATGATCTGCTTGACGGATTCTTTGACCCGGCGGGCCAGCTCGTCGGCGCCTTCGCCGATTGCAGGCAGATTTCGCAGTTGTTTCCCGACCATGCGTTTGATCCGCTCGTAGCGGGGATCAAACCGAAGGTGCCCGAGAGCTGCGATACCCCCAACGGTCGGCGCATACGACCGTCCATTGTCGTTGACGACCACAATCAGACGGGCCGGGCGAGTAACGGCAATGTGATTGAGCGCCTCGTAGGCAACGCCACCAGTGAGTGCACCATCACCGATCACGGCGATCGTAAAGGCGTCCGAGCCAGACTGTTCGTTGGCGAGGGCGTTACCCAGGGCATATGACAGCGAAACGGAGGCATGGCTCGACTCGATGAAGTCGTGCTCGGATTCCTCTCGTGATGGGTAGCCAGACAGGCCACCCATCCTTCGCAAATTCGAAAAATCATGACGACCGGTGATGAGTTTGTGAACATAGACCTGGTGCCCGACGTCCCACAAGATCTTGTCGACCGGCGAGTTGAACACCCGGTGCAGCGCCAGGGTCAGTTCGACGACCCCCAGATTGGGGGAGAGATGACCACCCGTTTTTGAGATTCGATCGACGAGAAATTCCCGGATTTCGCCGGCAAGTTCAATGAGTTGTGCCTCGCTCAGCGCGTCGAGATCTCGAGGTGAGTTTATGGATGTCAGCAGGCCGCTCACGATGACTTTCAATCAGGGTCGCCTTCAGGATACCCAGTCCACACGGTACTTTATTCAAATATGGCAGAAGAGGGCGCGAAAACAGGGCCGGAACCACCGGATTCGCTTTGGATCTACCCATCGGCCGCCGGGCCCTCCTGGCTAGGATCGGCCCCACAGGGGAGGAATGACGATGAGTGGACGCGTTCTGACGCTGCGCACCGGCGAGACCCTTATGGTGGCCGGCGAGCAATCAGACGATGTGTATCGGCTTCAATCGGGAGAGCTCGACGTACTCGTCACCGTTGGTGACCAGACTCCAATCCGGGCCGCCCGGCTCCATGCCGGCGGTCTGGTCGGGGAGTTGGCCGCTCTGGCTGGAACTCCTCGCACGGCCACAATCGTGGCAGCATCAGATTGCGAACTTCTCGGTTACTCCCGGGTGGAGTTCGAGCAGTTGATGGCCGCCGATCCGAATCTGGCGACGGAAGTAACCGAATTGGCCATCCGCCGATTGGACCACAACTCACTCCACCGATTCATCAGCCACCATATCGGCGGACTCGGTGACGAACTCCAGCGTTCTATCGAAGAACACATAACGTGGAAACGAATTGCGGCTGGCACCACATTGAGAGGCGCCGGTACGGTGGCCGAATTTGGGCACGTCGTTCTTACGGGTCGACTCCAGGGCACCACCCCCAAAGGGGTCCGAACCGAGTACGGTCCCGGAGCGTTCATCTCACTAGAAGCGCTACTGGCTCCTCAAATCAGCCAGGAAACTGTGATCGCCAGCCGGGATACGACCCTTCTCGAAGCACACAGGCGCGACTTCGAGCAGATCCTGGTCGCCCATCCGTCCGCTGTGTTGGCCATCGGCAGCGTCTTTGCCAGAGCCACCCCAAAGAATCGAAAGACAGCCGCTATCACGGTTTGCATCGCAGTTACCACCGATCAACCCGGGGACCTTCTGAGCGACCTGTTGACCGAAACCCTTCGTCATGGGACCGCCGAAGTAGTCTCATCCAATCGCGCAGACTCTGACCTCAACTGGCCCGGCATCGCACAGTCACCGGTCGGATCCCCCAGCGATTACCGACTTAGCGAGTTCCTGCATACGCTGGAACTGTCGACGGACCATCTTCTGCTCCACACCGACCGCGCACTGACCGAGTGGACCCGGCGGTGCATTCGCCAGGCTGACCGCTTGGTCATTGCCTGTTCCGCCCAACCCGGCGAAGCAGAGCAAAGGCGAATTTCCGAAATTCTTGGCGCGGCGGGGACGGTCCCGATGCAGAATCGGTGGGTGGCCGTCATCCACCCTGTCGGTACCGAACGTCCATGGGGCACGGCAGAATTGATGGATCGACACGGCATGAGCAACGTCGCACATGTGTTGACCGGCCGAGCGAGCGACACTGCCCGATTGGCTCGACTCATCACCGGTCACAGCACCTCCTTGGTGTTCGGCGGTGGTGGAGCCAGAGGTTTCGCCCACCTGGGTGTTATCCGGGCCCTCGAGGAGAGGGGTGTCCCGGTGGACACCGTCGTAGGAACCTCGATAGGTTCCGTACTGGCCGGTTTTTACGCGACTGGTGGGTCACATACCGAGAGTATGAAGTTAACCGAAAAGCATTTCGCTGATGTCCTCGATTACACGATCCCGGTCGTAGCCCTGATCAAAGGCGAAAAAATCACCCATGGTCTACGCGAGGTATTCGGCGACAGCGAAATCGAAGATCTCTGGCATCCGTTCGCATGCGTTTCAACCAACCTCACTCAGTCGACCGTGATGGTCCACCGTCGGGGCCTGGTCGCCGAATCCATTCGAGCAAGCCTGGCGATTCCCGGGATCATTCCGCCGGTACCGTTTGGCGACGATCTACTGGTCGACGGAGGGGTCCTCAACAATCTCCCCATCGATGTTGCCAAACATGAGTTCACTCCCGGGACGATTATCGCGGTGGATGTCGCCCCTCGAACTGGACCACATGCGCATGTCGACTTCGGAATGTCAGTTTCGGGATGGCGAGCAGCAAGCGACCGGATCAGACACGCCGGCCAGTATCCAGGTACGGCGGCGATCTTGCTTCGATCCATGGTCACCGCTTCGATTCGCGAACGCGACCGCCTGGTGGATGAGAACATCGCCGATCTGTATCTCCTGCTCCCCATCCACCAAGTCGCCATGATGGATTTCCATGAATCACGCGCTATCGAGGCGGCCGGCTACGAAATCTCCAAACCCATAATCGACGAGTGGCTGTCCGAAGGCGGGTGGCCGACTGCCACCGCACCATGGCCTGTCGGGCTCTGATCTTCGCCATGCTCCCCCGTTGAGTCTCTCAAAACGGGGCGAAGACTCCGGCGTCCCTGTTCCAGGCAATAAACAGCGTTTTGGCAGTACCGATACAGGCCAGAAACATTTCAGAAATGATGTGATCGTAGATTCCTTGGTGTGGACGTAGAACTGTTGCACTGGCCGGGTGAACGACAACGACGCGAGCGACTGCGGGCCAACGGCCGGCCCCGCCTGCTCCTGGTCGAGCATGGCGTGGAACCACCAACCCCGTCGGACCTGCTTGAGGATTGGATACGAGTTCCGGCCGCCCGATCGGACGTACGGGCTCGGATCGACGGCATTCTCAGGCGCGCTGAGTTCACCGCAGATGCCGAGATCAGCATTGATGACACAGGGTCACTACGCACCGGCCCGCATCGTATCCCCCTGCCGCCCGTCGAAGCCCGAATCCTCGCCGAACTGATCGACCAGCAAGGCAAAGTTGTTAGTCGGGCCGCCCTGGCGGCCACCGTTTGGCCAAACGATGCTCCCGATCGCAACGTTCTCGACGTCCATCTCGTTCGGCTCCGGCGCCGGGTCGCCGAAGCCGGGTTACAGATCAGGACGATCCGATCGCGTGGGCTGCTTTTGGAGCGAACCTGAACGAGCCTGTTCAGATTGTCGTCAGATGGCTGTCGCGAGTGATTCATCTCAGCCATACCCGGCCGAAAAGATCCCCTACCAAGGTGGCCGCGACACTCACGAGGAGAGACATGAAACGGAAACTTTTGACCGGGACTTCACTCAGCTTGGTACTGCTGGTAATCATGGCCCAGCCGGCGTTGGCGCAGAGTGACCCTGCGCCGGCTGCGCAATTTGTGCTCGACAACATATTCGTGTTCATTGCCGGCGTACTGGTCTTCTTTATGCAGGCTGGGTTTGCCCTCGTGGAGGCCGGACTCACCCGATCGAAGAATGTCGCCAACATCATGATGAAGAACCTCATGGACATGTCGGCGGGCGTCTTGGCATTCGCCTTGGTTGGATTCGGAATCGGCTTTGGTGGGGCTGAACTTCTCGGAGGATGGTTCGGTTTTGGCTGGGGCATCAACGGAGTTGAAGGAACCGTGCCTATGGTTCTGAACCTTACGCCGGCGACGTTCTTCTTTTTCCAGGCTGCCTTCGCCGCCACCGCTGCCACAATCGTTTCCGGCGCAATGGCGGAACGTACCAAGTTCAAGAGCTACTTCGTTTACAGCTTCATCATCACCGCTTTGATCTACCCGGTGATCTTGCGCTGGACGTGGGGCGGCGGGTGGCTTTCCCAACTTGAGTTCCCGTTCTCCGATTTCGCCGGATCCACCATCGTGCACGCCACCGGCGGTTGGGCGGCCCTAATGGGAGCCATCGTGCTCGGCCCGAGGATCGGTAAGTTCGCCAAAGATGGCACGCCAAGGGCCATCCCCGGCCACAACATCCCGTTTGTGGTGCTCGGCGCCATGATCTTGTTCATCGGTTGGTTCGGCTTCAACCCTGGCTCAGAACTTGCCGCCGACGAGCTGGTCACTGGCATCGCCCTCAAAACGCTTCTGGCGGCAGGAGCCGGATCAGTAGCTGCCATGGCTATCAACTGGGCACTGGACAAGAAGCCTGATGTATCAATGGCCGCCAACGGTCTGTTGGCCGGAATGGTGGCCGTCACGGCTCCGGTGGGGACGATCGAAACATGGGCCTCCGTCGTCATTGGAGCCATCGGTGGTTTGATCGTGGTGTTCTCGGTCAAGTTCGTCGATCGGCTCAAGATTGACGACCCGGTCGGCGCCATCTCCGTTCACGGCGTGGTCGGAACTTTCGGGACACTCTCGATCGCCTTCTTTGCCAAGTACGACGATGCATTCCTGGGGCGCGAGAACGCCGGTATGTTCTACGGGGGCGGCATCGATCAGCTGAGGACGCAGCTCATCTTCATTGGTGTCCACTTCTTGTTCGTGGTTACCACGACAGGTCTGCTGTTCCTCGGTATCAAGGCCGTCATGGGCCTCCGGGTCAGCGAAGAAGAAGAACTGGCCGGACTCGACGTCATGGAACACGGCTCCCCAGGGTACGGTCTTGAAGGCGGGCGCGGTGAGTTCGCATCCAGCTCAAGTTCCGTTGCCGGCGTCTAGGAGGAATGACATGCTTGAACTACTAACAGCCATCATCAAAACCCATCGACTGGATGAAGTGAAAGAGGCACTGGCCAACGTCGGGGTATCCGGCCTCACGGTCACTGAAGTGCGCGGCTTCGGCCGACAAGGGGGCCACACGGAGGTCTACCGGGGCGCCGAGTACAAGGTCGATTTCGTCCCGAAACTGAAGGTCGAAGTGCTGTGCGCTTCAGCTGATGTCGACAGCATTGCTGAGGCCATCGCCAAAGCAGCCGGCAGCGGGACAATCGGGGACGGCAAGATCTGGACCAACCCCGTCAATATGGCACTCCGGATCCGCACCGGTGAACGAGGAATCGACGCCGTCTAGGTTCTCAGGTCAACTCGGCCAGGGAAAAATGAGTTGGCCCTCTCCGGATACGCTCCCGGGGAGGGCCAACTCGCGTGCGGACCACTTTCCCTTAAGGTCCGAAGGTAGCGGTCGCCAAGAGTTCTACCGACATCGCTGGTCGCCGATGGCCGGTTATCAGCAGTCATCGACTTCGGCGGACTGAACGTTGGCGACGCTTCATGGCTGCGAGGGCGGCTGGGCGCTCTAACCAAGCGATCTGTGCGCTCCCGTATCACTGGGATACCAACCCCGGAAAGGTTCGGCAGGC
>JAHEDI010000026.1 GCA_024641305.1 bacterium | reverse complement strand
GATGGTCCAATCCGCAACGCGCCGCCCGCCATGTTGACCGTGCCCGAAACGAACGGCTGGGATGGCTCCTGATACTCGGCAACGATGGTTTCGAGACGAACTTCCTTGCGGAACCCACCCGGTGGAACCCATTGAACGACGGCAGTCAGACGACGGGCGACCTCATCACCGGTAACCGGATTCTCAATAGAGGTTACGAACAGATATCTGTCGAACAAGGACTTATCGCGCTGGACTTGTTCATAAAAGTTCAGGAACGGGCGGAATGTGTCGGCGTTTGAAAAGACGACTTTCTCCCCGCCAAACACATACTCATCGGCAAGGGCGTCATAAACGAGGTCGCCGGCAGTGAACGGATTACCGATGTAGCAGCCGACCTGCTCGGTCGCACAGCTATTGCCCCGGGTCGACGTCGCCAAACCCATGTGTTGCCACTCGAGCGCCTGGCCGCGTTCGATGAGCTCAGACGCAAACGCCGAAGCGACGGCCTGCCGGCGAGTTTCAACGATAACCCTGGTTCCAGAATCGAAAGTTCGAAGGAGCACCACCATGAGACCAAAGATGATCACAAGCGAAACCATGGCTTCGACGAGGGTAAAGCCTCGTTCGTCATTCGGAACGCGGTGCAGTAAACGCATACGTACCAGGTATCGGTCGGTTGGCCCGTCAACCTTGACCTTTTTCGGGATCGCCGACTGACCTAACCAACCACTCCCGTCATGACTAGTCAGTTTACTCCGTACCGTCTCCGCGAGGAACGATCCGGAAGGCGTCGTAGACCCCGTCGACCGATCGCAACAACGTCTGGATCCTGGCAACATGACTGGGATCGGACAATTCCACCTCATAGCGGAGCACCGCCACACGGTCTCGGCCGGTCGCCGACGAGGAGGCCACAATGTTCCCTCCGACGTCGGTAAATACTCCCGTGACATCGCGCAGGAGACCGGCCCGGTCGAACGCCTCGACCTGAATCCAAACGGCAAATCGTCCAACGCGATCCGGTGACCAGGCGACATCGATCATCCGGTCCCGCTGATCAGCCAGCACGGCCAGGTTTGTGCAGTCCGACCGATGGACGGACACCCCCCGGCCGACCGTAACAAAACCGACGATCTCGTCGCCCGGAACCGGCACACAGCATTGGGCGACCCGGACAAGCACATCGTCCAACCCTTCGACGATGATTCCGGTTCCAGCCGAGCGAACGGTTCGTTGCCGGGGAGGGGCGATGAGGTCGTCCTCTTCGGCATCAATCTCGGGGCGAACCTCTCTGGTGACGCGATGCGCAATGTTGGTTGCGCTCGCTCCGCCCTCCCCGACTGCGGCATAGAGTGCCTCGATCGACGAGTGCCCGAGTTCGGTCGCAACTAGCTCCAAGACCTGATCGCGTCGGGTAGCCGTCAACCCGAGTCCTTCCTTGCGAAGCGCATCAAAAACGTCTTCCTTGCCTTCGGCGACCGCCGACTCGCGGCGCTCTTTCGAAAACCATTGACGAATTTTGGCCTTGGCTCGCGAACTCCTCACGAACTTCAGCCAGTCCTGGCTCGGCCCGGCATCGGGAGCCTTCGATGTGACAATCTCAACAAGATCACCCGAATTGAGCTGGGTCTCCAAGGCCACCAGCCGACCGTTGACCTTGGCACCCGTGCAGCGGTGCCCGACTTCTGTGTGCACCACATACGCGAAGTCCACCGGGGTGGCGCCTCGTGGGAGCGAAAACACCCTGCCCTTTGGCGAAAGGACGAACACCTCGTCCTGATACAGGTCGAGTTTGAGATGTGTAAGGAACTCTTCTGGTTCTGCGAATTCGTCCTGAAGTCTCCGGATATCTGCCATCCACGGGAGTGAATCGGTTTCGACCCGCTCTTTGTACCGCCAGTGGGCGGCGATCCCGAATTCGGCCCGCTCATGCATCTCGTGGGTCCGAATCTGGACTTCGAGCGGTTTGCCGTCTGGACCGATTACGGTCGTATGGATCGACTGGTAGAGGTTGAATTTTGGCATGGCAATGTAGTCCTTGAACCGACCCTGAACCGGTGGCCAAAGCGTGTGGATCAATCCGAGAGCGCCGTAACAGGCTTGCACGTCGGCTACGATGATCCGGATCCCGATGAGGTCGTGGATGTCTTCGAATTGCTGACCCGAGTCGACCATCTTCTTGTAGATCGAATAGTGGTGCTTGGGGCGTCCCGAAACCACCGCCGGAATCCCGGCCTCTCCGAGCGTCCCTTCTACTTCCCCGATAGCCTTGTCGATGATGGCCTCACGTTGTGGCGAACGGAAAGCGATCAGTTCCGAGATTTCGTCGTACCGCTTCGGGTATAGGACCGCAAAACAACGATTCTCCATCTCGTGCTTGATTTCCTGCACGCCGAGGCGATGCGCCAGCGGGGCATAGATTTCCAACGTCTCAAGCGCCACCCACTGCTGTTTCGCCGGTTCAAGGAACTCGATCGTGCGAACATTGTGGAGACGGTCGGCCAACTTGATGAGCAACACGCGAACGTCCTGGGCCATCGCGACCACCATCTTGCGAATGGTCGCAGCTTGTGCCTCTTCTCGACTATCGAAATGGACCCGGTCGAGCTTGGTGACACCGTCGATCAGCGCCGCTACGACCGGGCCGAACTGGGCGACGATCTCAGCCAGCGTCGAGCTGGTGTCCTCCACCGTATCGTGCAGGAGCGCAGCAACCAGGGTGTCGCGATCCATCCCGTAACCAGCCAGAACTTCGGTGACCGCGACCGGATGGGTTATGTAGGGAAGGCCCGACTTGCGTATTTGCCCGCGGTGCTGGCGTTCAGCCAACTCGTATGCCTGGGTCAGCAAGTCGAGGTCGTGAGGCTCCCAGTGTCGTTCGCCCACGACGTGTTCAAGGGCGGCCGGGACCTCCCCCGGTCCGCTAGGCATAAACAACCAGGGCGGTTAGAGGGGTGCCGTTCAGACGAGTCGCCCCGTTCAAGAACGCCAGCTCGACGTACACGGACAAGCCGACAACAGTCGCTCCGAGTTGCTCGATGAGTTCAATCGTGGCGGCGGCCGTACCCCCGGTTGCAATGACGTCGTCGACGATCAAAACTCGATCCCCAGGACCAACCGCGTCTTCGTGGATCTGTAGCTCGTCGACCCCGTACTCGAGCTTGTAGGACACCGACCGGGTCGCCGCCGGCAGTTTTCCCGGCTTGCGAATCGGCACAAACCCCAATCCGAGCCTATCGGCGATCGGCGTGGCGAGGATGAACCCGCGCGCCTCGATACCGGCGACGTGGGTTAGTCCGATACCCGCATAGGGGGCGGCCATGTCGGAAACCACTGACTGGAAAGCGGCCGCGTCGGCGAGGACGGGCGTGATGTCTTTGAAGATAATTCCCGGCGACGGAAAGTCAGGGATGTCACGAATGAGGTTGATCGAAGAATGGGGCACAGACCAAGTCTACTGCGCACCTCGCCGGGTCGGGCCTACCTGTGGTTACCGGCGCTTCTTCTTGGGTGGGCGCGGAGTTCCGGCATTGGATATCGGCCGCCGGGAATCGAACGAGCCTCCTGCCACGCTGCGGGGAGCGGCCTTGGGAGGCTCAGGCTCTTCCTTAATCGGACGGCTCGGCTTGGTCGGTTTGTCATGAACCTTCGGCACCCGCAAATGCATGGCGGCTACGAGTGGCGAAGCAATGAATATCGATGAATAGGTCCCGGCGGCGATACCGACGAACAGGGCAAGGGCGAAGTCGGTCAAGGTTCCGGCGCCGAGCAAGAACGATCCGACGATGAGCACCGTACCAACCGGGATAAGCGATGTCAAAGAAGTGAAGATAGAGCGCATGAGTACAAGGTTCATGGCCCGGTTGACCACTGATTCGTAGTCAAGGCGCGACTCCTCGACTTCGATCTCTTTGATCTTGTCGAATACGACCACGGTGTCGTACAACGAGTACCCGAGGATGGTCAACACGGCGACGACTGTGGAAGGCGTCACTTCAAAACCGGACAGCGAATATATCCCGGCGGTGATGATGAGGTCATGGAAGAGTGCCGCTATGGCACCGAACGCCATACGCCATTCGAAACGCCAGGCGATGAAGAGCGTTACGACGCCAACGAATACCCCGAGTGCCAGCAGCGCTCGATTGGCGATCTGTGCCCCGAATGTCGGCCCGACCGACCGGTAGTCGATGTTGTCTGGCGAAATACCGACTGCCTCGGAAATGGTCGCAATCACGTTGGCCCGACGGTCCTCATCGAGTGTCTCGGTTCGGATCCGGAACGTCTGCCCGCCTCCGAGTTCCTCAATCCGTACTGCGGTCAACCCGAGCGGATCCATGGCAGTTCGAAGCTCGGCAATCGACAGTCCCGCCGTGTTCTCAACCTGGATTGATGATCCGCCCACAAAGTCGATGCTGAGATTGAGCCCGAGTGACCCGGGCCCTTGTCGGAACCCGAGGCTTAGAAACGAAATGGCGATGATGACTGCCGAGATCGTGAACCACCTGCGCCGCGGACCGACAAAATCGATTCCGGCCGTTCCGTTGCGTAGTTCGGTAAAGCTGCTCATTCTCCTGCAAACCCCCGAATTGAAAACGCTCCGCCTTCTCCCATCTTCGTCTCCGACATGATCATCACCGCATGACGGGTAAACCACTTGGCCACGAGCAGGTCGAGCAGGGTGGCGACCCCGAGTGCCAGGGCGAAGCCTTTCACCCGATCGACCGCCAGCGTATAGAGGAGGAACGCACCCATGAGCGAGACAAAGTCGGCGGTAAGGATGGTCCGGTACGCCTTCTTAAACCCTTCGGAAACGGCAGCGTACATTGGGGCCCCGCCACGGAGTTCTTCCTTTATTCGTTCGAAGTACACGATATAGCTATCCGCCGTGATACCGACAGAAACCACAATACCGGTGACACCAGCCAGGGTTAGAGACAATCCTCGCACCTGACCGAGCAGGGTGTACGAAAGAATGAGCAACGAGCCGAACACGGTCAATCCGACGACAGCAATGATTCCGAGCGACCGGTAATACGCCAACAGGACAATGGCCACCAGCGCCAGGCCGATCAAACCAGCCGTTATGCCGGACTGAAGTGAGTCGGCGCCCAGGGTGGCGGAGACCTTCTCGACATTACCGACCGCAAGGGATATCGGCAGGGCGCCGTATCGAAGGACGATGGTTAGCTGGGCTGCCTCAGCGGCGGCGGCATCATCGGTACCACCGATCCCGATGGATGCCCGACCGCCGGCGATGCCGATCCCCGGATCCACGCTCGAAGCAACTGGCGGAGCGGTGAGGATTTCGCCGTCGAGAACGATGGCAATACGACGACTCGGGTGCACAACTTGAGCGCTTGGCTGACAACTGGCGGCGTCTTTTGTGAGTTGAGTGAAGGCGCCTTCGCCCTCGGCATTAAGGGTTAGGGAGACACTCCATCCGGCGTCAATGGCAGACGTGCCCTGCAACTGCGCAAGCGCATCCGCGATGCCGGTCCCCATCAATTGGGCGGGTCCGACCAGATATTTCGCTGTGACAACGCCGGTATCGTCGCGAACCGGCAACCAGGCGGCCTGGCTGGGATCATCGGGCGTTGTGAGTCCGTCGGCTGCGACCGGTGGGGCAGGGAACGGTTGGTCATCGAGTTGATAGACCGCCGGGCACGGGCCGAAAACGTCAACTGCCGAAGATCCGTCCGGCAATTGCTCGTCATACACGGGGCGAAATGACAACTGGCCCGTTTGACCAAGCACGTTCAGTGCCTCATCGAGGTTTTCGACACCTGGCAACTGGACGAGAACGTCGAGATTCTGACTGTCACCCACGACGGTTATCTCCGGTTCCTGGACATTTCCGATCCCCTCGATCCGGGCCCGGAGAACATCGACTGCCACGTCGAGCACGTCAGGATCGGTCCCCGGTGGCGAAGTGAGAAGCGCCTCGACCCCGCCCCGTAGATCAAGGCCGAGTAGCGGGAAGTGTCCCGTCGAAAAACTGTAGGCGATCCCGCCCCAGGCGATCACCAAAATGATGGAAAGGCGAACGATGCTACGACGCATCGTCATCACTCAAACGTTGGGCGATGGCCCGGCGATCAAACTCGGCTTGACCGTCGGTAAGACGCAGGACCACGGTCTCTTCGGTTGTCGAAACCACCACACCGTGCAACCCGGAGGCGGTACGTACGCGATCGCCGATCTCAACCGCCCTGGCGAGGGCCAGGCGCTCTTGCTGACGGCGACGCTGCGGCCTCACAAAAAGAAAGTAATAGACGGTGAACATGCCACCGAACAGCAGGATGGTGCTGAGTCCGTTACCGGCCGGTGCGGTACTGTCTGTTTGGAGTGCGAACAACATTTCTTTGTCTCCGGGTCTTATGCGCGGTTGGCGATAGTAGCCGTACCATCGACGTCTTCGAAACCACGTGCGCCGAGATGGGTCATACGAAATGCCTCAAAGCTCCCCGCTTCGATCGCTGCCCTGGCTCCAGCCACCACGCCGAGGGTGAATGTCAGGTTGTGGATCGAAAGAAGTCGGTGAGCGGTGATCTCACCGGTCATGACGAGATGACGCAGATACCCCCGCGAATGGTTCTGACATGTGAAGCAGGGACAGTCCTGGTCGATGGGATCCTGCGACCGGGCGAACTCAGCCCGCTTGATGTTGAAGTCGCCATTGCGAGTCAGGGCTTTTCCGTGACGGGCCAGCCGGGTCGGAAGCACGCAGTCAAACATGTCAGCCCCGCGGGCGATCGCTTCGAGAATCCCCTCCGTGTCGCCAAGACCCATGACATAGCGAGGCTTCCCTACTGGAAGCTCATCGACTGCCGCGGCCAGAGCCCGATTTCGGTCCTCAGGTGGCTCACCAACGGACAAACCGCCGATCCCGAATCCGGGAAAGCCGAGTTCGGCAGTCCGCCGGGCACTTTCCGCCCGGAGGTCGAGGTCGACCCCTCCCTGCACGATTCCGAAAAGGAGCTGATCCGGGCGGTTATGGGCGTTGATGGCTCGCTCAGCCCACCGGAGAGTCCGCTCCATCGCAGCTCGCACGACGGTACTTGGCGAAGGAAGACCAACGAGTACGTCGAGGATCATGGCGATGTCGGGACCGAGCTGTCCTTGCACTCGCACGGCGTCTTCCGGACTCAGGTCCACATACATGCCGTCATAGGTCGACTGAAATCGCACCCCGGCCTCGGTCACCTTTGGCTCAAGCGAAAAGACCTGATACCCGCCCGAATCGGTCAGTATCGGACCGTTCCACCCCATGAAGCCGTGCAGCCCACCTGCTTCCTCAATGATGTCCGCGCCCGGTCTCAGCATCAGGTGGTAAGTGTTCGAAAGCACGATCCTGGCGCCGGCCTCTCGCAAGTCCCGGACGTCGAGGGCCCGGACGGCGGCCCGCGTTCCCACCGGCATGAAGGCCGGAGTCTGCACCGGCCCATGTGCGGTGATCAGTTCGCCGGCCCGCGCTTTGCCGTCTGTCGCCGACACTCTGAATGTTCCGATGGTCATCTCGCCATCCGCGAGGCCAGCATGGCGTCACCAAACGAAAGCATCCGATAGTCACGTGCAATGGCGTGCGAGTAGACCGCCCGCCATCCCGGCCCCATGAATGCGCTGATCATGGCAAGTAGCGTAGAACCCGGCACGTGGAAGTTCGTAACCAGGTCGTCCACCACCCGGAAGGGATAGCCGGGCGTGATAAACAGGTCGGTCCGCCCCTCCGACGGACGCAGCACTCCTCCGGCGGCCGCCGATTCCAAGCTTCTGACCACCGTCGTCCCGATGGCAACCACCCGTCCCCCCGCCTTACGGGTTTCGACAATCGCCTGTACGGTCGATTCCGGGACGGAAAACCACTCCGAGTGCATCTGATGCTCCTCGACCCGGTTGACAGCGATGGGACGGAACGTGTCCAACCCGACGTGCAGGTCGACCTTGACGATCGGGATGGCCGCCGCCATAAGCCGCTCAGACACGTGAGGGGTGAAGTGCAAAGCGGCCGTCGGTGCCGCCGCCGACCCGACGCGATCGGCAAACATCGTTTGATATCGACCGGGATCCTCCAGCGTTTCGTGGATGTATGGCGGGAGTGGGATGACACCTCGCTCAGCCAATAATTGCTCGGCATCGCCACCGAAATGTACGAGGACCTTTCCGTCGATCGGATCCGACTCGATTTCGACCGAAACCCCGGCTACGTCAAGCCGGACTCCCCTGCGCATCCGACGTGCGGGTTTGATGAGCGCTTCCCAGCGCCCGCCTCCGACCGGTTCAAGTACGAGCAGTTCGACTTGTCCTCCGGTATCTTCCCGAATCCCAAACAGGCGAGCCTGTCTCACTTTGGTGGTGTTGACCACGACGAGATCCCCTGGAAACAGCAGATCGGATAACTCCCAGAACACCCGGTCGTCAATCGCACCCTGGCCACCCACTCGCCGGGCATCGAGCAGCCGGGCATCGTGGCGAGGCTCCACCGGGATCTGGGCAATGGATGATTCAGGCAGGTCGTACGTGAGTTCTTCGATAAGCATGGGCGGCCGACCCGAAGGTTAGGGCAAAAGCGAGGACTGACCGCCGGGCGGGACGACGTCCATATGTGCATAGGCAGCAGGTGTGGCCACCCGTCCCCGCGGAGTTCTCCGCAGCAATCCGCTTTGCATCAAAAATGGCTCGTAGGCATCTTCGACCGTTTCGGGTTCTTCGCCGACGGCGATTGCCAGCGTCGATAGCCCTACCGGCCCGCCGCTGAACGTTGTCACGATGGCCGCAAGAATGGCCCGGTCGACCTTGTCGAGACCGAGGTCATCGACTTCGAACACCTGCAAAGCAGCCAGGGCCGTTGCTTCATCGACGATGCCATCGGCCCGCGCCACGGCGTAGTCATGCATCCGGGCGAGAAGACGGTTGGCAATCCGCGGAGTGCCGCGACTACGACTTGCCACCAGCGCACTTCCCGTCGCGGTGATTTCCACGTCAAGAAGTCCGGCCGACCGCTGGATGATCTGGTCGAGTTCGGCAGCATCGTAGAAATCGAGTTTGTCAACGATTCCAAATCGATCCCGCAATGGGGCTGCCACTTTGCCCTTACGGGTCGTCGCGGCAACCAATGTAAACCGGGGAAGATCCAACCGGAGTGACTGTGCGGCGGGGCCCTTGCCAACCACGAGGTCGAGCTGGAAGTCCTCCATCGCGGGGTACAGAACTTCCTCAACCGCCCGTGGGAGGCGATGAATTTCATCGATGAAGAAGACGTCACGCTCGTCGAGATGCGTGAGAATCGACGCTAGGTCGCCCGGGCGCTCAAGCGCCGGGCCCGATGTAACCCGCAATCGGGAACCAAGCTCGTTGGCGACGATTTGGGCGAGAGTGGTTTTGCCAAGACCAGGTGGGCCGGAAAGCAATACGTGATCGAGCGGCTTCCCGAGGGTGCTCGCCGCCTCCAGAGAAATCATGAGCCGTTCTTTCAGCTTCGTTTGTCCGACGAAGTCGTCAAGATTCTGAGGTCGGAGCGTTACCTCGGTTATTCGATCATCTTCGATCGGGGCGGCGGTGAGCACGCTCTCCTCTCTCATGCTCCCCTCCCCAACATCCGGAGGGCCTGGCGAATTTGTTCCTCGATGGTCTGATCATGGGACAAGGAACCAACCACCTCTCGAATCTCCGCTGGTGTGTAGCCGAGTCCCTCAAGAGCGTCACGAACGTGCTGAGACGCACCGACCGCACCGACGATGGCGACATCCAGGCCAGCCAGCTTGGGTTTGAGCTCAAGGATGATCTTCTGAGCCGACCGTTTTCCAATCCCGGGCACCACGGTGAGGCCGTCGGCATCTTCGGAGAGGATGATCCGCTGGATATCGGCAACGGCCAACGAAGAAATCATCGCGAGAGCCACTTTCGGGCCGACCCCGGGAGCGCTAAGCAGGAGCCGGAACATATCGAGGGCCGACTCCTCATCAAATCCGTACAACACCATCGCGTCTTCGCGAACGTAGAGGTGAGTATGGAGGACGACTTCCTCGCCGACTCCGGGCAGGTCCCGGGTCGTCGAGGTCGGGACATATACGGAATAGCCGACCCCGGCAACATCGATAATGACCCGGTCGAGACGCCTGCCAACCAGAGTTCCCCGCAGTCGTTCGATCATTGTGCCACCCGCAGTCGGGCTGATTGCATGTGACAGAGGGCGACCGCAACCGCATCGGCTGCGTCGGCCGGTTGGGGTGCTGACGGGAGGTCGAGTCGGCGCATGATCATCTCTTGGACCTGGTCCTTGGTGGCCGAACCATAACCACATACAGCCGATTTCACTGCCGAAGGTGTGTATTCAAAAACCGGTAACCGGCGTTCGGCAGCAACGAGGATGATGACCCCGCTGGCCCGTGCCACCGACATGGCGGTCTGGAGATTCTGATTCACGAATACAGATTCGATCGCCATGACTTCCGGTTCATGCTCGGCAACAACCGCCGACAGATCCGCATACAGTTCGGCGAGTCGTTCGGCAAGCGTGTCGCCTCGCGCGGTACGAATGACCCCGACGGTGCGCAAGGCAGGTCGCAGGTTGCGATCTGATAGCACGGCGTACCCGGTGCGGGTCAGTCCCGGATCAACTCCTAGTACGAACATATGTTTGGGTACTGTAGCGTGGGCTGCCCGGTTTTCGGAGGATCAATCAGACGTCGAGCGTGGCCATGACCTCGTCTGAAATATCGAAATTGCAGTAGACGGTTTGCACATCGTCTACATCGTCGAGCGCATCGAGCAACCGTAATACCTTCGGAGCGGTGGCCTCGTCGACCGGCACCGATGTCATCGGGAGTTGGGTGACCTCACCTGATTCGATTGGCACCCCGGCCGCTTCGAGCCCGGCTCGAACCGCCCGATAGTCACTCGGCGCCGTTATAACCTCAAAATGGTCACCTGAAGGTCGGACGTCTTCTGCGCCGGCATCGAGGGCTGCCATCATCACCTCGTCTTCGTCCCCGGCGACAAGGAAGTATCCCTTCTGTTCAAACAGATAGGCGACAGATCCAGGCTCGCCCAGATTCCCGCCATTGCGACTGAACGTCGCCCGTACGTCGGACGATGCTCGATTTCGATTATCCGTCAGAATTTGCACAAGGAGCGCAACCCCACCGGGTCCGTAGCCCTCGTAGAAGAACTCTTCATAGTTGGCGCCGTCAACATCGCCGATGCCGCGCTTGATGGCCCGATCGATATTGTCACTCGGCAAAGACTGGGCCTTCGCCTTCTCAACTGCCGTCGCCAAGGTGGCGTTGGCGGAGATGTCGCCGCCCCCATCACGGGCGGCCGCTTCTATGGCTTTGACCAACTTGGCAAACAATTTGCCTCTGGCGGCATCCTGGCGGCCCTTGCGGTGTTTGATATTCGCCCATTTTGAATGGCCCGACATCTCAAATCTCCTTGGTCATGGTGACAAACAAATGATGGACCCGCTGGTCTTTGGTGAGCTCGGGATGAAAGGCGCTCGCCAGGATGTGGCCTTGCCGGACCATAATCGGGTGACCCTCCCACGAAGCCAACACCTCAACCGAATCTCCGACCGAATCAATCCAAGGCGCACGAATGAAGACTGCGTGGAATGGGTCGATCATACCGTGAATCGGCAAATCGGCTTCGAACGAGTCGTTCTGATTGCCGAAGGCGTTTCGACGCACAACGACATCGAGCACGCCCAACAGCGGTTGGGTTCCTTCGGCCAAGCGGTCGGCGAGCAGGATGAGTCCGGCACAGGTTCCGTAGGTTGGTAATCCACCGGCGATTGCTTCGCGCAGTGGTTCCATCAGGCCGTACAGCGTGGCAAGTCGCCCGATCGTAGTTGACTCCCCTCCCGGAATCACCAGCCCATCGAGACCGTCCAACTCATCGACCTTGCGAACCTGTCTGGTCGAAACGCCCAAACCCTCGAGCATCAGTTCGTGCTCGCGCACATCTCCTTGAAGGGCAAGAATGCCAATCATCTACCAGCCTCGTTTGTCGAACCGTTCAGAGTCCTGGAGGGTATCGATTTCGATGCCAACCATTGGCTCGCCAAGGTTCCGCGAAACCTTGGCGATGATCAAAGGATCTTGATAATACGTGGTGGCCTCGACGATCGCCTTGGCGCGGGCCGAAGGGTCTCCGCTCTTGAAGATACCCGAACCGACGAACACACCATCGCAACCAAGTTGCATCATCATCGCAGCATCGGCCGGGGTCGCCAGACCCCCAGCCGCGAAATTGACGACCGGCAGCTTGCCGCTGTTGGCGACTTCTTGCACGAGATCGAACGGGGCCTGAAGATCGCGGGCCGCACGCATGAGTTCTTCCGAACCCATCGTGGAAAGAGCCCGAATGTCGGCGGTGATCTGGCGCATGTGGCGAACCGCTTCAACGACGTTGCCGGTCCCGGCTTCACCCTTGGTTCGGATCATCGCCGCACCTTCGCCGATTCTCCGAAGGGCTTCACCCAGATTGCGGGCCCCGCACACGAAGGGCGTCGTGAATTGCCACTTGTCGATATGGTTTTCCTCATCGGCGGGCGTCAGCACTTCGGACTCGTCGACGTAATCGACCCCGATCGCCTGGAGTACCTGCGCTTCGACAAAATGGCCAATTCGGGCTTTGGCCATCACCGGGATGCTGACCGCTTCGATGATTGCGTCGATCATCTCGGGGTCGGACATCCGGGCAACGCCACCGTCCTTGCGGATATCGGCCGGGACGCGCTCAAGCGCCATCACGGCCACCGCTCCGGCGTCCTCTGCAACCTTGGCTTGCTCGGCGTTGACGACGTCCATGATGACGCCGCCTTTGAGCATTTCGGCTAACCCTCGCTTCACGCGATCCGTCGCCTGTTCCATGGGATCTCCTCGTTTCTTTTCAGTCTACTTCCAGGTCGTGGGACGGCCATTCGGTACGACCTCAATCCACGTGGTACCCGGTGCCAATGGGATCTGCTCGCCATCCTCGTCAAGAAGAGCAAACAAATTTGCCGAGGTCGAACGTTGCCACGTTCCCTCGATGGCCCTCCCGTCCCTGAACACGATGGCCGCTCCGGATCCCACCACGTCGTAGTCGGGTACTGCCGCTCCGGCCGAGTCGGTGCGGCCCGTGGCCAGCACATCCACGAACACAACGACCACATTGGTTACCGAAATCGGACCATCCGCCTCATCGCGATGCGGCTCTCCGCCGACGGACCGGGCATATGAGCCGTTCGTATACAGATAGCCGACTTCGTTCATGCTGGAAAGGCTGAGCGAAATGTCAGTCGCAGGCTTGCCGACGTTGTCGGGTAGCTCACCAAAAAGCAGGCCACTCGACAGCCCACCGTGCTCTGTGTCGACGACATCGGCGGTGCGCAAAATCACGTCGTAGGGGGCTGGTCGTTGCGTCGAGCGGTAATAGGCAGCCTCACCCAAACGTGGAAACCCCACGTCAGTCGCGACCGACCTCAAGCGACTGACGACAAAATCCTGGCCGCCCGAGTACGCGTACAACGCTCCGAACGGTTCGATCAACTTTGGATCGACCTCGCGGGCGCTACGCACCGGGCCGACTTCCTCCGGCATGGACGACTGAAAAACGGCCAGGAACCGGGAAATACCGCCTTCAACGAGCACATCAAAAACGAGGTCGGCGGCGGCCAGGCCGGCCTGGGGACGTGAAGATGGTGTGTTATCGATCTTGACGATCAACACCGGAGCCGTTGTGGCGTCCCCGCCACTCGTCGGCAGGCCGGTGAGCGGCCACACTTCCTGGTCCACCGGGATCTCGACAGCGGTGGTAGAGGTTGCGAACGTCGACTCGACGACCACGGCCTGGCTGGTTGTCGGTTCTTCGGACGAGTTCCCCGAAGAGCAAGCACCAAGTGCCAATACGGCAGCGAAGAAGACGATCATGGTGCGGCGCATCGAACATCCTTGTGAGTGAGCCTACGAATGCTGCCAAGTTAGCCGTCCCCGGTTACTTTGCCGAGTCGATCCCGTACAGCTCTAGATAGGAATCAGTCACTCGATCCCAGGAGTAGTCAAGCGACCGAATCCGGGCCCGGTCTCCCCTGGTCCGCACCTCCTCAGGATCACCAAGCAGTTGAACTATTCGACCGGCGAGCGCCACCGAGTCGCCCGGAGTAAACCAGGATCCGCACTCCCCAAGAACGTCTCGGAAGGCCGGGAGGTCCGAGGCCACGACGGCACATCCGGCGCTCATTGCCTCGACGACCGTGATGCCGAAACTCTCGCCTCCCAGGTTCGGAGCGCAGAAGACCCCGGTGACCGCCAGTTGGACGTCCTTGGTTGGCTGGTCGACCCGACCAAGAAAGGTGACTCCGTCACCGTCGCGACCCTCAGTCCCCATGACCACCAGGCGTGCATCAGGTTGTCTGGCCCGAACCGCCGGCCAGGCGGCCAGCAGAACCGCCAATCCCTTGCGCGGTTCGTCACGCCCCAAAAAGGTGACCTGCTTGAGATCCCTCGGCTCCGACGAGCGTATCGCCCGTACGCCGTTGGGGATGACGCGGACCTGCGGGAGCCAGTCCAGGGCACTGGCAGCGGTCGCTGACACGGCCACGATGCTGGTGTTTCGACCAACCATCCACCCGGGACGGGTTACCCGGTATAGCATCCGGATCCAGGCTGATGGATCGGCATGAAACGTGACGACTTTGCGCGCCGCCGGTACGGACATGGCCGCCCATGAAACGAGCGGCATCAGGGGTTCATGCACATGAATGACATCGAATCCTCGCAAGGCTGATCGCACGGCCTTCCAGCTTCCAGGATCGAGCGAAATCGGCGCCACCGAACCGTTCGCCCGCACCCGACTGACCCCGCCGACTCCCGTACCGTCAGTCCGGGGGCCGATGACCGTTACATCCACTCCACGGTCTTGGAGGTGCTCGGCCAAGCCGAGCACCTGATCCTGCACGCCGCCGGGAAGGTCAAGGGCGTACGGTGACACGATCGCCAAACGGGTCATCTGCCGACCGCCACTACCGGGAAACGAGTCGATCGGACGGCCAATTCGGTTGCATCATGTGCCATTGTGCAGGGTCCAAACGAACGACCACCTCGAGAGCAGACGCCACCTTGGCCGTGAGGGACGCGACGTCGTCATCCGGCCCTACATCGACGGGATCCAACATCGTCACCAGATGTCCACGGCCCTCCTGGAAGAACGATCCCACCGGCACGATCGGCGCGCCAGTTTCCAAGGCAAGCCGGGCGGGTCCAACCGGAAGGCGGGTGTCTTCGCCGAAAAAGGAAACGATCACTCCCCTCCCCGAGAGGTTCCTGTCGGCCAACAAGGCCACAGCTGCATTCCGCCTTAAACCCTCGGCACAGACCTCGAACACCTTTTCACGGCCGGTCGCCAGGACGACGTCGATTCCCAATGCCTTCCGGAGTCCGACAAACCAATTGACAATTCGATCATCTTTAAGCTTTTCGGCCACAGCCATCAACTCGGCCCCCTCAGCGGCCGCAACGGTGCCGGCCACTTCCCAGTTACCAACATGGGGAAGCGCAAAGATGACGCCTTTCCCGGCCGCAAGTGCCGCCCGAAAGTGCTCGATCCCCTGCACCTCGATATGGCGGTGAATCGCCCTGACGCGGCGAGGTCGAATCCAGAACGTTTCGGCCCAATACCGACCATACGACGTGAACAGGGCCCGGGCCGTCTGGATCGTCTGGGGGCTCGGCGCATCCGGGTTCTCGCCGAGCACTCGGGCCATCGCCCGGGTGGCGTTGTGCTTGCGCTTGCCTGCCCAGAGCCAGGCAACATAACCCACGGTCTCTCCTAGGCGACGCATGGCCCATTCGGGAAGAACCCCCAGCAGGGCCGAGGCTACCCGGAACCCCGAATAGTTCATGGAGATCCGTGTTCGAGCTGCCGCCAGCTTATAAAGAAGCGCTGCAACACGGTTAGCCAGGTCAGGACGGCCATCGCCCATAGCATGACCTCTACATAGTCGATGAAGAGCAGCCCGATGGTCATGAGAATGACTCGCTCCGCCCGCCCCATGATCCCGCCGCGCCCATCAGCACCGAGGCTTTCTGCCTTCCCGCGCACATAGGAGACCAGCAATGAGGCCCCCAGGCTGAGAACGCAGAGCAGGCTGAGACGAGCAGAGTCGGACAGGGCAAATGCCAAGCCTGCCCACATACCGGTCTCGCCGATTCGGTCCGCCACCGAATCCAACAGGGCGCCCGACCGCGACGCCGAACCTCTCGCTCTGGCCACCGAACCATCGAGTCCGTCAAGTGCCGAACCCAGGGCGGCCACGAGCGCCCCGGCGATGAAGTGCTCCCGAGCGACCAGAACCGCCCCGCTGAGTGTGGCGGCCAGCCCGACCAGCGTCAGCCAGGTCGGAGTAACCCCGATCTGAGCGAGGGCACGCCCGATCGGATTGACCAGCCGATCAACTCGCTTGCGGACTCGCAGCTCAATCATGTCGTTCGACTCCTGGACAAATTCTGTGTGTTGGCCCTCGTTTTGAGGACTTACTGTCCGAGTAGGCTACACATCCGACAACCACCATTCGGGAAGGATGACATGAACGACGCATCACTCACCATCGGAGACAAAACACTAAGCCTTCCGGTGATAGTTGGCTCCGAGGGCGAAATCGCCATCGACATCAGCAGTTTACGCAAGGAAACCGGCGTCACGACCTTCGATCGGGGCTTCGGGAACACCGCCGAGACCAAGTCTGCAATTACGTTCATCAATGGTGAAGAAGGGATCCTGCGCTATCGCGGATACCCGATCGAGCAACTTGCCACCAACGCCGACTTCCTCGAAGTCGCCTGGCTCCTGTCCAATGGTGAGCTTCCGACTCGGAGTGAATTGGAGACGTTCACCGAGGAGATCACGTCGCACTCTCTGGTGCGAGAAGATATGAAGCACCTCTTTGAGGCGTTCCCGCATGCGGCACACCCGATGCAGATCCTGGCGTCGGAAGTCTCGGCGATGGCATCGTATTATCCGGACGCACTCGATCCGAGCGATGAAGAGGCGGTGCGGATTTCGACCACCAGACTGATCTCGAAAGTCATCACGATGGCGGCGTGGTCATACAAGTACCGGGTTCATCAGCCTTACGTTTATCCGCGCAACGATCTCGACTACTCAAGCCGGTTCCTCCACATGATGTTCTCGGTTCCTGCTGAGGAGTACGAACCCGATCCCGTGATATCGAATGCGTTGAACACCCTCTTCATCCTCCACGCCGACCATGAACAGAACTGCTCGGCGTCTACCGTGCGGATCGTCGGTTCCGGTCAGGCCAATCTGTTCTCAAGCGTGGCAGCCGGCATTCACGCCCTGTCGGGGCCGCTCCACGGCGGCGCCAACCAGTCGGTCGTTGAAATGCTCTCCGAGATGGTCGAGCAACCTGGTGATGTCAGTCATTGGGTCGACCGGGCCAAAGACAAAGATGACCCGTTCCGTTTGATGGGTTTTGGCCACCGCGTGTACCGAAATTTCGACCCACGAGCCAGGATCATCAAACAGGTCGCCCAGGATGTGCTCGACATGCTCGGTTTGGACGACCCGCTGCTCGACATGGCCATGGAGCTCGAATCGATCGTGAGCGAAGACGACTACTTCGTAAGCCGGAAGCTCTATCCCAACGTCGACTTCTACTCGGGAGTCATCTACCGGGCCATGGGCTTTCCGACCGACATGTTCACGGTTCTATTCGCCATCGGGCGGATGCCGGGCTGGATCGCTCAGTGGAAGGAAATGCATGGCGACGATACGACCCGCATCGGCCGTCCGCGCCAGATCTACACCGGAGCAACGAAACGTGACTACCCCGGAATCGAAGGCTCGGAAAGCGCCTCGACGTAGATCTTTCTGACCAGGTCGCCAGTCTGAGCGTCTATCTGAACGAGCGCCCGCTGCGTAGGTGGTGACGCCGCGTCGTAGACGAGCACGTTCCAAACTGGTGTGGCAAAGATGCCTTCGAACCTGAGGGCTGCTGAAGTATGCCCCACGGCTGCCTCAACCTGACGGGCAGCAATCGCTAGCGCCTCGGAATCGGAGACCAACAACGGATGCGACGACTTGAAGTGATGGACCGCAAGAATGGCCAGCCCTCCAGACAGGATCCACATCCCGCCCGGTAGACCAGAGAAGGCTCCCACGGCAGCCGCCAACGCGCCAGCCGCAAAAATGAACGCGGCATTGCGTCGGCGCGCCGGGGAAGCAAACTGGTACGGACCGGCGATATTGGCGTTGAGATCGTCGGGAATACCCTCGGCATCTGCCAATTCTTTCGGGATTTCAATGTCCATTACGCATCCTCTGATGGGATTGACGCCAATTCCAAAAGGCGCTCGACGGCCATTTCAATATCGACCCCGCGCTCCTCGTCCGATCCCCGAAGCCTGAAGCCGACCGTGTTCCCGGCAACGTCGTCGTCTCCGACGACCAGGATGGCGGGCACTTTGGCATTCATGGCACGTCGAATCTTGTCGCCGACGGTCGCATCGGCCAGGTCGGCTTCGGCCCGCAGCCCGTCTGACCCCAATCGGCGAACGACCGACTGGGCATATTCGTTGTGGCGGTCGGCAACCGGAATGAGCTGGGCTTGGACCGGTGCAAGCCACATCGGAAACGCCCCGGCATAGTGTTCAAGGAGAACACCAAAGAAACGCTCGATGGAGCCCGCCTTGGCCGAGTGGACCATCACTGGTCGAAGCCGCTGGTTGTCGGCGTCGACGTATTCGATGTCGAAGTTCTCTGGCAACGCAAAGTCAACCTGAATCGTCGACATCTGCCACCGCCGCCCGATGGCATCTTTGATGTGCACGTCGATTTTGGGGCCGTAGAACGCCCCATCTCCCTCTGCCACCCGGTACGGGATGTCAGCCAATTTCAGGGCGTCCTCCAGCGATCGCTCGGCAATCGCCCACAACTCTTGTTCCCCTACCGATTTGGAAGGCTGGGTGGAAAGGTCGGCCTCGAACTCGGTGAAGCCGAAATCACGCAGCCACGTGAGGACGAACTCAAGGTGCATGGCCAGTTCGTCATCCACCTGATCGCGCCGGCAGAACGTGTGGCTGTCATCCTGGGTGAACCCCCGCGCCCGCATCATTCCATGGATGACACCGGAGCGCTCGTTGCGATAAACCGCGGCGATTTCAGACAGACGGATGGGTAACTCTCGATAGCTGTGCCCGCGGCTTCGATAAATGAGTACATGCATGGGACAGCTCATCGGCTTCACCCGGTACTCCTGCCCCCCGTCCATCTCGATTCCCGGGTACATGTTCTCCGCGTAGTAGCCAAGATGACCGGACGTCTCCCACAAGTCCGCTTTGGCCAGATGTGGTGAGTACACGAAATCAAAACCGAACCGTTCGTGAAGGAGTCGGCTGTGATCTTCCATGATCTTGCGAACCATCCCGCCCTTGGGGTGCCACAGCACCAAACCAGACCCGAGTTCGGGAGGCGATGAGAACAGGTCGAGTTCCGGTCCGAGTTTGCGATGGTCTCGAAGCTCGGCTTCTTCCATGCGGTGGAGATGCTCTTCCAACGCCTTCTTCGACTCCCAGGCAGTGCCATAGATCCTGGCCAGCTGAGGGTTGTTTTCATCGCCACGCCAGTACGCCCCAGCCGTCCGGGTCAGCTTGAACGCCGTCAACCGACCGGTGCTCGGCAGGTGAGGACCCCGGCAAAGATCAACGAACGCATCGTTGCGGTAGGCAGAAATGACGTTGGATGACCCGTCAACTTCGCTCGCATCAACCGTGTTCACGATCTCCACCTTGAACTTATGATCCTTGAAAACTTCCAGCGCATCGGCCGCCGTGAGTTCAAAGCGTTCAAATGGTTGATCAGCGGCAACGATCTCTGCCATCTTCCGTTCAATTAACTCGACATCGTCTGGCGTGAAGCCGCGTCCGATTTCAAAGTCGTAGTAGAAGCCGTTCTCAATGGCTGGTCCGATTGCAAACGTCGATTCAGGAAAGAGACTGAGAACCGCCTGGGCCATGATGTGCGCGGCCGAATGGCGGATGATATGCCTGCCCGCCTCGGTCGCTTCCGTGATGACCGCCAGATTCCCGCTTGGTATCGGGCGGCTCAAGTCGTACTCGACGCCATCGACCGAAACTGCAACTGCGGCTTGAGCGAGTCGCGCTCCAATCGATTGGGCCACATCCAGGCCCGTCGTGCCGTCTTCAAACGAATGAGACGAGCCGTCGGGATAGATAAGTTGTATCGACACGTTGTAACCGTTCTTGTTGTTGGTGGAGCTAGGCTATCAAGCGATAACGCAGCAGAGAAGTTGATTATCCAAGGAGTCCAAATAATGGACGCAGTCCAGCTTGCCAGGGGCTTGGCGGACGGGGGGCGGGTTAACCAGCTTGGAACACCGGGGGATGCCACCCATACGTTCCGGGTTCACTCGTCCACCGGCCCCTACATCCTCAAGATCTACGACAAGGAAAGCTACGCCAGGCGCGAGGAACGATCATTCAACGTCCTGGCGGGCACACCCGGCACGCCGGTGATCCTCGAGCGTGGCGACACTGAAGAGACCCATTGGGTCAAGTTCGCCGATCCCGGGGCTTGGACAATGGCAACGCTTCCCGAAAATGCCGAAGCGGCCAGGTCGTGTGGTGCCATCGTCCGATCGATTCATCAACTGGACACCGCCAACGTTACGAACCTCCACGGCGGCATGACGGCCGACCAGGTTGCCGCCGACTACCAGTCGACCTTCCAACGCCTCAGCCGTTTTCGAGGTCGGCTGAACATGGGGGCGGACGCCATCGAAGCCGCCGTGGCCATTCCACCACCCAGGTGCAGCGCCCCGACCTTCTCGCACACAAATCCTTCCGCGACCAACTTCTTTGTCAACGATGAGAGCGAAGTCACCCTGTTCGATTGGACATGGGCGACCCTTACTCCACCCGAGTGGGATTTCTCGCTTGCCTACTGGTCGTTGGGGGCTAGCCTCGGTTCGCGCGCCTCTACGGCGTTTGCGGAAGGCTACGGAGCAGCTCTGTCCGACGAGGATCTTCGTCCGTGGATTGTCTATCACATCGCCTCCTACCTAATCCGGGTAGCGGAAACATCGAGTGGTCGGCTTGAGCACCTCCGACCGTCTGTCGATCAATTGACCGCCTTCGCCACGCTTTGATCGGCGAAATCCACCAATAAACAAACCGATGCGCTTAACCTTCCGTCAGACGGCGAAAGGACTGATGCGTGTTTGGGATTTTTGGCAATAAGGACAACCGCGACTTCGATGCGCCCGGTGACCTCCTGATGGCCGACTTTGTCGGTGGACGCAACGACGGTGCCATCGAAGATCTTCCCTGCCCGTGGTGCCACGCTCAAACGAGCGACCAGGATGCGGCCTGCCCGTCCTGTGGCCGTAACTTCGGCGGGACGGACCTGCGCTCCTAGGGGCGCTCGGCCGCTCGAATCCCGGTTTCGACCACAAACGACCGATCGATGTGGTCTACCCAGAAACCCATGGCGACGTAGAGGTCAAGTGCCCGCTCGTTGCCGGCATCCACATACAGCAACCCCGTCAGACAATCCCGCGTCTCGAAGAGGTACCTGAGCCCGGACTCAACCAGGTATCTCCCAAGGCCTCGACCGGACATGGCCGGATCGACCGCAATCACGTAAATCTCCCCCGTCGCGTCTTCATGCATCTTCGTCCAGCAGAAGCCGATCATCTGTTGGCCGCTCCATGCGACGAGAAACCCGGCAGCGTCAAACCACGGCTGGCTGATCCGATCTTCGAGCACCTCCCGCGTCCACGATCCATTCTCGGGATGATCGAGAAAAGCCCGGTTGTTGAGCATAAGCCAGGCGCCCTCATCGCCACCGACCTCAAAGGGGCGAATCTCAACGTCGGAAGGATCCTGCCGGTAGGTGGCTAGCGGCAGGCCAATCCTCAGCTGGCGGAGTTCCCGCTCCTGGACAAACCCGAATTGATGCAAATGGGAGGCCACCCCGGCCTGATACACCCAGATGCGAATCGAGTTGGCCCCCCGTATCGCGGCGTCACGAATCGCCTGCTCGACCAATACATCGAGCACCCCGAGTGACCGGCGAAGTGGATGAGTCGCCAGTTCCAACGCCCACACGCCCTCGGCACTCGGCACCAGTTGACTGAATCCGACGAGTTCACCGTCATGTTCGACAAGCTTGGCCACCGATTCCGTGTCATCGCCCCGGAGTAGCGCCAGGTATTTGTGTTCCCCGATCGGCCAATGCTCGTCTGACTCGAAGCACAGCTGGAATAGCCCCGCCAAACCAGCCATGTCATCGGGTAATAGGGCCGGACGAACTAGCAACGACAACACTTCAGCATCCGTCCACTTTACCGAGCGGTCCGAAATTCGAATGACCACGCAGCCAACAAGAAGTCAGACAGGGGTCACCGAGTAGTAACCTCACGGACATGAGCAGGGTAGGACTGGTCCTCGGTGGCGGGGGTGTAACGGGTGCGTCATACGAGATGGCCGCCCTCATGGCGATCGAGATGGCAACCGGCTGGAATCCGAACACTTCGGACGTGATTGTCGGAACCTCGGCGGGCGCCTTTGTCGGCGGAATCGTGCGTTCCAATCGTCTGGAGCTTTCGAGCCTCGTCAAACCAGGAGACAACCATGGTGACGTGGCTGCCCGAATTTCCAAGCAGCTGTTCCGCCCAACCAAATCAGGGTTCGGTGTCAGCCGATGGGTTCGCCACGGACTTGTGCCAGGGCTGCGAAGCCCGGGTCTACGCCTGATACTCGGATCGCCTGGCATGTATGACTCAAATGCCATCGCCGAGTGGATGGAGTATCACGTCGAAGAGGCTGCGCACGGATGGCCTGATCGGCCACTCCTGATACCTTCCTACGAGCTCGAAGGTCGTACACGGGTCGTGTTCGGTTCCGACGGGGCCGAAGAAGTCACATTGGCCGAGGCGGTAGCCGCCTCATCGGCGGTTCCCATGATCTTTTCCCCGTTCCGCTTGAACGGGTCAACCTATGTCGACGGCGGCGTTCTCTCAGGAACCCACGCAGACCTGGTCCTGGGAAGTCCGACACCACTTGATCTGGTCCTCATTCTGGCGCCGATGGCGGCCACCGAGAAACGCCTTCGCGCGACTCCAGTGGAGACGCTGCTCGATCGAGTAGGCCAGACAGCCCTTGAGAACGAGCTGAGCGCCATCCGTGAGGAATGGCCCGACACCGACATCGTCGTGCTGCGCCCGGAACCCAACGTATTGGCCAAGATGCGTCCAAATCCGATGAAGCCAGAATTGGCGGTTCCCAGCTTCATTCAGACACTCACCTCGATGAATACCAAGTTGGCCCATTCGAGCGTGTGGGACAAGCTGCATCGCCATCTGACCGCCGGCAGGGTCGCTTAGACGCCATCGCTCGGGCCTATTTCGTTGGGTCGACGTTCTCGATTTTCGACATCGAATATCCGCGGTCCCCGAACGGACCTCCTAGCTTCCGTTCTGACTGAAATGCATCCAGTCCTTGAGGGAGCTCCAGTTTCCGCCCCAGCCCCATCCGATCAAGGCAAAAGCGGTATCGACGACTCCCCCGCCGGTGATGATGCCAGGTTCGGCGAGCTCGCGGTCGGTGTAATACGAGGCCAGCTCAGGCAGAACAAGGTCACCCTTCACATACGGGTTTTGAAAAGGGTTTATGTCGATGGCTAGACCATACGCATGCTGGGACCAACTGGTCCCTCCGGTGGCCGCCCGGCACACAAACGAGGTGGTGTTGTTCCCATCACCCGTTGGCGGCAGATCCAGCTCGGGTGCCGCTACGACCCGCATCTCTTCGATCGGGTACCGCGCTTCATACAAAGCAGCGAATACCGACACAATATCCTCGGCGACCGCCCGGTTCACGATCAATTCACCAGTGTGGGCAAGCCCATCAAAGCCTAGATGTGAGACCGTGACGTAGGCCAGATCGTCCACAGCTACTGGACACTCGGCCGTCCAGGTCGATCGGGCCAGGACGTCATCGGGGATCGACCCGACCGTCGAGGCGAACGTTGCCGACTCAGGGGGGGCGAGGATGTCGACCGTCCCGAAGGCCCGCCCAATAAGCTCGGATGGCGTGGGTTGAACTTCACCAAAGCCTCCTTCCTGGAGAGGAAGTTTGATGGTCCCCAACCAAACCGGCCGACCGTAGGCGTCCAGGAGCAGAGTTGTGGTCGTCGTCATCACCAACGTCGTCGGGGCGGTGGACCCGGTGACGTTCGGGACGATACTGCCCTCAGTTGGAGTTGGAGTAGGAATCGGAGATGGTGTCGAGCCTGACGAGACGCCGATCGTCGGCCCGGAACAGGCCACGACAACCAACAGAACCGAAATGAAACGCACCGGGATACGCTACCGCCAACCCGTTCCAATCCACCACAAAACCCCCTAATTCACTTAGGGTAAGGCGGTCGGAGCTATTTGCTCAACCGGACGGACGAGGAGAAGTCATGGGCAGAATTCGCAACACCATCGCACTCGCCAAGGCGTCCTGGCAGGTATTGCTCGCCGACCGCGAACTCGTCTGGCTCCCCGTTCTGTCTGGCCTGGCTGCCACGGTGATGGGTGCCACGTTCGTCCTGCCGGTTGCCCTTACATCGGGGGAGGGTCCCCTGGCATGGGTCGCCGCCGCGGCGTTCTACTTCACGACGAGCTTCGTCGTCATTTTTTTCAACACCGCCCTCGTCAGCGCAGCCCACGAGCGCCTCTCTGGGGGAGATCCCACCGTCGGGTCGGCGCTTTCGGCGGCCCGATCGCACCTTCCGGCCATCATCGGCTGGGCGGCCATCAGCGCGACCGTTTCGGCCATTCTCAAGGCCATCGAAGAGCGGGCCGGAATCATCGGATCAATCGTGTCATCGATTGCCGGACTTGCCTGGACGCTCGTGACCTTCCTGGTCATTCCGGTCTATGTCATCGAGGGCACCGGGGTGGTCGAATCGATCAAGCGGTCCGCCAGCCTGTTCAAGCAAACCTGGGGCGAAAACATGGCAGCCAATGTCGGTTTCGGGATCATCGGGCTCCTGGCCATCCTGCCGTTCATGTTGATTGCCTTCCTGGCCATCGTCAGCCAAATTGCCGGCCTGGCCATTGCCGGCATCGTGATCGCCTTGATCGGAATCGTCGCGGTAACGGTCGTGATTTCGACGCTCTCAGGAATCTTCCAAACCGCCCTCTACATGTACGCCGCGTCGGGGACCGTCCCGGACGCGTTTCTCACTGCCGACCTCCCAGGTGCTTTCCGACCCAAGCGTCGAAAGTAGTGACCCGCATCGAAATCGTTCCCTATCGGCCCGAGTGGCCCGACGACTTTGCCCTGATCGGGCAGGAACTTCGCAACCACCTCGGGGATTGGGCCATACGCATCGACCACATCGGATCGACGAGTGTCCCAGGCTTGTCTGCCAAAGATATCATCGACATTCAGATCACAGTCGACGACTTCGACGATGACCGTATGGCCGCCCGATTCGAGAACCTCGCCTATACCAACCAACCGCACCTGGTCAGAGATCATGAGCCACCCGGTCGGACCATTCCTGTCGCAGAATTGGAAAAGCGAATGGTGAAACCGCCCGCCACCCAACGGCCAACCAACGTGCACATTCGACGCAAGGGATCTTTCAACCAACGGTACGCATTGTTATTTCGTGACTACCTCCGCACCTACCCCGAAGCGGCTGCTGCCTATGGGCACATCAAAGCAGTCCTATCCGACAAATTCCCCACAGACATCGAGTCCTACTACGACGTAAAGGACCCGGTCATTGACGTGATCATGGTTGGAGCCTCGGAGTGGGCTGACCGGGTCAACTGGGCGTTCGGGCCCACAGACGCCTGACTGAGCCGCGACCGATCCTCCCCCAGACTATTTGGAGTCCGGCGGCCGACCCCGACGAGGTCTGATGATGAACCCCGTGGCCGAGCTGAAGATTGCCACGGCAGCTCCCCACAGCACAAGGCGCGGAGCTGCGATCAGCACGAAAGCCAGTACACCTATTCCTACCCATACCCCGCGAGGCACTTGCCTGGCGTTGGGAAGGACCAGCCAGACCGCACCCAGGACGACGCTGGACCGGATAAAGACTCCGCCGAGGTTCTCGTCACCGGCCGGGAATGTCATCAAGACCACCCCCGAAACAAATAGGACCAGACTGAAGATACCCAGCGCCGAGCGATTCATGTCAGCCTCTTACGACTCGGCACTGATTGCATACGTCGCCAGCCGCTCATACTGCGGCAGGCAAGCTTGGTACAAATCCCGCAAGTGATCTGGTACCTCCGTTCGGATGGGACGCGGCGCCCCGAAGCCGATCGTCGCGTGGACGCTGGTGTACCAGTGTTTCGCCCACACCCCGTCTTCCGGTTTCGGGCCCGACGGCCACTCGAGCATGTGAGGATCCCACTCAAGATTCAGCTTCTCACAAAGAACTCGGAGAACCCCTTCAGGGTCAGCCAGCACCGACGGGGCGATTACGACCACCGGCTCCTGACCATGGTCGATCAACCAATCCAGGATGGCAGTCTGGTACTCATATCCGGTATCTCGCAGCGTCGGTGCGCCGGTCATCCCGGCTTCGAGCGAAACCAACTGATCGGCCGGCGGGCGGCACAAGATGAAGTTCTGAAGTCCGCCAAGAAGCTCAAGACCGAGGCCGTCCGTGTGGTGGGCCATGTTCTTGAAGAACCGGACGTCGTCGACGGTTTCAGCGTGCATCTCGGAGATCACAGACTCGGCGTCGCAATCCATGGCAGCGACGACTTCCTGCACTCCGGGGTGCGCGACGCCCACGACTCTGGTCAAGTAACTCCCGTACAGTGGCTCGTCATAGACGCGAGTGTCAGAGCGCTGCCGAAACGAGTACATCATGGCTGTCGAAATGTTGCGAGGCCCGGACCACATTGAAATGTTGCGGCTCACCGGTCACCCCCAGTGTGGCTAGCACGCTTTGCCACGTCGGCGTCCACGGCCGACTCATACAATTCGGAGAGTTTGGATGTAATGGGACCGATCGTGCCATCACCGAATTCATGGCCATCAACCGCCCGCACCGGCGTAAGCCCTCCGAACGTGCCCGTCACAAACGCTTCGTCCGCACCGTGGACGAGATCCAGATCGAAATCAGCAACCTGAATCGGTATGCCGGCGCTCTGACACACCTCGATGACAACGCCCCGGGTTATGCCCGGCAGGCAGTACTCCCCCGTCGAGGTCCACACCTGACCGCCGGCAACGGCGAAAAAGTTCGTGGCGTTACAGGTTGCCACATGGCCGTTTACGTCGAGCATGAGCGCTTCGTCACACCCCGCATCGACGGCCTCGATCAATGCCATCACCTCGTGTAGCTTCGAATGACAGTTGATTCGCTGATCAAGCGTGTTGGAAGGGGGACGCCGAACCGACGCAGTAAATAGACTGACGCCCGAGCGCGCCACCGACGGATCGGCCTGTTTGTACTCGGGAATGATGACCACGGTCGGGCCAGCCACCAGATTGGAAGGATGTTGCGAGGGAGTCTTCTTCAGGCCTCGTGACACCATCAGACGAACATGGACCCCATCGGTCATGCCATTGCGGGCGAGCACGGAATAGAGCAGATCGCTCATGCCATGGCGGTCCATTCCCAACCCTATGCCGGTCCGCTCAGACGCCGAAAATAGGCGATCGAGATGACGATCGAGAAACGCCAATTGCCCGTGGTGGAGACGGATCCCTTCCCAAATTCCGTCGCCAACGAGGAACGCAGAGTCAAAGACCGAGATCTTGGCCTCATGTCGTCGGGCGTACTCACCGTCGACGTAAATCAGAATATCTTCGTTTCGCTCGTCGGCGATCGCCTGGTGGGTAGATGGCATGAAGGCACGCTAGCGCATAGCTCTGACCTTGGGCCGTCGCCCTACATCCCCGGTAACCCGATGGCAATGGCTGCAAGAATGGTCATGGCCGCCACGGGTGTCGCGATAAGAACTTTCTTCAGGATGCCGGGGGCAGCCACGCCCTCGCTGGCTGGCGCAAACACCACGGAGAACGCCCACGCTTCGATCGCCAGCATCGGGGCGTACCAGACAACGGCAATGACGGCTTCGGGCATGTTCATTCGTGGGTTGTCAAGAATGGCCGATTGCACGGTAGGGACCTGGGCGCCGATCGCCGCTAGTGCGAGCACTCCTCGAAACCATCGAGGACGTGGTCGGCCGATGGCCGCCCCACCGAGCACCACCGACGGCCACATGACCGATCCACCTGCTCCCAACAACATCAAGGTCAGTATCGATAATCGCCACCATCCCACTCCCCCTACGTCACGGCGTTTCCGGGCAAGACCCAAAGTTGCTCCGACAATGACACACGCTCCCAGAATGAAACCGGTCCCACTCCAACTGAACTCGGGGCTGGTCGAGATAAAGCGCATCCACAATCGCAGAATGCCACCCCAGGCCAGACCGATGATCGCGCCGGCCACAAGGGGCCGGCGCCTGATCATCGCAACCATCAGAATTCCAGCGGGAGACAGGCCAACCGGGCGCCGGCCGCCCCGTTGTCGGCCGTCGGGTCGTGATGAATGACGATCGAGTGGGCGTCACCCGGTGCGATCTCAAATGGGACGATCGCCGTGGCGTGGCCTGTCCCACCATTGGAAATGGTGAAATCGAGCCAGACCTCAGTTTCTGACGAAACTGCCGCTCCCGCCATCCGGTAGTGGCCGAGCGCCGCCGCACCGTTGCCGCCGACGCACGGCCCTACATGAACGTGTGCGCCCAATCGGCGTCCTGCCTCGGATCGATCGAGATCCTTCACGTTGAGGACGACAACGGTTTGGCCGCCGCCGACCGTTGCCGAAGCTACCGCCCAGGCGCCATCGGTAGGGTCGACCGTCACCACGCTTACGTCCGACAATGACGCTTTCGAGAAAATACGATTTCCGGCCGCTGTCGAGAGCAACCCGAGTGCGAGTATTGCCACAATGACCATCGATCGATGGGTTTTCATCGGACCCTCCTTGTTTCTTTTGATCCGTCACTCCACAGACGGAGTACAAGGTGGAGTCGGGTGACAGCCACAACATCTTTTTTTGGATGTCACCCGTGGCGCACCATCCAAACGTCGGTAGCAATGATGGTATTGGATCTGCGCGTCCCGCACAGGATATTTCGTTCGATGGTCGACACCCCGTTGGCGGGCGCCGACGAACTGGTCGACCTCAACAGAATGCTTGGCCAGCTGTTCACAGAAGAAGCCACCAACCTTGTCCGGTTGGCCCGCTTCTTCGTTGATGACCGGACCGCCGCCGAAGACCTCGTTCAGGAAGCTTTCATCCGCTTGTCGAGATCGGCTCACCGCGTACAAGATCAAGACAAAATCAAACCGTATCTCCGGTCAATCGTGCTGAACCTGGCCAGAGATCACAACCGCCGGGGACTGATGTCTCTCCGCCACCGGCCACCTGCCAATCCGGAACCTCCCGGCCTCGAGGATCATGTAGCGGCCGATGACGACCGACGGGTCGTCGTCGCTGCCTTGCGACAGATAGCCCCGGGCCAGCGCAACGTGCTGGTTCTCCGGTATTACATGGAACTCTCCGTTGCGGAAACCGCCGCAACTCTCGGCGTTTCGGTCAACACGGTGAAGACCCAACAGCAACGTGGCCTGGCTTCATTGGCGCAGCTATTGGAGGGCGAACATGACGACAATTGAGCAGCGCCTGCACGACGCTCTCATGGCCAATGCCATCGCAACTCAACCGGCCCCTGACCTGTTCGCCAGAGTCCGCGGGTCGATCGCCGATGACCGGCTACGTCGGAGCCGCCTTCGAGCCCGTATCGGAGTGATCGCGTTGCTGACGACAGCATTCATTTCAATCGTATATGGAACATCAACCTATGAACAAGGGAGACTACTTATGAACTGGTGGGTACTCGAAGCGATCACTACGGTCGTACTCATTGGGCTTGCCCTCTGGCTTGGGCCATTCATCAAACGATTCGGCCGTGCCTATGCGGCCGATGTGTTCAGGGCCAATCCGGCCACCGGAAAGAGCTTCATCCTGCTGGCCGATATCGTCTACTACCTGATCTTCGGTGCCTACATCTTGTTCTCGCTTCGTTTCCAACAGGAGAAAGATTGGACCGACACCGTGGGACCGGCGCAACTGCAATGGGAGGTCGCCCGTCTGGGAGGCATTCTCCTCATCATCGGCGTTCTGCACGGAGCAAATATCATCCTCATGCCGGTCATCGGTCGGTTGTTCTCCTTGAACCGCCGACTTGACGCCGAACAGGTTCCCACCTTCGATGAGTAGCAATCGGGTCGGCTGGGAGGGGTGGGCCATTGCCATCATCGCACTTGGCGGAGTCCCGGCCTCTCTCCTGTTTCTACCGCTGGTGCGTGGGTTCGATGGGACCTCACCGGTCCGGTATTCACCCCCACCGCCTGCGCCCCCACCTCTGGATCCGTCTCGTTTCGCTCTCGGCGTCGGGTTGGCGCTATTCCTCGTCGCGACTGCCGTGTGGCTGATTCGCCAGACCGACTGGGAAACGCCGTCTCAGTGAAGCGCCCGGTAGCCGAGCCGTTTGTCGATCACATTGATCAACGGTTCCCCGGTTCGGTAACGGGTGAGGTTTGCGAGGAACAACTGGCTCACTCGTTGCGGGAAATCCTCTACATCCCCCGCATGATGAGGGGTGATGATCACGTTCTTCATCGCCCACAGTGGCGACGTGGCCGGAAGTGGCTCCAGCTCAAAAACATCGAGCCCCGCTCCAGCTAACCGACCATCGAAAAGGGCTTCGACGAGGGCCGGTTCATCGATGGTGGCCCCGCGCCCGACGTTGATTACCACTGCGGTCGACGGAAGTTCCGCCAGAACCCCGGCACCCACGATTCGGGTCGTTGCGTCGGTTAGCGGTGCAGCGACAATGAGCCAATCCACCTCAGAGAGGTCCCGATTCGACCAGGAGAAGACCTGACCAAACTCCTCGTCCGCCCTGTCGGAGGTCGCCAACAGGGCCACCTCTATCCCGATTTGTCCGAGGAGTCGGGTGATCGCCCTACCGATCCCTCCGGCCCCGAGGACCACAGCCGTCGACCCGGCCACCGGTTTGATCCTTTGATACCGCCAACTGGAATCCAGCTGATTACGCACTGCGTCGGGGAGGCGCTTGGCCTGGGCGAGTATCAAGGCCAGTACGTGTTCGGCAATTGGTTGGTCGTAAATGCCCCCGGCGTTCGTGATCGTGACGTCCGAGTCCACCAAGCCAGGAAAGAGCAACGCATCGACACCCGCTCCGGCCCACTGAATCCATCGAAGGTCACGGGCCGCTTCCCAGACCTGAGGCAGCATTTTGCCCTTGAAATCGAAGCCGAACAACACATCGGCTCCTTCCAGTGCGCTACCGAGCTCTTCGACCGAGTTGGCGAATCGAACCTCGACATCCGGACCCTGCGCGGCCAGCGCAGCAAGATCCCGGCGGAATTCGCCAGCCTGGACAACCACCGTGACGTCAGCCATGTGAGCAGCCTAAACGCCCCACTCCCAAGCCTTTGATCGGCAACTCCCCTAGATGGGGTTGGCGAACCGTCCATCGCCGCCCCGTACGCGGTAGGATCGGCATCGGGACGAATTCGGTCCGATGTCGCCGATCGACGGCATCGACCACGATACGAGACAAAGTACCCCGATACGCACTCAGCGAGGACGAGGAGTCATCGATGGCGAACATTCTCCGATCAGCTTTGGTTCAAACCGAATGGACCGGCGACAAAGAGACAATGCTCAAGAAGAACATGGACTACGCCCGCGAAGCCGCCAACGACGGCGCCCGCATCATGTGCTTCCAGGAGTTGTTCGATGCCCCCTATTTCTGCCAGGTGCAAAGCGACGAACATCTGGCCACGGCCGAACCCATCCCTGACGGTCCAACCATGGCTGCCATGACGGCTCTCGCCAAGGAAACGGAAATGGTTCTGGTCATTCCGATGTTCGAGAAAGAAGACGACGGGTTCTACTACAACACTGCGGCGGTCATCGAGGCGGACGGCACCTACCTTGGCAAATACCGTAAGACCCATATCCCCCACGTAAAGGGGTTCTTCGAGAAGTACTACTTCCGCCCCGGGAACATGGGTTACCCGACGTTCGATACCAGCGTCGGCCGGATTGGCGTGTACATCTGTTACGACCGTCATTTCCCGGAGGGCTGGCGGGCTCTGGGCCTGAATGGCGCCAAACTCGTCTACAACCCGTCGGCAACCAGCCGGGGCCTGTCCATGTACTTGTGGAATCTCGAACAGCCCGCCGCCGCGGTTGCCAATGAGTACTTCATTGGGGCCATCAACCGGGTCGGCCAGGAGGAGTACGGCGACAACGACTTCTACGGATCGTCCTACTTCGTCAACCCCCGGGGCCAGATCGTCGGAGAGGCGGCTTCCGACACCGCCGAAGAACTCGTGGTCAGAGATCTTGACATGGACATGGTCGATGAGGTTCGCCAGCAATGGGCGTTCTTCAGGGATCGTCGACCTGATGCCTACGGCGATTTGGTCGCCCCCTGAATGACGCTCGATGAAGTAACCGTCAACGAATGGCTAAAGCGGTACATCGAAGCCTGGCGGACCAACTCTCCCGATGAGATCAGGTCGTTGTTCACCAACTATGCGACGTATCGATATCAACCCGGGGGCGACCCGTTGGTCGGAGCGGAAGCCATCGTGGCCGGGTGGCTGAAGAACCCGGACGAACCTGGATCATGGGAGGCGTCGTACCTTTGCGACATGATCTCAGGAGACCGGGCCATAGCGGTTGGGCGAACCACCTACTCCGATGGCGGCATCTACTCGAATCTGTTCCAACTTCGATTTGAAAGCGGACGGTGCTCCGAGTTCGTTGACTGGTACATGGACGAGTCAACAGCCGACGCCAACCCGCCTGCCCCCTAGCTCATCGAAAGGCACACCATGGGCACCCACAACGAACTCCTGGCAAGGCACCGCCAGGTCCTGCCGTCTTGGATGGCGCTCTACTACGACGAACCCATCTCCTTGGTCGATGGCCTCGGCCGCCGGGTGACCGACGCCGAGGGAGTTGAGTACCTCGACTTTTTCGGCGGGATCCTTACGACCATGACCGGTTACAACGTCCCTGAAGTGGTCGCCGCCATCAAAGCACAGGCGGAAAAGATGCTCCACAGCTCGACGCTGTACCTCATCGAGTCACAGATCGAGTTGGCGGAAAAGATCGCCAATCTGTCAGGGATCCCCGACGCCAAAGTCTTCTTCACGAACTCCGGGACCGAAGCCAATGACGCCGCTCTCATGCTCGCCACGCAATATCGCCGGTCCAACCAGGTCCTGGCCATGCGCAACAGCTATCACGGGAAATCTCATTCGACCGTGGCCATCACCGGCCAGTCCGCCTGGTCGGCCACCGCTCTTTCCCCGTTCCAAGTCACGTATATCCAGTCGGGATACAAGCTCAGGAGTCCATTCCGCGATCTCGCCGACGACAAGTTCATTGCCGCCTGCGTCGACGACCTCCGTGACCTGCTCAATATCGCCACCGCCGGCGATGTCGCCTGTTTGATCGCCGAACCCATCCAGGGAGTGGGCGGATTTGCCACCCCACCGGACGGGTTCTTCGGAGCTTTCAAGTCGGTGCTTGACGAGCACGGGATCCTGTTCATCTCTGATGAGGTCCAAACGGGTTGGGGGCGCACCGGTGAGCATTTCTGGGGCTATGAAGCTCACGGAATGGTCCCCGACATACTCACCTTCGCCAAAGGTCTTGGCAATGGACTCGCCATTGCCGGGGTAGTGGCGCGAGCCGAAGTCATGGACTGTCTCGAGGCAAACTCCATCTCCACGTTCGGCGGTAACCCGCTCTCGACCGCCGGCGCCCTGGCAAATCTGAACTACCTGATCGATCACGACCTTCAGACGAACGCGTACAAAATCGGTCAACAACTCAAAGACGGCATCCACCACATCGCCGATGCGGTACCGGGGATTATCGAAGTGCGCGGCAAAGGTCTCATGCTTGGCGTCGAATTCGGCGTCGGTGGTGAGTTGGAACCAGATCCAGCCACCACCAAAACCGTCATGGAGGAAGCGAAGCGCCAGGGCTTGCTCATTGGCAAGGGAGGACTCCACGGAAATGTGCTGCGGATTGCCCCGGCCCTGACGTTGACCTCCGAGGAGGCTCAAGAAGGACTCGAGAAGTTGGAAGCGGCCATCGTCACGGCCGTCACATAGTACGAGAGGAACCGAGAGATGGCTACAACACTTATCAGCGGCGGCACCGTCGTCACTGCCACGGAAATCATGGACGCCGATGTTCTCATTGACGGCACGAAGGTGGTTGGTCTCTTCGCCCGCGGTGGCGCCCTGCCGGAACTGGTTGTGGATCGGGTGGTTGACGCGTCTGGCAAATATCTGTTCCCTGGCGGCGTGGATGTCCACACGCACATGGAGCTACCTTTCGGCGGGACGTTTGCGTCGGACAGTTTCGAGTCCGGTTCGAGGGCGGCCGCCTGGGGCGGCACCACGACCATGATCGACTTTGCGGTTCAGACCATTGGCGAATCGATGATGGCCGGCTACGAGGCGTGGATGGACAAAGCAGCCAACAATTGCGCCATCGACTACGGATTCCACATGATCGTCTCGGACGTCAACCAGCAAACCCTCAAAGAGATGGACATGCTCATGGGCGAGGGTGTGACCAGCTTCAAGCTCTTCATGGCCTACCCGGGCGTCTTGTACTCAACCGATGGCCAGATCTTCATGGCGATGCAGAAGGCGGCCGAGAACGGCTCGACCATCATGATGCACGCTGAAAACGGCATCGTGATCGATGTGTTGCGCGAGCAAGCGCTCGAACGGGGCCAAACGGACCCGATCTATCACAGCCTGACCAGACCCCCGGTTACCGAATCGGAGGCGACCCATCGGGCGATCGCTTACGCCGAATTGAGTGGCGCCCCTCTCTACGTGGTTCATATGTCCGCAAAAGAAGCCCTCGACGAAATCGCCATAGCTCGCAACCGGGGTAGCAATATCTTCGCAGAGACCTGCCCGCAGTACTTGTTCCTCGGCTGGAACAACCTGAAGGAACCAGACTTTGAGGGCGCCAAGTATGTCTGTTCAACTCCGGTCCGCGACTGGGAACAGGGCCATCAGGATGCGTTGTGGCGCGGACTGGCCACCAACGACCTTCAGGTCGTGTCGACCGACCACTGCCCGTTCTGCATGAACGACCATCCCGTCCTGGGCACCCAGAAACGCCTCGGCGAAGGCGACTTCACGAAGATCCCCAATGGTATGCCGGGAGTCGAAGAACGTATGCGTCTGCTCTATCACGGTGCGGTCGGCGAGAACCGACTCAGCCTCAATCGATTTGTCGAAGTGACAGCAACTACACCCGCCAAGATGTTCGGTCTCTACCCCCGAAAGGGAACGATCGCCATCGGTTCGGACGCCGACATCATCGTGTTTGATCCGAATGTGAGGACGACCATGTCCGTGAACGTCAATCACATGGACGTGGACTACTCCTCATACGAAGGCAAAGAGGTAGAAGGACGCATCGATATGGTGCTTGCCAAGGGAAAGGTACTGATCGAAGGCAACCAGTATCACGGGGCCAAGGGCGACGGCGAGTACCTACGAAGGGGCACCAACCAATGTCTGATCTAAGAAACACCGTCGGCGTGGCATTCCAGGGAGTGAACTGATAATGGACTTCGGAGTCGTTCTCCAAACAGACCCACCCGCCAGTCGGGTCGTCGAACTGGCCAAGCTTGCCGAGGACAATGGCTTTTCGTACGGATGGACGTTCGATTCTCACGTTCTCTGGCAGGAGCCCTTCGTCATCTACTCGATGATGCTGGCCGCCACCGAGCGGATGATCGTCGGTCCGATGGTTACCAATCCCGGCACACGCGACTGGACCGTATTGGCCTCACTCTTTGCCACCCTCAATGACGCCTACGGACCCCGAACGATCTGTGGGATGGGGAGAGGCGATTCTGCACTGCGCTACATCGGCCGGACACCAACCACCCTGGCGACCATGGTCCAGTCGATGACCGTCATCAAGGACATGGTGGCCGGCAAAGAGGTGACCTACAACGACAAGAAGCTGCGACTCCCCTGGATCAAGCCAGGTTGGGACCTCCCAATGTGGGCGGCCGGCTACGGTCCCAAAGCCCTCGACACGGTCGGCCGACATGCCGACGGGTTCATTCTTCAGCTTGCCGACCCCCAAATTCTTGAATGGACGGTAGCGACGGTCCGGGCGGCGGCCGAAGATGCGGGCCGCAATCCAGCCGATATCGCCATATGTGTCGTGGCACCTGCCTATGTCGGTGACAACATCGCCCATCAGCGTGACCAGGTCAGATGGTTCGGCGGGATGGTCGGCAACCACGTCGCTGACATGGTCAAACGCTATGGCGACGACGCGTCAAAAGTGCCCGCCGCACTGTCGGACTACATCAAGGCCAGGGAGGGGTACGACTACGACCACCACGGCCGCTCGGGCAACCCGTTCACGGACTTCGTACCCGACGACATCGTCGACCGGTTCTGCGTGCTCGGTACCGTGGACGATCACATTGCCAAGCTCCACGAGTTGCGCGACCTCGGAGTCGATCAGTTCGGGATCTACCTTATGCACGACGATCAGGAAGCCACGGTGCGCTCCTACGGCGAGTCGATTATCCCGGCTCTCAACGGTTGAATCAACGGGAGAACTTCGGCGGATAGGCCCGTTCGCCTCTGGACACGAACCCACCGGTGCATAAACATAAAACGGGTGGCGATCGATCGTCGCCCGTTCTGTCAAGGGAGGTGGGAACGTGCCCACTATGAAAGACGCTGCATCGGACTTTCTTAGCAGCAAGCGTATCGCCGTGACCGGTGTGTCACGTGAACCGGCCAGCCACGGGAGCAACATCGTCTATCAAAGACTCCGCGAGCGCGGTTATGAGGTTTTCGCCGTCAACCCGAATGCCGAACAGGTTGAAGGTGACCCGGCCTTCGATGACCTGGCGTCGATCCCGGGTGGGGTTGAGGCGGTCGTCATCGGGACCCGGCCAGAAACGGCCATGGAAACCGTCAAGGAGTGTGCCGAACTCGGCATCAAGAGAGTCTGGATGCATCGGGGATTCGGGGGCGGTAGCGTCTCGGCCGCCGCAGCCGAGTTTGGGCGAGCGAACGGACTTGAGGTGATCGATGGGGGTTGCCCGCTCATGTTCGACCCGACTGCCGACGGTGGCCACAAAGTCATGCGCTGGATGCTGACCCTTACCGGGAACGTTCCCAAACAGGTCTAACGAGCAACCTCTTGGTTCGAGTATTAGGTTGGCCCCACCAATCGGCGCGAAGCAGGTTGACGTGCCACGATGTTCGCCCGAGGAGCTGACCATGTTCAAGACCACCATCGCCGGAAGCCTCCCCAAGCCCGCCTGGCTGGCCGAACCAGAGAAGCTGTGGGCTGCCTGGAGGAGCGAAGGAACTGAACTGGTCCAAGCCAAACGGGACGCGGCATTCGTTTGGATAAAGGAACAGGAAGAACTCGGCATTGACACCGTTACCGACGGCGAACAATTCCGATCTCACTTCGTCCACGGGTTCCTGGAATCCATCGAGGGAATTGACTGGGAAACGAAGACCACGATGGGGATCCGCGATAACCGCTACGAGGTGGACGTTCCAACCGTGACGGCGCCGGTGCGACGGACCCGCCCGGTTCACGGCGACGAAGTCCGATTCACCAGGGCCCACACCAATCACGCCTTTAAATTCACGTTGCCCGGCCCCATGACCATCTGCGACACGATCGCCAACGGGTACTATGACACCCGCGCCGACATGGCAATGGCCTTTGCCGAGGTCCTCAACCAGGAGGCGAAGGGACTGGCCGCACTCGGCGTCGACGTGATCCAATTTGATGAGCCGGCGTTCAACGTGTTCATGGACGACGCCAACGAATGGGGCATCGATGCGCTGGAGCGAGCCGCCGACGGCCTTGACTGCAAGACTGCGGTGCACATTTGCTACGGTTATGGCATCGAAGCCAACATCCAATGGAAAGGCACGCTCGGCGAGGAGTGGCGCCAGTATGAGCGGATCTTCCCGGCGATCAACGCCAGCCGTATCGACCAGGTTTCACTTGAATGCGCCAACTCGCATGTGCCGATGTCCGTGCTGTCACTTTTGCCTGACAAGGAACTGATGGTCGGGGTGATTGACGTGGCGACCGACGCTCTTGAGACCCCTGAGGATGTCTTGCGAGTCATCGAAGAAGCCATGCAGTACGCGGATGCCGACCGCATCATGCCGTGCACCAACTGTGGAATGGCCCCGCTGAATCGGACCCTGGCAGAGGCGAAACTGGACTCCCTGGCGAAAGGGGCCGAGTTGGCCAGGAAGCGGCACGGCTAGCGACCAGCCAGCCAAACGGCGTCAGGGCTGCAGAAAGAAGACCAGTCCGTACAATATGGCGGCAAACCCCACCGAGATCAGCCCGCCGTACAGAGCACCCTTCTTGAACTCCGGGATCCGCTTCGACCCATAAAAGAGCCAGATCACCATCGCTACCGCTGCTGCGACGAGAAACCTCGGGAAGGTGGTTTCCGGGTTCCACGCCTCCGAGAACACACCAGCGATCGAACTGATGATCCCGGCCACAATCCACGGAATCACGGTGGCGCCGAGGCCTGAGATCCACCCGAACGCCTGGCCATTCTTCTCTTGGTTGGTACGCTCTTTGAGATCGGTCATCTGTCCAATATCCACCGGACTTGCCACAGGGGCCAGTACCAAATGACCCTTTCGGGCCGAAGGAGCTAGGGCCGCCTCTTCGCGGCAGCCGCCGCAATGCGCTGGGCCATCGCGCCGAATATCACTGCGTGAAAGGGCACCAGGGAATACCAATAGGCCCGACCAAGGAGTCCGCGGGGTACGAAGGTGGCGGTCTGGGTGAGCTTCGTTCCGTTCTCGGTCGGATCGGCTCGCCACGACAGCCACGCCTCACCTGGCAGTTTCATCTCCGCATGCAGGACAAGCTCCCGGCCGGGTTCGAGGTGACTAACTCGCCAGAAGTCCAGCGCCTCGCCAGGCCGAAGATCTTCAGGATGGCGGCGCCCCCTGCGCAGTCCTACACCCCCGAACAGAGAATCAATGAAGCCTCGGAGGTGCCAAGCCCATCCCAGGCCGTAGTAACCGAAGTCTCCGCCCACTCGGCTGAACCCCCAATACAGGTCGGCGGGCGCCGCGCCCGTCATGACCACGCGACGGTCTTCGAAGCGGGACCCACCTGCCCACTCAGGATCGGTCGGAAGCGGACTTGCCGGGTGGTTGGTTGCGTCACTCCACCGAGTTTCGACCGCGAATCGGGTGGTGTGTTCCAAGGCAAGTCGAACCGATTCCCGATAACCGAGCGCAACCAATCCAAAGCGGTCGAACGCCGCCTCCCCGCGCACGATCACTTCATTCTTGAGGCTGTCGACCAACGGGCGAGCCACTCCGACCGGTAATGGGGTCACCAATCCGATCCAGCGTGACGACAATCCCGGACTCAACACGGGAACCGGAATGATGATCCGGTTCCGCAACCCAGCTTCGGCGGCATAACCCCGCATCATCTGTTCGTAGGTCACGACATCGGGGCCGCCAAGCTCAAGAATCCGGGATCCGGCCTCGTCCTCGAGGGCGGCAATGAGGGCGGCGAGGACATCACGAATGGCGACTGGCTGACACAGGGTTCTCACCCATTTGGGCGTCGTCATAACCGGCAGCACTTCGGTGAGATATCGAAGCATCTCGAAACTAACCGATCCGGATCCGATAATGACGGCCGCCCGCAGCTCGGTCACATCCGTCCGTCCCTCCGCCAATAGGTGGCCAACCTCCTGACGCGACGCCAGATGTTTCGAGAGACGTTCGCGTTCGGGATGGCCGAGACCGCCGAGATACACGACCCGCTTCAGCCCGGCCCCATCGGCCGCTTCCCGGAAATTGTTTGCGGCGATACGATCGGCCGATCCGAAGTCGGCTGCTGCTCCCATCGAATGAACGAGGTAGTAGGCGTAGTCACAACCTGCCAAAGCAAGGTTCAGGGATTCAGGCTCCATCACGTCACCCTTGACAATCTCAACGTCTGAGGCCCAGGGATCCAGCGATAGCTTGGACGGATCGCGGCTAAGGCAGCGAACCCGATAGCCCTTCATAAGAAGATGCGGTACCAACCGACCTCCGACGTAGCCACTGGCTCCGGTGACAAGCGCAAGTGGTTTGGGCATTGAGCCAGACTACCGGGGTGCAGCAAATACTCCGTCAGATGGATCGCTGATAGGTTGCCCCTGAGGTTGTGATCCTGAATCCAAGCCCCTCGTACAGGCGGTAGGCACCGGTTGGATTCTCGACATGTACCCCCAGACTGGCGTCTTCATATCCACGGGCTTTCAAATCACGCAGGCTGGCACAGATAAGCGCACCGGCTATTCCCTGGCCACGCCAGTTTCGAATCGTCGAGATATCTTCGGTATAGGCTCGTTTCCTGCCATATATGCGGTTGGCTTCCTCGTTGACAAAGGTCCGAACCTGGCCAACTACCTGGTCGCCGGCCCAGGCGACTTTCCACAGGGACGGATCCCGGTTCGGATCTCCAATGAAGCGTTCCCAGTCTTTCTCGTTCGGCTCGACCGCGCCAAAGTGATCTCGAAAGGCCTCAACGTCGGCTTCCCACACAGCCCTCAAATGGCTTTCCCCGACCGGTCGGATTTCAACCCCGGCAGGGAGCGGTCGTTCGGGTATGTTCTCAAGATCGGGGCGAATCATCGAGGCGTAATGAGCCACGGGCTGGTACCCATCGCCCAAGACGAGATGCACGGCGCCAACGTCGGCGTCACTTGCATCGGTCTGGAACTGCTTGTCATCAGCGGCGTGACCACTCGCAATCCCCGTCAGGTACCGTTGCGCCCAAGCAAGCATCGCGGTGCCAATGCCCCGCCTGCGAAAGCCAGGAATCAGCCTCCCCATATGTCGATAGATGTGCGTACCGCTGAGTTCGCGATTCCAGCGCCCAAGGACATACCCGACCGAAGCGCGCCCGGCCTCCACGATGAGCAAGCCGTTCTCAACGTCGAAATTCTGTGTGTTGGTAAACTCGTTCTCAATTTCGCCGGCCGTCGGTAACGACTCATCACTCTCCGTGGGCGCCGATCGTTTGAAGACCTCGGCGACCAGTCCGAAGTCTCGTCTGTGGTTGAACGTTCGGGCGGAAACTCCGGATGGAAACGTGAACTGACCCATGGGATCAAGATACCGTCAGACGCAGAGACAAGCTGGCGATTTTCGAAGGGCCAAAGCGCCCTGGAACCTCAACCCAGGGTTCAACCCCGGGTTCCAGCTCCCGAATACGGGCGCTGGGGCCTTCGGATCGATTCCGAAACGAGTGGCCGCCCCGCGGTCGAAACTTAGCCGGTAACTAGTCACCTCGGGGAGGCGCAGAACCATTCTCACCGAACCACTGGTCGATACCGATACATCCTCAAGAGACGAGGGAGTAGTACATGACCATTCTTCAGCGAGGGGCGCGAGACTCAGGCCGCCACGTCCACTCCTATCGGGAAACGCCGGCCATCGCCGGTTTTACCCGTCGAGTGTGCAGCGATTGCCACCACGTCAGCATCGACTCGCCAGACGCGGCGATTCCAAACGCAGCTCAAACCCGCCAGACCGGGCTCTTCGGATCACCGCCACCCCGCCTCGGTACGCGAAGCGAGGGATTGTTGCCCGCCAAGGGCCAAAAGCCACGGTTCGGCTTCAAGGTAAGTCCCGCCTAGCAAAACCCGCCGGGACGGAGGTCATCGCTACGGCATGCCCGATCGGGACGGCTCGATTTTCGACTTCTGGATAGATCGGTGGGATTGCGCATTCGACGGCGGCACGGCACGCAACGTGGTTTTTCCGCGACTTCGAAGGCCACGTCCTAACCGAACGATTCCAGGGTCTGACTCCCCAGCCATGGTCGGGGATGAGCGTTTCGGTATACAGCCCCACCCTGAATCTATGGCGCCAGACCTGGGTCGATGAGAGCGGGAGCTATTGGCACTTTGTCGGCTCGCTCGTGGACGACGATCCATCGTTCGGCACCCCGGAACCAGTCGATGTCGACCGGATATATAAACGAATGGTCTTTTCGAATATCACTCCTGAGACGTTCGATTGGCGTTGGGAATCGTCGCCCGACCAACAGGAGTGGACCAAAAAATGGACAATCGCCTACGTTCGCGCAGCACGCCCGGGCTGACGTCAAACCCTTTTTGAACATCGAGCGATACCGAAGCGATCGAGGGTCCCGAGCCGTCCAAATCACCTTATCGACGAGGGGCAGTTCCAGTGACGTGGCCCGCAGTCGTCATGCCAACCAGCGCCCGCCTTTTCCGATCAAGGGCTTTTTCCTCTACTTCCTTGCCCGCCCAGGCACGAATGATCAAATCATCCGTCGGCAGAAAGGAACAACAGGCATGAAACCGTTTGAAGACTTGCCAGGGGACACCAGAGAAGCTGCTGTCAAGCGGGTCAAAGCCAAGCGAGACTTCAAGAGTCACGTGGCCGTGTACATCCTGGTCAACGCCCTCCTTATAACAATTTGGGCAACGACCGGTGCCGGATACTTCTGGCCAGTCTGGCCTCTGGCAGGCTGGGGCATCGGGTTGGCACTCAACGCCTGGACCGCCTACTTCGAACAACCAATCACCGAAGACGACATTCAGCGTGAAATGGCGAGGAGCAGCTCCCACTGAAAGGCGCTTGCCATCGACCACCCCGAGTTGCGTACTCGGCCCGTTCAAGGCCAATTACGGGTTCCCGGCGGCCGCCCCGGATAACGCTGTATGTCCTACCCACCACTTCCGCGCCTACCGATCGATAACCAGAAGGGCACACTCATGACAAGAAGCCCCACATGGTACCTAATAGGTGTGGCGGCCTTCGCCACATTCATAACGGCATGCACCGTCGGGTCCGGGGATCTATCCACGACATCGCGCAACGTCTCCCATTTTGATGAGATCATCTTGCTGGGCAGCGGAACCGTCCACGTCGACCTAACCGGTTCCGAGTCGCTCGTCATCGAGGCTGACGACAATCTCCTGCCCATACTGACAAGCGAAGTGATCAACGGCCGACTTGAGCTGGGATCCAGCGCTCCATATGCTTCCAGAAGCCCGATCACGTATACGATCACGGCCACCAACCTGACACGCGTCGAGATATCCGGCAGTCGCACGGTGGCCGTGTCTGCGTTGGCAGGTGACGACTTCACTGCCGACATTAGCGGGTCGGGGACCATCGAACCGTCCGGTTCCTGCAGCGCGCTTGGGATAACGATAAGCGGGTCGGGGGGCTTCCGAGGGGCCAACCTCGTCTGTACGAGCGGAACCGTTTCGGTATCGGGGAGTGGGGAAGCACTGGTCAATGTGAGCGACGACCTAGAGGTCAACGTCAGCGGATCGGGCAACGTGAAATATATGGCCGACCCATTTCTAACCCTAGGCATTTCCGGTTCGGGTTCCGTAACCCAGCGCTGAGTGGCCAAGGTTCGGCTGAACTTCCCAATCGGCGCCGTGGGGGATTCGCTCCCACTCCTCATGCCCGCTGGAGACGGGCGATCGGTCCGGGTAGACCGTTATTCGTCGGCTGTGCGAAGTCGAAATGGTTGGTGGTGAACATCGGTCCGGCGCAGATGAACCGCGATAGCCGTGCTGGTGACCGCCGCCCAGGCACACCACAGCGAAATCACACCCGTATAGAGAAGGAACGAAAGACCGGAAACCGCGATGAGATTCGCAACGCCGTACATCGCTACGTATCGATCCGAAGACGCCAGAAGCGACCCACAGGTAGCCAGCACATAGAACCCCACGACGAGGCCTCCCGCCGGGAGTTGGACCCGGTAGCCAACATGAGTACCCCCATTAAAAACTTCCAACGGACCGCGGATCGTCGCCCACATGAGATATATGGCGACGAGGCCGCCAACATGGGCCAGTCCAGCCATCACGGCTCGACGTCGCCGATCCGGTTCGAGGCAACGAACCGCCATCGGAATAAACCACGGGATGAGCCCGAACGCGATCGACAGATAGACGAGCGCGAATCGATGGCCGGTCTCAGCGGGAATCGGCCCGTCGAGGCTCCACCAAACCACCGCTTCGATCAACTGATGAACACCAAAGACGATCGGAAGTGAAGCCAGGGCCCGTTGAGTCGGATGATCAACGTGCCGGATGGCATCGATCCCGATCGCGGTGATCCCTGCCCCGGCTAGCAGATCGATTTCCGGAGAGAAGCACATGCTTGCTTAGACCCTAGGCGATCAGACGCCGTCGGGTACGAAGGCCGTCACCCAACCGGTTCGATGACCTGGATATCAGGTTCCATGACGATCTCGGAGTTGACCGATCGACTTATCAAACAGGCTGCTTCGGCCTTCTGGATGAGGCGGAGCGCCCGGTCAGCCTGGGCACGACTAACCATGATTCTGGGTCGCAGCGTGACCCGGTCCATTCTGTACAGTCGATCCTCACCCCGTTGCAAGTGTCCAACGGCATCGTCCGAGTATCCGAGCACTTCGACACCTGATCCGTCCGCGATGGCCCGAAACGTCGTCATGAGGCACGCCGACAGGGAGGCAAGAAATAGATGCTCGGGACTCCATACCCCACCGGGACCCCCAAATTCGGGGGGCGAAGCAACGTCAAGTGCCACTTCCAGCGTCTGGTCGGTCAGTGTCCCGGTCTTTGGACCGGTTCCACGAAGGATGAGTGTGTAGTCGTGTGAATCGATCATCTTTGGTCTTTCTTCGGGCGGCATCGCACTCAGCGTAGGGACCGGGTCGACGCAAGCAGAGGGAGCAAAAGTCCCAATCTGGTGTACCGAAGTCATACATGCAACAAGACCGGCTCCGGTAGGCGGGACCAGTCGTAAGAAGCCAACGGCAGGTTTCATAGTCCAATCGCAGCCCCGTCATGCCAGCCGGATCGGATCCAACCCCGGGACCCAGGCGCTCTCGATCGGTGCGCCGCTCAATAGGTGGACCGGTAACGGTCCCCCCCCATGGCGAATCACCAGGATTCATCGCCCGCTCCACGTAGGCTACGCCGATGGAACCATCAACTCCCACCACGGTCATCGCCGACCTCGAAGCAGAACTTGAGATCCCCAAGGACGGTACCCTCAGCCGGGTTCTGTACAAAGATGACAGCATTCGCTTGGTGCTGTTCGGGTTCGACACCGACCAGGAACTGACCGAACACACCGCCACCCTACCTGCCGTTGTTCAGATCATCAGAGGCCGAGCCGAAATCGGTCTTGGTGACCAAACCGTTATTGCACGCCCGGGGACCTGGATTCACATGGCCGCACATCTCTCCCACTCCGTCAGGGCGCTCGAACCGACCGTACTTCTGTTGACGTTGATCCGCTGACGACGTCGCCGACCCATCTACCGGACTGCTGGGACCATCCACGATAAGCCGTCGATGCTTGGCGGCGACTAAGTTGGTCAGATGTCGTCAACCTGCTTGATCATTGGAGCCAGTCGCGGCATCGGCCTTGAGCTCGTGACCCAATACGCAGCAGACGGCTGGGCCGTCCATGCCACAACCCGCTCAGTCCATCAACCAGGACCGCTGGGGGAAGTCGCCGGCGCGGTCACCCTGCACCAAATGGATGTCCGTTCGGACGCCGATCTGGCGGCTTTGCAGCTGGCTCTCGACCGTACACCAGTCGATCTGCTTATCCATAGCGCGGGCGTCTATCGCAATACTCCCCGGGAGGTGATCATGGCCGTCAACGCCGAAGCCCCCATCCGGGTGGCCGAGGCCCTTCTCGATAACGTGGCGGCCAGTAGCCAACGCAAGATCGCCCTGATCACTTCTCAACTTGGTGCACGCCGCGGCCGAACTGGCAGTCTTGGCGATTACGGTGACTCGAAGGCCGCCCTGAACGACGCCTTCCGACTGCGCGCTCCCGGCTGGGCCAAGCGAGGGATTCGCGCCATTGTCATCCATCCAGGCTGGGTTAGTACCGACATGGGCGGATCATCGGCGCCCGTCTCGGTTTCCGAGAGCGCCGCCGGGATTCGCAGGCTCATGGGTGGGCTAACAACCCGGATGCATGGTGGTTTCTGGACCTGGGATGGCCGGGAACACGAGTGGTAGGTCCCCGGGACACCTTCGACAAACGTTCCGAGCACCGGTCCTCCGAATATTGCCAACCAACGAATGAAAGCCTTCAGGAATTGCCGCCGACTACAGGCCGACTCAGTCGCAGGAGCATCTCGTCCGCCAGTGGCCCGAGGGCGTCGTCAGGAAAGGGAAACACGGAACTGACGTTGATCTCACAGAGGACGTACGTCGGTTCACCGGTTGCAGTTGGTGGCCCATGCAAGAAGTCCGCATCCCAGATCACCGGCAGATCGGTTCGATCAATGGACAGAGTTGCGCACATTGCAGGCAACCAGTCCCGTTCCAGCTGGTCCTTCAACGGCTGAAAGTCTTCGCGGGAGGCGGGAAAATACTCCCGGATGCCCGGAGGCGGAGCGTCACCTGGTTTCCCCCCGTCAGGCGCCGGATAGAGCGCGTTGACGAGCTGTTCGCCGAACCCAACGAGCTGATCGCCGACCAGATAACAGCGGACCATGCCATCGGTCAATCGGGACTGATACTCCTGGTCGACAATTACATCGCCCGCCTCAAAATACCGTTCCATCAGGACAAGGAATTCGTGCAGCCTCATCTCTTGCTCAACGCTACCGCGCTCGGCGTGGCGCACCTTGACGATTGTGTCGCCGGCGACCTCTGAATCGACCGGGTTTGGGGCCGCCAGTTCAACCTTCCAAACACCGAGGCCGCCATTGCCACGACTTCGCTTCAGAACACGCGGGCCCCTGGCCAAACAAGT
>JAHEDI010000054.1 GCA_024641305.1 bacterium | reverse complement strand
TTGTCTGTCGCCATCAGTGCCGGCATCGTCATCTCGCTGGTTGGGGAGGCTGGGGGGTTTCTTGGCAAGATCGATTTCTCGCAATTCTTTGCCAATGGATGGTTTCCCCGTCGTGGCCGTTTCCAACTCCTGGCGTTGGTGACACACTCCGCCATCATTACGACAGTCGCCATCACACTGGCGGTACCCTTGGGGATCGGATCGGCCATCTATCTCAGCGAGTACGCCAGTGCAAAGGCCAGGCGTCTCCTGAAACCGACGCTCGAGATACTGGCCGGAATCCCGAGCGTGGTGGTGGGAGTGTTCGCTCTCAACTTCATTACGCCCCAATTGGTGAGACGCCTATTCAGTACTGCCGAAACGTCAAACCTGCTCGCCGCCGGGCTCGGTGTCGGGATTTTGATCGTCCCTTTGATAGCCTCGATTTCCGAAGACGCCATGCGGTCGGTGCCCGATTCGTTGCGGCAGGCGGCGTATGGGCTCGGCGCCAAACCCTGGCATGTCAGCTTGCGCGTCGTGGTCCCCGCCGCCCTGTCAGGGATTGTCGCTGCCATCATCCTGGCGATCTCACGAGCCATTGGAGAGACGATGGTTGTGGCTCTCGCCGCAGGAAATAGTGGCATTCTGACCATGAATCCGCTGAAAGGCGGGATCACGATGACTGGTGCGATCGCTGCGTTGGCGATTGGCTCTGATCAAGTCGCTGGTGACAACGCCGCGTTTCAGAGCCTCTTCTTCGTCGGCCTGTCCCTCTTCGTCATGACACTTGGTTTGAACATCATCTCGGAACGTATTGTTCGTCGATACCGGCAGAAATACTAGGTATGGCTACCAGACCACTGACGACTGGGGAGATCATCGGGTCCAAGCTGAGTGGTCCGCGTGTCCACGTCGCCGACATGGTGCTGACCGGACTCCTACTCATCAGTCTCTTCTCTTCGTTGCTCGTGCTCATTACGTTGCTCGCCGATACCGTGCATACGGCCCTCCCGGTCCTCGCCGATCGAGGCTGGTCGTTCGTGACATCGCCGTTGTCGGCTGATCCATCCAAAGCCGGCGTCATTCAGGGCATTATGGGTTCGCTGTCCCTAACCGGGTTCGTTGTCATCTTTGGGTTTCCCCTCGGCGTAACTGCCGCCATCTACCTGGAGGAGTATGCCCGGGATACGCGACTCACCAGATTTGTTACCGCCAACGTTCGTAATCTCGCCGGAGTACCGTCGGTTGTATACGGCATTTTGGGTTTGGCGGTATTCGTCACCGCTCTCGGCGGGCTGACAAACGGGAGAACCATTATCTCGGGGGGGCTCACCCTCACCGTTCTCGTACTTCCGATCATGATCATCACGACATCAGAGGCACTTCGAGCGGTACCGAGCACCATCCGAGAAGCGTCCTACGGGGTAGGGGCCACCAAGTGGGAAACGATCAGGCACCATGTACTCCCGATAGCTCTGCCAGCGATTTTGACCGGTACCGTTCTCACCGTGGCGAGGGCTTTCGGCGAATCGGCCCCGCTACTGCTGGCTGGAGCACTCGTAACCAATTTCTTTCAGCCTTCTGCCGACGCCGGACTTGGTCAGTTGATCGCAGACGAGCGATACACGGCACTTCCGCTGGTCGTGTTCAACTGGGCCAGGCAGCCTCAAGCTGAGTTCGTGCAGTTGACGGCGGCGGCCATCGTCGTACTTCTCGTCCTGCTGCTGACCGTAAACGCGACAACGATTGTCATTCGAGATCGATTTGAAGCGAGGGCGCTACGATGACGAGCCATATGCCAACTCAACACCTGGCCACGACGGTTACGCCGCCATCTGACCCGGACGCCGAAGTGGGAATCCTCGTCACCGAGGACCTCACCGTCCATTACGGTTCCTTTCCAGCAGTCAGAGATGTCTCGATGGTCATCAAACCGAACCAGATCACGGCACTCATTGGTCCGTCCGGATGTGGCAAGTCGACCGTCCTACGCTGCTTTAACCGCATGAATGATCTGATCGATACCGCCAGAGTGAGTGGCGGGGTTGCCTATCACGGTGTAGATCTCTACGGGCCTTCTGTGGATCCGGTGCAGGTTCGCCGTCACATCGGCATGGTGTTTCAAAAGCCAAATCCATTTCCCAAGTCGATCTACGCCAATATTGCTTTTGGAGCCAAGATCGCCGGGATGAAAGACAATCTGGATGATCTCGTGGAGGAGTCCCTCACCAAGGCCGCTCTGTGGGAGGAAGTAAAGGACAAGCTACATGAATCCGCCAACGCCTTGTCTGGCGGACAACAACAGCGGCTCTGCATTGCCAGGGCCATTGCCACAAGCCCCGACGTCGTGTTGATGGACGAGCCTGCTTCGGCACTCGACCCGATCGCCACGCTTCGCATAGAGGAGCTCATGACCGAGCTGAAGCGTGAGTACACGATCGTGGTGGTTACGCACAATATGCAGCAAGCGGCCCGCGTTTCGGATCGAACAGCATTCTTCAATGTAGCCGTCGCCGAAGACGGCCATCGGACAGGTCGCCTTGTCGAGTACGGCGACACGCCTACCATCTTCACGAATCCTCGCCAGAAAGCGACAGAGGACTACATCACCGGGAGGTTCGGATGAGCGATCAACGGCACAGCTTTCACGAACAACTCGATGGCATGGTCGACGAAGTGGTTTCCATGGGTCAGTACGCCCGCGACATGGTCCAGCGCGCCGGCCAGGCTCTCGTGAGTCGGGATGGACTCGCCGCTGAGGAAGTGATCAAAGATGATGACCCGCTCGACCTTCGGTATTTGAAGCTGGAAGAAGCCTGGCTGCAAACGATGGCTCTTCAAACGCCCGTGGCGGGAGACCTGAGGGTCATGTCGGTGATTCTGCACAGCGGGCATTCCGTTGAGCGCATCGGTGATCAGGCGGTCAGTACCGCGGGGGCGGTCCGCCTGACCCTCGGGATGCCATCTCAGCCGCAGGTCCTCGCCACGGTCGCCGAGATCGTCGACCTGGTGTGCCCGATGGTTGACACCGCCCTCGATTCTCTTGAGCGCCGCGATCTCGATCTTGCGATGTCGGTCCCGATCATGGGTCGACCGGTTGAACGGTTGGAACGATCGATGTACGGGCTGGTCGCCAAGTGTCGCGAAGACGAGGAGCAGCTCGAATGGGCAGTCCGCATGACTGTGGTAGCCCGCAACCTCGGACGGGTTGGGGCTCGGGCGGTTGACATCGCCGAACAAGTCGCGTTCTTGCTTTCAGGGGTTTTCCGCGAGTTCACATCAGAGGACTGGGATACGGGACCTACGTGATGCCCGCTTCGCGGACCGTTCTGATCATCGAGGATGAGCCTGCCCTGTTGGACGCCATCAGATACAGTCTTGAGCGGGAAGGATATGTGGTCTTGGTGGCAGACGACGGGTTGGCGGGCCTTGAACTCGAGCGCAGAAACAGCCCCGACCTGGTTCTGCTCGACCTGATGTTGCCGTCGATGCAGGGACTGGATGTGCTTCGATCTCTGCGTGCGAGATCGTCGGTACCGGTGATCGTAGTGACGGCCAGGGACGCCGAAGCCGACAAGGTTGCCGGGCTTGAGCTCGGCGCGGACGACTACGTGACGAAGCCCTTCTCGATGCGAGAGTTGGTTGCCAGAGTCGGAGCCAACCTCAGAAGATCAACGATCGAAGTGGGCAACGACGACGTCATCCTGGTGGGAGGCGACGTCGAATTGGATGTCGGCCGACATGTCGCAACGGTGCGAGGGATCGAGGTTGATCTCCGTCCCAAGGAGTTCGCTCTCTTGGAGATGCTGATGGAACGGACCGGGAAACTTGTCACGCGGGATGATCTCATCGCCGAGATATGGGGATATGACTATTTCGGCGACACCAAAACACTCGACGTTCACGTCAAGCGGGTGCGTTCCAAGATTGAGCGAGACCCCAAGAAGCCCGAACACATCGTCACCGTGCGGGGCATGGGGTACAAATTCATCATATGAAGAGCGGTCTCGGTACAAAGCTGGCGATTTCGTATGTTCTTTCCGTCGTAATTGTCTTTGTCATTACCGCGGTCTTCATCGACCAGGCCGCTCGGTCAGGCTTCATCGAGGAGTTGACTACGAGCACCCAGGCGCAGAGTCGGGCGGTCGCCGTCGCTCTGAGAACCGGCCCGGTTGATCGATCCGTCAGCGACCTGGCCGAAGCCCTCGGGGTACGGATCACGGTGATCGACGCCTCGGGTGTTGTGGAGGCTGATTCGGCGGCCGACCCGGCGACCATGACCAACCACAACGATCGCCCTGAGATTATTGAAGCCAGGGCAGACGGTATGGGTACCTCGACGAGGCTCAGCGAAACGGTCGGAGAAGATCTTCTCTACGTGGCGCTTCGTGATGGAAATCGGGTTGTGCGGCTGGCCGTTCCACTTGAAGACGTCCAGGAGAGAATGTTCCCGGTCCGGCTTAGGGCCCTCCTCGGTGCGGTGGTGGTCTCCATTGCCGGCCTGGCGGTCGTGGTTGTCGTTAGCCGGCGAACCCAACACCTCATGCGGGCACTTACGGAATCGGTCACCCAGATCGCCGCCGGTCGGTCAGCTGAGGAGCTGCTCGTCGGAGGTCGGCTTGAGAGTTCGCCCGAGGTCTCGGAATTGTCCGAGGCGGTCCGGTCCATGTCGGATCAGATTCGCGCCAGAGTCGGTGAGCTTGAAACCGAGCAAGACCTCCGTGATCGAGTATTGGAAGCTTTGGATGAGGGTGTGTTGCTGTTGAGGGGTACCTTGGTTGACTATGCCAACCCGGCTGCCCGCCGGATGTTGGGCTCGTCGCTATCGCCGGATGGACGACTGCGTAACCAGGCGCTTTCCAAGATGGCGGCTGAGCGGGCCGCTCCCACCCGGATGACGGTTGGGACGAGACTCGTCGAGGTGGTCGTGGAACCGTCCGCCGACCAGTCTGTCGTGGTCTTGCGCGATGTTACCGATCGGGTACGTACCGAGTCGATTCGACGCGATTTCGTGGCCGATGCTTCGCACGAACTGAAGACACCTGTCGCGGCGATCCGCGCGGCGGCAGAGACAATTCAGACAGCTGCCGAAGACGGAGACATGGCGGCGGTAATCCACTTCAGCAGACAGGTCGAGGCGAGTGCCTATCGGCTCGGCCGGATCGTGTCGGACCTTCTCGATTTGTCGCGCCTTGAAGCGCGGGACCTTGACGTCGGACCGACTGACCTGGCGGCCCTCGCCCTGGAGGAAGTAGCAGCAGCCGAACTCGATCACGTGTCTGTGACGGTGGATCTGGATCCACTGGCGATCCAGGGAAGTCCACCGGATGTCGCTCTCGCCCTCAGGAACCTGCTCAGTAACGCTGCCCGGCATACCGACGCCGGTGGAACCGTGCATGTGGCGGTCAAAACCGAGCGGGACCAGGCGGTCGTATCGGTGACCGACAGCGGGTCCGGCATCCCGGCCCGAGATCTGCCGAGGATCTTTGAGCGCTTTTACCGGGTGGATACGGCCCGGTCGCGACACACGGGAGCTACCGGCCTTGGTCTGGCCATCGTCCGCCATGTTGCCGAGCGCCATGGTGGACGCGTGTCGGTGGAGAGTGAACTGGGAGTCGGATCAACGTTCCGGATCAGCTTTCCGCTCGCGACCAGCGAACTGGGCATTGACCAGGTTGACCCTGATTTGTCGTGAGGTAGGGTCCCACCGTGACCGTCCCAAAGCTTCGTAAGGCTCTCCAGCGAAATCCGCCCGGATTGTCGTTCGAACGCGAACACTGGGATCGTGGGCGAAACGTCGTGGCCGGCATCGATGAGGTTGGTCGTGGCTCGTGGGCTGGACCGCTCACGGTTGTGGCGGCAGTGGTTCCCCGGGACCGCCGCGTATACAAGGTCCGGGACTCGAAGATGCTCTCTGAACCTGAGCGAGAGTCCATTTTCGAACGAATCGATACTTGGGTTGACGCCTGGGCGGTGGGGCACGCCTCGCCAGAGGAATGCGATTCGCTCGGCATGTCCGAGGCCCAACGCCTGGCGACCCGGCGGGCGCTCGGGGGCCTTCCAGGAACGGTCGATGCGGTGCTGGTCGATGGCAACTGGGACTTTGTTGGTCATCGGAACACCCAGACGATCATTCGCGGCGATTCCAAGTCCCTCTCGATCGCTGCTGCGTCCATCCTTGCCAAGGTAACCAGGGATCGCTTGATGCGATCGGCATCCGAGCACTACCCGGCCTATTCGTTCGATGACAACAAGGGCTACCCGTGCCCGCGCCACAAAGCGGCGCTGTCCTGGTATGGCCCATCGCCGATCCATCGTAAGTCCTGGGTTTTTATGGACCACCTTCCGTGGAATGGCCTCGAGCGGGTAGGCCCGCAAGATCGCCTCTTTTGATTCACCCTGGATTCGGAGTACCTTTTGCCACGGTGCAACGTCCAGTGTGGATGGGCGATAGAGTGGCATGCAAAACGACGAGGGTGATCAATGGCGGACACGTGGGTATTCGATTTCCAGGACGGCGACGCAACCGATAAAGCCGCTTTGGGAGGCAAAGGGGCAGCTCTGGCGAGCATGACCCAGGCCGACCTGCCGGTTCCGCCTGGCTTTACGATAACGACGGATGCCTGCCGCTCCTACCAACAGCAGAGCGTGTTTCCGGATCTCATGTGGAAGCAGGTCGAAGAAGCTATCGGTCGGCTTGAGGGGTTGACCGGCAAAGAATTTGGTTCATCCGAGAACCCGTTGCTGGTCTCGGTACGGTCGGGCTCTGCCGTCTCCATGCCCGGGATGATGGACACGGTTCTCAACCTCGGCATCAATGAGCAGGCCAGAGTGGGTCTGGCTCGAGTAACCGGTGATGATCAGTTCGCCTGGGATTCATATCGTCGATTTGTCACGATGTTTGGTGAAATCGTCCTCGGGGTGGCGCCAGACCGGTTCGAGGGCGCCGTCAAGGCGACGCTCGACATGAACGGATGTGACACCCCGGGGAATTTGCCCGCTGACGCACTATCGGGGTTGGTCGACCGTTTGAAGGCGATCGTGTACGGCCAGTCCCGACACGAGGTACCGGACGATCCATTCGAGCAACTGCGCCTGACGGTTGGTGCGGTCTTCGACTCATGGTCCAACAAGCGTGCCCAGGACTATCGCAATCTGAACGGTATCCCGCACACTCTGGGAACGGCCGTGAACGTTCAAGCGATGGTCTTCGGCAACAGTGGCCCGACCTCGGGGACGGGCGTGGCATTTACTCGCAACCCCACCACCGGCGAAGCTCACCTTTTCGGGGAGTTTCTTCCCGATGCCCAGGGTGAAGATGTCGTGGCTGGCATGCGGACCCCGCTGCCGATAGATCATATGGCCGAGACATTTCCCGAGGCGTACGGACAACTCCTGGAGATTGCCGGGCGACTTGAAACTCACTATGGCGATATGCAGGACCTTGAGTTCACCGTCGAAAACGGAAAGTTATGGATGTTGCAGACTCGTTCGGGAAAGAGGACCGGGCGGGCAGCGGTCAAGATTGCCGTCGATATGGCCGCCTCCGGTCTCATTGACGAGCGCCAAGCGCTTCAGCGCGTCTCAGCCGATCAGCTTGAACAGTTGCTGCACCCTCTGGTCGATCCGGCGGTCGAAGTGGAGGTTATCGGCGTGGGCTTGCCTGCGTCACCGGGGGCCGTATCCGGCCAGATCGTTCTGACAGCTGATGCGGCGGTGGATCTTTCCGAAGCGGGGACACCGGTGATTCTGGTTCGCCACGAGACAAATCCGGACGACTTTCACGGCATGGTCGCATCCCGGGCAACCCTGACCGCTCGTGGAGGTGTCACCTCGCATGCGGCTGTTGTGGCCCGGGGCATGGGCAAGTCGTGCGTTGTCGGATGCTCGAACATGCGCGTCGACTTCGAGAAAGGCCTCGTCCGCTTCGACAATGTCGTTTTGGCGGCGGGGGATTGGATCACGGTCGATGGCAACACCGGCCGTGTGATGGCCGGACAGGTTGCGACAATCGAGCCTGAGACCGATGAGGACTTTGACATCCTCATGGGTTGGGCAGACAGTCACAGGAAACTCGGTGTCCGAGCCAATGCGGACACGCCAGAAGACGCCTCTGAGGCCAGGCGATTGGGCGCTCAGGGCATCGGGTTGTGCCGGACTGAGCACATGTTCTTTGGTGAGGAGCGCATCGCGGCCATGCGAGAGATGATTATGGCCCCGAATGAGGTGGCCCGCCGCGAGGCGCTCGCCAAGCTGGAGCCGTATCAAACGGCTGATTTTGAGGGCATTTTCACCGCGATGGACGGTTTCCCCGTGACGATCCGGCTCCTCGACCCACCCCTCCATGAATTCCTGCCCAATGAGCAGGATCTGGCGAGGGAACTCACCGACTTGAAGCTCCGACTTCGTCTCTTGAACGGGCTGGACGATATTGATCGATTGTTGGAGGAGATTCACGATCGTGAGGTCGTCATTGCCCAGGTACAGCGTCTCGCAGAAGAGAACCCGATGCTCGGACATCGAGGCTGTCGACTCGGCCTGACCTACCCTGAAGTGACCGAGATGCAGGCCAGAGCGTTGTTCACCGCGGCCGTTCGGTGCGTTGACAGGGGAATCACGGTCATGCCTGAAGTTATGGTCCCACTGGTCGGGTTTGAGCCCGAGCTTCGTACCCAGGCAGAGCTGATCAGGTCGGTGGCCGAGGAAGTGTTCTTGTATCACGGGCTCAGGGTTGAATTTCTGGTCGGTACCATGGTTGAGTTGCCGAGGGCTTGTCTGAGAGCCGACGAGTTGGCCACCGTGGCCGAGTTCTTCTCGTTTGGCACCAACGACCTCACCCAAATGACCCTCGGTATGAGTCGTGACGACTCAAGCCGGTTTTTGCCAGGGTACGTTCAACGCGGGGTCCTACCTGCTGATCCCTTCCAAACGCTCGATATCGCCGGAGTTGGCGAATTGGTACGAATCGGTGTGGAACGAGGACGGGGCCAACGTGCCGATATGAAGATCGGTGTGTGTGGCGAACATGGCGGCGACGCCGCTTCGATTGCCTTCTGTCACGATGTCGGTCTCGATTACGTTTCATGTTCGACGTACCGGGTTCCGGTTGCGAGGCTGGCGGCGGCCCACGCCGCGCTTGCCTAGACCCACTCGCGTACCGGCCTATCAGGAGGGGTTGACTGTGCACTACGACCACATTGTTATCACTGAGACGGAGGGCTACACCAGGCTCGAAATGGCCATGCCGGCTCGTCGTAACGCCCTGTCGGAAGCTCACCTGCGGGAGCTATTGTCGGCCTTCGAGACCATTGGACAGTCGAATGCCGCAGGAGTAATTCTCTCTGCGCAGGGTCCGGTCTTTTCGGCGGGGCACGATCTGAACGAAATGGCCTCCCGGGATCTCAGCGGAACGAAGAAGATTCTCCGTATTTGCTCAGACGTGATGCAAATCATTCAGTCGATTCCCCAGGTTGTGCTCGCTCAGGTCGAAGGGTTGGCAACCGCCGCCGGGTGCCAGCTTGTCGCGTCGTGTGATCTTGCGGTCGCCGGGGAGTCCAGCCGATTCCAGCTTCCCGGAGGCCGGGGCGGTTGGTTCTGTACAACCCCGGGTGTTGCCGTAGGGCGAGCGGTCGGGCGTAAACATGCAATGGAGATGCTCCTGACCGGTGATCCGATTGATGCGGCAACAGCTTTGTCGTGGGGCCTGGTCAACCGGGTGGTACCCGACGATGAGGTGCCGCTCGCCTCCCAAGAGTTGTTGGCGAGAGCTACCAGGGGTAGCAACTTATCGAGGGAAATCGGTAAGCAGGCGTTCTACCGACAAATCGACATGGATCTGCGCACGGCGTACGATTTTGCAACCGAGGTGATGGCGAGTGCGTCTCAAATAGACGACGCTCGGGAAACCGCTGCCGCGTTCGTCGAGAAGCGGAAGCCGGTTTTCACCGACACCTAACTGGCACAAAGGGGAAATACGATGGATTTCATCTCGGGGTATGTACTCGGATCGAGAATGCTTGGAAGGCGGATCGGGATGGCGGCGTCGGCCGAGTCCTTTGCGCCGTCGCTCTCATCTGAGGCGGACAAACTCGCTGATCGGGTGCAGCGGCTGTCGTTGGTAACCGAAGCGCTCTGGGCGTTGCTTGAGGAGAGCGGCTACACCCGCGAACAGTTGATCGCCAAGATCGAAGAGATCGACGGAGCCGATGGGTCGGTGGACGGCCACGTTGTCCGACCGGCCCTTCGATGCCCGAAATGCGACTCGGCGGTATCGCCTGGAGCCAAGCTCTGTCAGTTTTGTGGTTGGCTAAACCCCGACGCTGATCCGTTGGCGGCCATCTAAGTCGGAAGCTGCCATGGCGGCCCGGACAGGTACTTCCAGCCGGCATCAGGCAGCAGCGCCACCCCGGTTCCGCCGGTCTTTTCCAGTTCCAACTGGGCGGCGTGAATAATTGCCCCGGAGGACGTGCCGGCAAAGTAGCCCTCTTCGTGCATAATCTCGCTGACGGTTTGCTCGGCGCGTGCCCTGGCAACCTGGTACCGGTCGTTTACCAGGGAGAGGTCGGCGACCGGAGGCTGGAAGGGGTCATCCTGGCTCCGCATCCCTCCGATAGGATCGTCGACGAACGGCTCGACAGAGTGAACCTTGATGTTCGGGTAGGCGCGCCTAAGACCGCGACTATTTCCGGTCAGCGTTCCGCCGGTGCCGTACGCTGCGAAGAGATGGTCGGGTGGCGTGGGTAATGGCCACTCCCGTACGATCTCGACAGAGGTCCCGAAGAAGTGTGAGTAGGGATTCCATCGATTACCGTATTGATAGGCCATATGACCTTCCCCGCCATCGACCAGTTCCCTGGCTCTGGCGATGGCCCCGTTTGGCCCGCCGTCGACTTCGATAAGTTCTGCCCCGTACGCCCGAAGCAGTTCTTTGCGTTGCTCGGTAGCCGTCCGGGGAAGGCAGATGATCATCGGATGCTGGTTGACGAGCGCCAGCCGTGCAAGACCGATTCCAGTGTTGCCAGAAGTCGCCTCGATGAGCGGTTTGCCTGGCGGGAGATGACCGTTCTGTTTGGCGTTGTAGAACATGAACCAAGCCGGCCGATCCTTGATCGACCCGGTGGGGTTGTACCACTCAAGTTTTGCAAATAATCGCGTTCCGGTCGGTGCCATCCGGGAGAATTCGACGAGCGGTGTATTGCCGGGTTTCATAGACGAAACCTAGTCGGGATCGATTGTTGTGCGTTCCGGCCGTTTGGTGACAACCGATCGCCAGCTCTGATAGCCAAACCATCCGAGCGTCATGAGAGCCAGGGCGACCAGTAGGTGGATCCGCCATCGAATGGTGGATCGTACTTGTTCCAGCACTTCGGTCACATCGCCCAGTTGACGGTCGATGTCAGACTCGAGATCCTTCGCTCCGTCGAGGCGCCCGCGCATTGAATCGATCTGGTCGCTGTTGAGTGGCGTGTCCTCAGAAAGAAGTTGGGTGGCGGTTGTCGCCGCCTCCACGATCGTTCCTCGTAGGCTGATCACGTCGGGCGTAATGAGTCGGTCGGGCGGTCGGCCCGATAACAAGCCAAGTGTGTCCAACCTGGCATCGAGGTGGATCGTTCGATCAAGTGTCTCAGACAAACCAAACTCCGCTGAGGCGGTGATTGTGTTGACCTGAACGGTGAGCTGGCGGCGCGCCTGTGGATCAAGTGCGACTGATCCCGTTTGATTGGCCGCCAAGCTTGAGAATTCAATGGCAGCGAGGGTGCGGCCGATCAATTCATCGATGTCCTGGAGTGTCGCACGCCCTTGTCCGGCATCATCGAGGGCTGCGGTGTACACCTGTTGGACCGTTCGTTGCAGTTGAAAGTCAGCGATGATGCTCGCCGCCGCCAAGCTGAGGGCCAGGCCGACACCCAACCATCCTCTCCAGGTTTCACTTAGACGGCGCATTAGAGGCACACTACCCGTACCGGCGGAACAGGTGGGTGCGACGATCGGGAACATGAGTCGTCGTCTCGATTCGCTAGGTTGCCGGAGGTACGTCTGCAAGGAGGCACACCATGGGCAATTCGGTCATCATTGATACAGACCCTGGCCAGGATGACGCAGTGGCCCTACTGCTGGCGCTGGGGTCCACTCTCGATGTGTTGGCCGTTACGGTCGGGGCGGGCAACGTCCCGCTCGATCTCACGGTCAAGAATGCGCTGAAAGTCTGCGATCTCGCCAATCGGTCGGATCTGCCGGTGTACGCGGGCGCCGGTGGTCCTCTCGAAGGAGATCTTGTAACCGCCGAGCACGTACACGGACCGTCTGGCCTCGATGGCTACGACCTTCCGCCTCCCTCTCGTCTGGCATCCAAAGGCTACGCGCCGGACAAGATTGTCGAGCTGATCATGAATCGGCCGGTCGGTGAGGTGACCCTGTGCACCCTTGGTCCGCTCACCAATGTGGCGCTGGCCCTTCGTCTGGAACCAAAGATTGCCAAACGTCTATCCAAGGTTGTCATGATGGGTGGTGGGTTCTTTGAGGGGGGCAATACCACTCCGGCTGCCGAGTTCAACATTTATGTCGATCCGGTGGCGGCGGCTGAAGTCTTCAGTTCTGGCATCGATCTGGTCATGATGCCCCTCGATGTGACACATCAGGTGTTGAGCAATCCCGATCGGGTCAGAGCGTTCAAGGAGATCGGGAATCTTGCCGGCGAAGTGGTGGCAGGTTGGATCGGGTTCTTCGACCGCTATGACATGGAAAAGTACGGGACCGAAGGGGCCCCACTCCACGATCCGTGCGTTATCGCCTACCTGCTTGAACCCGGGCTGTTCTCCGGCAGGTTCTGCAACGTTGAAATTGAGACCGAATCGCCGCTGACGAGAGGGATGACCGTCGTCGACTGGTGGGGAGTGTCAGGCAGAACCCCCAATGCTCACGTCATGCGGCACGTCGACGCCGAAGGGTTCTTTTCGCTCCTCGTCCGAACCGTGGGAATGCTCTAGGCAGCTGATCGGTTAGAATGGTTGTGATGCCGCAACGTTGTCGCTGTCTGTGTTTTCGCTCTCGGGTAGCCCCGGGAGGCGCAGCGTTGCCCCTCCTCGATCACTAGCGGCCCTACCCGAGAGTACGTTGGCCGCACAGACCCAGTTCTTGAGGAGTACTCCATTGCAAACCGTTGATGTCAACGTCCCCCGTGTGAACCAAGCGGTAACCAGCTTGCTCACCGCGATTGCCTATGTACGTTCGAGTCCCGAATTGGTGGCAGTCGCCTTCGCCATCCTCGTTCTTTCTCGAGTCGGCGGTCCGCGGTTGGCTCCGATCACCCAGTTGTATGTGCGGTTCGTCCGCCCCCGCTTCCAGCCTGCCGGTCCATCCGATGTCGAGGATGCACGCCCGCCTGCGTTCGCACAGCTGATCGGGACCATCGTCCTCGGTCTGGCTCTAACCGGCTTGTATGGGGGAGTTCCCATGGTCGGATGGGCACTGACGCTGGTTGTGACAGCCCTGGCAGGTTTGGCAGCCACGACGAGGATCTGCGTCGGCTGCATCATGTATGAGCGATTCATCATGGAGCCTGCAACGTGATCGGGCGGTCGGTCATCCTGGTGGCGGTGCTGCTTACTGTGTGGTTGCTGGTCGGCATGTGGGAACGGCGGCGGGGGACTCCGGTTCAAGGAGTGGCTCCCGGCGTCACGATGTTCACGACCGATGACTGTCGTATTTGTCCACTCGCCATCGAGTCTCTCACAAACGCCGGGGTGCCCGTGCAGATCGTGAGTGCCAACGATCCATTGGCCGATGCACTGTCGGTCCGGAGTGTTCCAACGGTAGTGGTCGCCGACACGACCGGTCAGGTCACGTTGAGGCGGACCGGCCGGTCGGTTATTACCGATGTGAGATCGATCGCGGCCGCACTGGCGGCCATTGCGACGGCCTGAAAACCGGGTACCGTCGGCAGGCCAGGGTGTGATCGGTGGAGTTACTGCTCTCCCTGATGGCGTTGATACAGATACCACCAGCCAAGGCCGTGGACTGCTACACCTGTACCGAGGGCGGCGGTCACGACCCACTGATCGAGGAGGGCAGCCATGATTGCGGCCACTGCCGCGCCGACAACGAGACCAATACGTACACCGTTCAATGGGCCAAACATGCCCTTAGTCTAAGGCCAATGGAATCGTCAGCGAACCGGACCACATGATCAGACAACTGGCCTTCCTGGCTTTCGAAATAGCGATCCCGGTTTTTGCCATCATCTGCGGAATAACCCTGTCGATGAACGGACGAAAACTACTCGGGTGGTTGACCGCGCTGGCAGTCCTGGGCGCCTGGGCCGCCGGACTGACTCTGGTTGCGTCTCGGGCCCTGGCTGGAAGCGAGCTCTTTTGGTGGATCTGGGGGGTAACGCTGGGCGTACCTGGTCTTGGGACCATCTGGCTCGGATTGGTCACGCGGCAGTCGGTCGCGAGTCGCGTACCTGGTGACGGATGAGCGGCGTCCATACACGCGTCAGGTGCAGAAACTAGGGTCTGTAGTCATGGATTGGGAGCCGAACTCAGAGGTCGTAGCGGCCGCCAACCTCACTGCTCTGATGGCTGAGGTTGAAGCTGAGACCGTCAAGGACTTCCATCGCTGGACGTCTGCGCATCGTGACGAGTTTTGGGAGATGATGATCGCTCGATTGGGGATTTCCTTCGTAGTTCCTCCGCGGGTGATCTCGGAAGGCAGTCCGCAGGACACTCGCTGGTTACCCGGAACCCGGTTCAATATCGCTGCTTCTTGTTTCCAGGCCAGGGCTGAGTCTGTGGCGGTCATTTATGAGACGGAGTCGGGACAACAGTACCTGACCGTTGAATTACTTCGAGCCAAGGTACAAGCCTGCGCAGGAGGCCTGGCTCGACTCGGTATCGGCGACGGTGTTCGGGTCGCCATGGCCATGCCGATGACGGTTGAGTCGGTAATCGGTTACCTGGCGGTCGTGTGGGCGGGAGGCACGGTCGTGTCGGTGGCCGATAGCTTTGCGACCCCAGAGATTCGTAATCGGTTGAAGCTGGCCGCCTGCGATACCGTCATCACCCAGGACGTGGTCATCCGGGGTGAACAACAGTTTCCGATGTACCAGAAGGTGGTCGACGCCGGTGCGGCCCGGTGCATTGTTGTTGAGACCGGGGCTGGCTTG
>JAHEDI010000053.1 GCA_024641305.1 bacterium | reverse complement strand
GAGCAGTGCACGGTTGTTTCGATGTAATTGGGGTGAATATCGGTACGCATGAGGGTTATAACTCCTTGTCTGCCTCAATTATGCCGCGCGTGTCGAAAACTGACGATTCGACCGCCACAGCAAACCCGGTTATGAGTTCTTGGCCACCTCGGCAAGGAACTCGGCGTTCGACTTGGTGCTTTTGAGCCGGTCGATAAGCAACTCGATGGCCCCGTTTTCCAAGGCCAACAAGACCCGACGGAGCTTCCAGACCTGGGCGAGTTCATCGCGATCGAACAACAATTCCTCGCGACGAGTACCCGAAGCTTCAATGTCAATCGCCGGATAGATCCGTTTGTCTGCCAGACGACGGTCGAGGCGAAGCTCCATGTTGCCGGTACCTTTGAACTCCTCGAAGATAACCTCGTCCATCTTCGACCCGGTCTCGACCAGAGCCGTACCGAGAATCGTCAGGCTGCCGCCCTCTTCGATGTTGCGAGCAGCTCCGAAGAACCGCTTCGGTGGGTACAGGGCGGTCGAGTCGACGCCGCCGGACAAGATGCGTCCCGAGGCCGGAGTAGCGAGGTTATGTGCCCTGGCCAACCGGGTGATCGAGTCGAGCAGAATAACCACGTCCTGGCCCATTTCCACCAGACGCTTGGCTCGCTGAATGGCCAACTCCGAAACCTGAGTATGTTCCTCGGCAGGACGGTCGAAGGTCGAGTAGATGACCTCACCTTTCACCGAGCGCTGCATGTCGGTAACTTCTTCCGGACGTTCGTCGACGAGAACCACCATCAAGTAACACTCGGGGTTGTTGGCGGTTATCGACTGGGCAATCTCCTTCAATACAGTGGTCTTGCCGGCCTTTGGCGGAGACACGATCAAGCCGCGCTGCCCCTTGCCTATCGGAGCGATCAGGTCGATGATGCGGGTCAGCACCTGCTGCGGTTTGCCCGCTTCTTCAAGACGGAGGCGCTCGTCGGGAAAGAGAGGCGTCAGCGTGTCGAACTTGGGCCGCTTACGAGCCGTCTCGACATCCATGTCCGAGATTGACTCGATCCTGACCAGTGCCGCGAACTTTTCCTGCGAACGGGGCGGACGAACCGGACCAGCCACCATGTCGCCGCGGCGGAGGCCAAACTTACGAACCTGACTGGCCGAGACATACACGTCCATGTCGCCGGGCCGGTACCCCGAGCAACGCAAGAAGCCGTAGCCTTCGGGAAGAATATCGAGGAGGCCTTCGCGAATCTCCATCTCAGATTCAGGAATGTCAGGCTGATTATCGCGTGGGGTGCGACTCCGCTTGCGGTTCCGGTTCCGATTGCGGCTTCGGTTGGAGTCGCCCGGCTGCTGATCGTCGTTGTCGTCGTCACGGTCGCTATCGGCCGACTCGTCGCCAGAGTCCTCCGAGTCTGCGTCGGTCTCGCGCGAAACTGGTTTGCGCCGGGCTTGCCCAGCGGAGGATGCGGTCTTCGCAGACTTCGACTCGCCATCGGTAGCTGACGATTCACCGTTACTGTCTACCTTGGGTGATGCGGCCGGTAGGTCAACCGGCGCGGGAGCTTCGGACGAGTCGAAATTGTCAGAGCCCAAAATGGCGTCAATGAGCTTGGCTTTTTGCAGGCCATCGGCCCCGATGCCAATCGCGGTTGCAATCGACCGGAGGTCATTGATCGTCTTGCCCTGAAGGTCGGCTCGACTGGTCATAGTGTCCTTTCCGAAACCGTATGTCGGTTCGAAGTGTGGGGAGGATCCTGAGCCGATTTCGACGCATCGATAAATCGGACCACAGGGACTTCTCAGAGGTGACGCAGGACTGCGTCGACACTTACTCTAGCGCATATTCCGGGATCCACCAACCGCCGGTGTACTAGCGCACATCGGCCACGGATCGAATGTGGGCCTCGATGAGTGCCAGATCAGCGGGAAGCGAAACGTACCGTTCGGGAAGACCGGTTAGGGCAGCCAGGGCGGCCGGGACATCGGGAAGGCAGCCGGTCGCCCGCTCCACCGTCTCGGCGAATTTGGCAGGGTGAGCGGTGGCCACCGCCACGACCGGGACATTGACACGATCAGACCGCATCCGGGCGGCGGCAATACCGATGGCCGTGTGCGGATCGACGATGATGCCGTGTGAGCCATACAAATCACCCATGTACCCCTCGATGGCCTGATCGGACATCCATGCTGACCGGAAGAGCGATACGACCCCCGCCATTTCTGGCGCCGGGATGTTGAGAACGCCTCGGGCTCGAAAGTCGGCCATCGTCGCGGCCAATAAACGCGCATCCCGGCCCAAGATGTCAAAGAGCAGGCGCTCGAAGTTGGACGGAACGGCAATATCCATGGCGGGCGCGATGGTCGGCACCACCTCTTGAATGGACAGGGACCCGGTCGAGATCAATCGACTGACACCGTGATTGGCATTGTTTCCGATAATGATCGACTCGATCGGTATCCCCATGGCGGAAGCCACATATGCCGAGTAGGCGTTTCCGAAATTACCGGTCGGGACGGCCACCGAGAACGGACGTTGATCGAGTCGGAGATACGCCCAAACGTAGTACACAACCTGGGCCATGATCCGACCAAAGTTGATCGAATTGACCGCCGACAGGTGCACTTCGGACCGAAACACCTCATCGGCGAACATGGCCTTCACGAGATCCTGGCAATCGTCGAAGGTCCCTTCGACGGCCACGTTATGGACGTTGGGGGCGTCGACCGTGGTCATCTGCCTGCGCTGAACCTCTGACACGCGCCCGGCCGGGTGCAAAATAACGACATCGACTGCGGCTCGATTGGCCAGGGCTGCGATTGCGGCGGACCCCGTATCACCCGAGGTAGCCCCGACAATCGTGAGTCGCTCCCCTCGCCTCTCGAGCAAAGCGTCGAGCATCTGGCCAAGCAACTGCAGCGCGAAGTCTTTGAACGAAAAGGTCGGCCCCCAGAAGAGTTCGAGCAAATACAACCCGTCTGCCAGATCGGTCAATGGAGCTATGTCCGGATGGTGAAAGCTGCTATACGCAGCGGCGCTAAGCGCCCGGATTTCCTCGGGGCTGAAGGTGTCTCCAACGAAGCGAGCCACCACGGCCGCGCACACATCCGGATAATCGGCCCCGGCGAGATCTGCCAGGTCCTCCGACGAAAGCATCGGCCAGATGGATGGAACGTACAGTCCGCCATCGGGAGCGAGACCTCCCAGCAGCGCATCTTCAAATGAGGCGTCAGTTACTCCGCCGCGCGTTGACAGATAGCCGGGTTGTTCAAACATCATCCGAGTACACGCGAATCGCCGCGGCTACTTGTGAGACACCTTCGTAGTTCGCCAGATCATCGAGCGCCGCTCGCATTTCTCGTTCAGGAGCGGCGTGGGTCACGATAAGAAGGGTCGCACCATCACCGCGGCCTTCCTGCCATACCGACCCGATGCTGACCCCATGCTGACCGAACATGCCGGCAACGGTTGCCAAAACCCCGGGGCTGTCATCTACTTCAAGGCGCAGGTACCAGCTAGTCGATACTTCGGCGAAGTCCACCAGTCGGGACGGTTGAAACTGGACCTTGGGGGTGGCCGCCGTCCCTGCCAGGAGTTCACGACCGGCATCAATCATGTCTCCGAGGACCGCCGTGGCGGTTGGCTCGCCACCCGCGCCGGGGCCGGAGAACATAAGTTGGCCGATGGCCGGACCTTCCAAGAATATGGCGTTTTGTGCGCCGCGAACCGAAGCCAGAGGATGACCCTCATCGACGAGCGTGGCGTGAACGCGCACACATACACCGCGCTCGGTCGCCTGCCCGATGGCGAGCAGTTTGATGACGTAGCCAAGTTGACGGGCGTAGGCAATATCACTGGCGCCAAGTGTCTCGATACCATCCCGATATACCTGGTCCCCGGCCACCCAGGTTCCGAAGGCGAGACTGGCGAGAATGGCGGCCTTGGCCGCCGCATCTCCGCCACCGACATCGGCGGTCGGATCGGCCTCGGCAAAACCGAGCGCTTGAGCCTCAGCCAGGGCGTCGGCATAATCCATTCCGGCTTCGGTCATGTTGGTCAGGATGTAATTCGTCGTGCCATTCACGATGCCAAGAACCGTGCTGATCTTCTCGCCGGCCAGTGATTGTGACAGAGGTCGGATAATCGGGATCCCCCCGCCCACGGCCGCCTCGAAAAGTAGTGAGACGCCTGCCTTTTCTGCGACCTTCAATAGTTCGAATCCCCTGGCAGCCATCAGTTCTTTGTTGGCGGTAACCACCGGCTTGCCGGCAGCCAGCGCACGTTCGACGAGGGTTCCGGCCGGTTCGAGCCCCCCCATGAGTTCAACCACCAATTGCACAGCCGGATCGTCCACTACTCGCTGAAGGTCGTCGGTCAGCAGGCCTGGATCCGACCCGAATGAACGCGGTTTCGTGAGGTTCCGCACACCCACGTGACGGACGTCGAAAGAGATGCCCGATTTCAAGGCGATAACTTCGTGCTCTTCAAGCAGCCGTCGGGTAAGCGAACCTCCCACGGTTCCGCCACCCAGAATTCCTACACCAATCGTGGACATGTTTCTCCTTGAACGTCCGGCACAATAGTCGTCCGGCCCGAAAATTCTTACCTGACCAAATCGTCGAGTGTCTCGCCAGGAACGGCCACCCGCGCCTGGCCATCCGCAACGAATATGACCGGCCGGCGAGGGAGCATGTTGTACCGACTGGCCATTGCGTGGGCATAGGCTCCTGTGGCTGGCATCACGAGAAGGTCACCCGGCACGGTGTCACCTGGAAGCAGCATTTCACCCAGCCGATCGCTCGTTTCACAATGCCGTCCAACTACCCGGAAAGGTATGTCATGTGGGCTATCTGCGCGGGTGATCGACCGCATCTCGTACCGGGCGTCGTAGAGGGCGGGACGAGGATTGTCCGAGATTCCACCATCGACAGCCAGGAATGGTCGCTCGCTTCCCTTCCGAGACATTGCCCGATACAAGGTCACACCCGCGTTCGCAATGACGGACCGACCGGGTTCGATCATCAGACGAAGATTGACATGTTCGTCAACCGCGGCAGTAAGGACCGCGGCGTAACTTTCAATTGGGATAACCGGATCGTCGTCAACATAAGGAACGCCGAATCCGCCCCCGACATCCACGTCGATCACCTTGCCTGTAAACCGGTCACGGCGCGTTTCGGCAAACGCCATGACCTGATCGAGGGCCATCCGATGTATCTGCGGATCACGCAGTTGTGAGCCGATGTGAATGTGAAGACCGTGCAGGGTTATTCCATGGCCGGCCACCCGATCGAGGCGGGTAATCGCTTCGTCGGCCTGCTGTTCACTCATGCCGAACTGCGCTTCAGAGCCGGTGGTACGGATCTTGGGGTGAGTGTCGGCCCCGACTTCGATGTTGAGACGCAGCATGGTTCGGACTTGGCGACCGGCGGCAATCTCAATGAGCCGGGACATTTCCACCGGGTCATCGATCACGATGCGCCCAACGCCGGCGATGATGGCTTGCTCGATCTCGGCATCGGTCTTTACGTTGCCATGAACCACAATCCGACCCGGGTCAATCCCGCCCGCCAGAGCCGTCGCCAGTTCCCCACCGGACACAACATCAACCCACCAGCCGGCCGCGGCGAGTAGTTCAGCCATCGCAACGCAGAAGAACGCCTTGGCGGCGTAGGCGGTGACCGCGTCACTCCCAAAGGCACGCTGAAACGCCGCCAACCGATCAACGACATGGCGCTCATCGACGACGTACAACGGGGTTCCGTACGTCTCTGCCAGATCGGACAGGGAGCACCCGCCCAGGGCACCGCCTTCCCAGTTCATCGGCAACACGTCTACGAGACCCATGTGTTCTCCCTTTCTCGGTATGCAGAGTAGTCGACCCACGGTCCACAATGAACTAACGCAAACTATCTTGACACACTGTTATATATCTTTATTGTGGCCAGAACAGCGACTTCCGAGCCGGAATCGACGACCAGGAGATGTGTGAATGGCACAGACGATCTACAACCCTGAATATATGGCATCGTTGCGCAGCCAGGTTGGCACCACCCGGAACATGATGGAACAAACGTTTCAGGATCTGCGATCCCTCTACGAGGGACACGGCGGACTCTGGCAAGACGCCGAGGCGAACGGACCGTGCGCCACATTCGGGCAGTTGGTTGCCGACTTCCAGACGGTGTTGGCGAACTTTCTCGCCAACCTCGACACCACCTCGGGCAACGTCCAGGGATACGAAGAAGCCATGTTGAACGTCTCCCAGACCTTCAACTTCGTCTCAGGCACCTAACGAAGATCGACGGCGGGACCAGCGGTCGATCTAACGATGCCATACCGGGACACACTCGTGCGGGCAACGAACCAACTCGTGATGCTGCGCAGCGACCTGGCAGCGATCGAAGCCGATGTAGTCAGCTATCGCAATGCTATTTCGAATGCGATCGACGCCCCGGTGACCGCCACCCTTCAACATGAGGCGTGGGTGTGGAAACTGGCGATCGAACGGGCCTCCTCTGCCCTCTCATACTGGATCGCGGACATCCAAAGGGAGATCGATGAGCTTGCACCATGACGGTGCGAACCAAGTCGATACCGGGAACCAGGGCGGTCATATGTGTCCGCAACGACGGTCAGGCATCCGACCTGAATCTGACGTTCGGCCCGGCCTCCACGGTCGGTCACCTTGCACAGAATATTGCCGCCGTCCTGTCTGGCCGGTGGGGACCTCACCTCTGGATCGACGGGGTTCGCTTCGAATCCGATCGGCTCCTGGCTGATCTACCGATATCCGACGGCATCACCGTCTCGTCGACCGGATCAGCCTCCCATCCTTCTGCCATCGGCCAACTGGTGGCAGTGGCAGGCTCCGACGCAGGTCGCACCATCCGTCTGGCGGAGGGTCGTTACCCGCCAGGGTCCGTATTGAACCAGCGCCTCGATGTGGTGGGTGAACGAATACGGATTGGAGACTCCGCCCCGATTCCCTTTGGGGCGACCGTCACCGACCGAACCACAGTGTGGCGGTATGAGCCGATCGGCGTGCCAAGCGCGGCGGGCCAGGGACCATTCAACCGCCCGCCCCGCCGGCTTCCGCCCCCACCCACGACCCCACCTGCCCTCCCACGGCGAGAAGTGTCGGCCAGGACGCAGACCGTGCTGCGCTGGACCATGATCGTTGGTCCGTTGGCACTCGGGGCGGCCATGACCATTGTGTTGAAACGCCCAGCGTTTGCCATCTTCATGGTGCTCGGGCCGTTCATGGCGGCCATGAACTGGATCGAGTCACGACGGATAGGGCGAAAGACCCATCGGCTCGCCGATGCCGCCTACCGGGCAGCCGTCTCGTCAACCAGCAAGAAACTTCGAACCTGGCTCGCCGCCACTCAGGCGGCGGCTCTTACTCAACATCCCGACCTTCCGACGGTGTTGAGTTGGCCCGCCCTTCGCCACCCGCGACTTTGGGAACGGCGACCCCACCACGACGACTTCGGTCAGGTCATGGTGGGATACGCACCGTTGCAGAACCGGGTAGCCGGCGACGAACCAGTCGACCCACGTTTCTTCGAACTGGTGGCCAGGGACCTCCCGGCCACGACGATGCCGATCGTCGTCGATCTCAGCCCCGGTCGGGTCGTCGGAATCGTCGGCCCCGCCGACCAGGTCGGGGCCTCGGCAATGGCCATCATCGCCCAGCTGGCGATTCATCATGGCCCCGCCGATCTCGCCATCAGGGTGGCTTCAGCACCGTCCCGGGTTCCCCATTGGACCTGGACAGCCCTCCTTCCCCACACGCAAATCAACCCGGACCAGATGGCGGTTGCGGTAACCCGTGAGGCGGTCGAAGCCCTACTCACCGCATCCGAGCCAACCTTGCTCGTGATCGATGGTTCGTATGAACCGATGCTCTCTGGGCTCGTTCGGGAGTTTGCCGCATCCGACGGGAGCATCCTCGTCACGGCCAGCAACGCTGATGAGCTACCGGCCGCCGTTGATCAAATCGTTCGCGTCGCCAGTCCCACCATCACGGTCACCGATCTGGCCGGCGGATCCGTTGTCGCGGGGAGCGGACTGTTCGTCCATCGCGAAGTGTGCGCCGATGCCGCCCGGGCCCTTCTGGGCATCACCGATCCTGAGTTGGCGGCCAACGGAACGATTCCCCCGGCCGTCGCCCTCGTCGATCTCCTCGGACCGGACGAGATCGATGAAAACACGGTGATCGATCGATGGCGTCAAAGATCTGATCGGATCTCGGCCCCGATCGGTATTTCATCGACCGGCGTCGTCGAGATCGACCTCGTCCGCGACGGACCGCACGGCCTGCTGGCCGGCACGACGGGTGCTGGAAAGAGTGAACTTCTCCGCACCCTGGTCGCCTCTCTGGCCGCCAGTGTCGACCCGGAGCGTCTGAATTTTGTTCTCATCGATTACAAGGGCGGCAGCGCGTTCGACGCCTGCGCCGACCTGCCCCATGTGGTCGGCGTCGTCACCGATCTTGACGATAATCTGGCTGCCAGGGCCATGACCTGTCTGGAGGCCGAACTCGGCTACCGCGAACGGGTACTGCGTCAGGCCGGTGCCAGCGATCTGTCTGGCTATGAGGCCGCCCGAGGCCAACCACCCCTGCCTCGTCTCTACCTGGTCGTCGATGAGTTCGCGGCGATGGCAACCGACCTACCGGAGTTCATCGATGCTCTCGTTGATATCGCTGCCCGAGGTAGATCACTGGGAGTTCACTTGATGCTGGCCACCCAGCGCCCCGCCGGGGTGGTCAAGGATACGATTCGAGCCAATACCAATCTGCGGATTGCCTTGCGAGTCCAAACCGTCGCCGACTCTCGCGATGTACTCGACGACGGCATCGCCGCCCTGATTCCCCGCTCTATCCCCGGTCGGGGATATGTGCGATTCGGACCGTCGGAACTGACCGACTTCCAAGCCGCTCTCGTGACTCGCTCATCGTTGGATCAGGCCCCTGCGAGGTTGGATCTGCACCCGATTGGATTGCCAGGTCGTCCGGACGTCAGTCGCGATCGCGCCGGCACCACCGATCTGGAGCGACTTGTGGCCGCCGTCCAGGCGGCGGCCCACCAAATCGAGATGAATCCTCCCCGCACTCCCTGGCCACCGGCCCTCCCCGAGTCGCTCTCACTCTCCTCGCTCTTGGCCGACTCAGGGGCGTTTGGACTGATCGACGAACCAGGTGCACAACTCCAACGACCCTTCATTTGGGAGCGCTCGAAGGGCCATCTGGCGCTCTACGGCCTGCCGGGCACCGGTCCCGAGCGAGCCGCCGAGAGCGCCGTGGCGGCCGCCTGCTCCGTACCAGAGGACCTCCAAGTATTCGTAATGAGGTTCGGAAACCATCGATACGATTCCCTCGCCACCATATCCGGTATCACACCTGTCATCGAACCCGACGACGAGGAGCGACAGGCACGCTTGATCCGGTATCTCGGCGTCGAACTCAGCCGGCGCAACAGATCACCCTCCAACCCCGAACCGGCCATCATCGTCGTCATTGACGATGTCGAAGCCTGTCTCAGGAGCCTCGAACCGTTCCACCTTGCCCCGCTTCTCAAGACCCTCACCGAGATCCTCACGGGGGGCTACGCCGTCAGGATTCACGTCATCGCCACCGCCTTCTCGGCGGGAGCCATTCGCACCAGGGCGGCGATCGGGTTCACGACGCGGGTGGCATTCAGCTTCGCCGACCGTTCCCACTATGCCGGGCTCGGCATCCGCTCCCGGCATCCGCAAGCGCTCGGCTTTGGTCGCGGCATCGATGTGTCGTCCGAACTCATGGTTCAGGTCGCGACCGATCACTCTGGATTGCAGTTTCCTACCCGGGCGGTCGTTCCCCCGATACCAGTCATGCCCCGCCTCATCGAGGACCTCCCCACCTCCGCCCAGACCCTCACCCGCCCGTGGCACATCCCCCTCGGGATCGGCGAGCGCCATTTGACCGAGATTGGGGTTGACCTCGACGTGGGCGATCACCTGCTGGTCGCCGGACCGGTCCGTTCCGGCAAGAGCACCACCCTGACCCTCATCGCCGGCCAGGTCTACTCGGCCAACCCGCAAGTTCATCTCGTGGCAGTGACCCCCCGACGCTCCTCACTCGGCGGTCCGGCACGATTTGAATATATCGTCGATGACCCGGCGGTCGTGCCAGAGCTGGGTCGGGCCCTGGTGTCCGCCAACAGGCCAGTCCTGATACTGGTGGACGATGCTGAACTCGTGGAAGGACTTGAAGACATACTCAAAACGCGCCAGCCGAACGTAACGGTGGTGGCAGCGATTCGCTCAACCGAAGCCCCCCGTCTGTATGCACACTGGACTCGACGAATACGGGATTCCGGCAACGTGCTGCTCCTCGGAACGGATCATGGCGACCAGCTCGGTTTGAGCGTTCCCAGGTTCCTAACCAACCCACCCGTCGGACGTGGATTTCTCTGCACCCACGGCTCGGTAGAGGCAATCCAGGTAGCCAGAGGCTAGGTGCGGTCCTGGGCATCAGTTGGCAATACCCAATCGACGGAACCCCAGTAGGCCGATCGAAGGTACAGGATTCAGACGGCGTGCCCGGCAGGATTCGATTCTGCGCACCCGGCTCCGTAGGCGGTCACCATTTGACCTCGCCCATTCGCCACGAAAGCCCACGTCAGAGACTCGCGCACGCGACCTGTGAGATATGAAATTGACCCTGGAAGATTCTGCGACAAGGTGTACGATTCGCGGCTGCAGCGTCATCAGCATCGGAGGCCCCCTTTGTACGACTATTACGACCTCGGCTCATACTCGCGTCCGGTTTCGACCGCTTTTCCTGAAGCACAAGTCTGGTTCGACCGGGGGCTGATCTGGGCATACGGCTACCACCACGAGGAGGCCATCGCCTGCTTCGAGAAGGCGTTAACGTTCGATCCCGATTGTGTGATGGCGCACTGGGGAATTGGATACGCAATCGGTCCCAACTACAACCGGAAGTGGGCGGACTTCGATGAAACCGAAAGGACCGGGTTACTCAACCGCGCCCATGGGGCCGTCGCGGCAGCACACGCGAGTGCCAGGGGGACCGACGTGGAACGGGCCCTCATTGAGGCTCTGTCCGTTCGCTATCCAACCGATCCGACCGTTGAGGACTTCGGACCGTGGAACGATGCCTACGCCGATGCGATGCGGCAGGTGTACGCCGACCATTTCCAGGACCTCGATGTGGCTTCGCTATTTGCCGAGGCTCTGATGAATCGGACCCCGTGGCAATTGTGGAATCTCAGCACCGGAAGGCCCGCCGATGGGGCAGACACGGCCGAGGCCACCGCGGTCCTCGAGTCCGCATTCGAACGGTTTGATGAGAGTTCGACCCACCCCGGTCTTCTACACATGTACATCCACCTGATGGAGATGTCGCCACACCCGGAAAAGGCCCTCCAGGCAGGTGATCTTCTGTACGGGCTCGTACCGGATGCCGGACATTTGCAGCACATGGCCACCCACATTGACGTGCTCTGCGGGGACTATCAGAACGTCGTCGAGCGCAACGATGCCGCCATCCTCGCAGACCGGAAGTACCTAGCCCGGTCGGGGCCGATGAACTTCTATACGGTGTATCGGTGCCACAACTACCACTTCAAGATCTACGGAGCCATGTTTCTTGGTCAGTTCGAACCGGCGATCAACGCAGCGAGTGAGTTGGCGGCGATGCTGTCTCGTGATGTGCTGGAGCCACTGGCCGATTGGCTCGAGGCGTTTATCGCCATGGATCAGCACGTACTGATCCGCTTCGGAAAGTGGGATGAAATCAAAGCACAGCACCTTCCCGATGACCGGGAGCTCTATTCGTTTACGACCGCGATGATTCATTACGCAAAGGGTGTTGCCCACGCAGCGACTGGAGAACTGGCCGAGGCCGTAGCTGAGCGAACTGCGTTCCAGACGGCGAAGGCCGATGTTCCAGAGTCACGAATGCTGTTCAACAACACCTGCGCCGACATCCTCGAGGTCGCGGCAGCCATGTTGGAAGGCGAAATCGCCTACCGGCACGAAGATTACGACACGGCGTTCGATCACCTTCGCCGTTCAGTTCAGCTCGATGACACCCTGCCATACGACGAGCCGTGGGGTTGGATGCAGCCCACCCGGCATGCGTTGGGTGCGCTCCTGCTTGAGCAAGGCCACACGGAGGAAGCCGAAGCCGTGTATCGGGCTGACCTGGGGTTAGACGGAGTACTCAGCCGAGCTTCCCATCATCCAGACAACGTCTGGGCTCTACACGGACTTCATGAGTGCCTAATGCGGAGAGGCGCCCATGGTGAGGCGCGTCTGGTCAGCCAAAGGTTGGATATCGCCAATGCTCGAGCCGACGTCCCAATCGAGGCCTCGTGTTTCTGCAGACTCCAGCCCGCCTAGACCTTGTTCGGCCGCACGGAAAGCCGCCTTGTAGGGATTGCGGTCAGAACCATCGAACTTCTGAGTGGAGCCCGGTAGTTTGATGTCCATGGGAAGTCGGGGGGATAGCCACCTCGCCTGCCATGTCCCCGCTCCCGATCATCATGCTCCTCGAAGACCTCGACCCACGCGTCATTGACACCGACACCGGAGAACTTCTAAAGCCGGTTGCCTTGAACCAGACTTTTGCTTCGGTAGGGCTGCCCGTTACCACTCTTATCTCGTCGAGACTCCTGGGACAGTCGGACACATCACCAACTATGCGGGATCGCGTGACTCTCTCCACTGATCTGACGTATCGTTAGATCGCGAGGTGAAGACGGAGCGCCTCGTCAACTTCGAGCATGACCTCCGGCGGGACGGTCCCAACCCGGTCGGTAACACGCTCCACCGAAACGGACCGAACCTGTTCCGCTTGAGCCTTCGAGTCGTGCTTGAGTCCGGACTCGATGGCGGGGATCAGGACTTGGAACGGATATACACGATCAATATTGGTGGTGATCGGAACGACGGTCACCACTCCTCGTCCCAGCCTCGCAGCCACTGTGTTGGCTCCATCGTTGGACACCAGCACGGCGGGGCGACGTTTGTTCGCCTCGCCCGTTCTTGCTGGATCAAGATCTACGATTCGGATCTCACCGCGGAGCATCAGCCTGTCGCCAGAGCGTCGCCAATGGAAACATCCCACGCGTCAGCTTCGCGAGACTCGGTCCACTCGTTCCACGCCTCGGCGTAGGCTTCACTCAGTTCAGTCGAGCGCAGCAAGCGCACGGCCTTATGCACCACGGCTGACCGGGAGGTGTATCCCTGGGTTCGCGCGTACTCGTCAAGGAACTCGACGTCTTCGTCAGGAAGGCTCACACTCAGTTTCATACTAAGATGCTACCAGAGGTACGACCTATTAGCTACCTTGGCCGAACCTTCTGGCGCCAAAGCTCCAACCACGCTACAAAAACCAATAGAAAAACCCCCGGACCGCAGTTCCAAGGGTTTCCAATGTCTCGCGACATCACATTCGTAGCGGGAGCAGGATTTGAACCTACGACCTTCGGGGTATGAGGAGCTAGTTTTAGGCTCTGGCGAGCTGACCAGCGGATTCGTTCATTTTCCCAGCTCAGAGCCGGTTTGTCGATGGGTCGATGGTCCCCGCTGTTCCCCGCTCGACCCCGCTGTTTAGGGTTGTGCTGTTACCTGTGTGTTACCTCAAACGGCCTACGCTGCGGATGTCTGCCAAGGGCATGTCCATCGACCGCAGAAATGCGATCACCCGGGCGGCGCCGGTCTGTTGTGAGCCGTACACCCAGTAGCCCGACGGCGTCCGCCCATTCGGAGCCAACAACCGCGGCCGGACATACCGGCGAAGCTATGGGACGCTCAACCCGACGAGTTCAGCGAACTCGCCGATCTGGAAACGGTCTCGTTCATCAGCCACCAACACACCATGACAGCCTCACCAGAGACAGGGTCAAGAGGCGCGCCTCGAGAGAGCCATCACGTCGGCCATCGGGCAGCCCGCCACTCTCGGGTCCAGCCAGTCCGGATGTTTCGCTAGCCTCAAGCGATGGACGAAGAGGTGTTGCACGGGGGCGTGGCCAACGCCGGAGCGGTCATTCGCGCCGGACAGCACGTCCTTCGGCCATCCAACGAGCACTCCGAGTCGATTCATCAAGCACTGGCTGCGCTCCGTACGACTGATTTCGAGGGAGCGTCCAACCCGGTTGGCATCGAGCCTGATGGACGCGAGCGACTCGAGTTCATCAAAGGCGATGTACCGATACCTCCTTACCCGGACTGGGCGAAGACAGACGACGCGCTCTCGTCAGTCGCTGTCTTGATGAGAAGCCTCCATGACGCATCGACGCAGATCGATCTCACGACAGGGACGTGGAGCAAGGAGATGGCCGACCCGCAGAGCGGGCCGGTGCTGTGCCACAACGATGTGTGCCTGGAGAACGTGGTGTTTCGAGACGGACGCGCTGTGGCACTGCTGGACTTCGACTTCGCTGCACCTGGTCGTCGAGTGTTCGATGTCGCATCGTTCGCACGCATGTGCGTGCCGATCGATGACGACATCAACGCCGCGCGGCTCGGCTGGTCCGACGAAGACCGACCAGGCCGTCTCCGCCTGGTCGTCGACGCCTACGGACTTGAGCCCAACGAGCGGGCCGAAGTACTTGAGATTCTCGATCGTTCCATCGAAGCGAGCGGCGAATTCGTCCGGCGCAGGGTCGAAGCGGGCGAGCCCGGCTTTGTCAAGATGTGGGAGGAAATGGGTGGTAGCGAGCGGTTCGACCGGCGCCGCCGCTGGTGGGCGCAAGAACGGGCCAACTTCGCAGCCGCCCTGCAGTAGCCACGCATCCGTCTCGGGCTGGCACGACGAAACAAGGTCGCCTCCCGCGCGACCTGGACGCGACCGACTGTCCTGGCGGCCGCGCGCGGAGCGTGACCATCGCGAAGACCACCCTGTGGCCCAACCCCGGCCGACTCGGCGCCGTGTTACCTGCCCGTTACCTCGATCACCGGGAACGACGAAGCCCTGGTCTCAACAGTGCTGTGACCAGGGCTTTTGTGGTGGGGGGGCAGTGTCCTGTTTCAGGAGATAGGAAACACCTGTCGCGAGACATAGGAAACATTAGTGGGCTGCTTTTGTTGACCGATGTCGAAAGCACGTTTGGTGATCATGTCCGTTGTTGTCGAGGGCAAGTCCCAGGCTGAGACCGCCCATCTCTACGGTGTGTCGCCTGGATGGGTATCAAAACTGATGGCCCGGTACCGGGCCTAGGGGAACGCCGCGTTCGAACCACGATCGCGCCGTCCCCACCAATCACCAACCACCACCGACCCCGCCACCGTGGCGCTGATCGTGGAGCTGCGCCAAACCCTGACCGAAACCGGTCTCGATAATGGAGCTCACACCATTGCCTGGCACCTAGCCGAACACCATCAGACGGTCGTGTCGCCTGCCACGATCTGGCGGCACCTCAACACCGCCGGACTGATAACCCCCCAACCGAAGAAACGACCCAAAGCCTCCTACATACGCTTCCAAGCCGACCAACCCAACGAAATGTGGCAATCAGACTTCACGCACAGGAAACTCTCATCACCTACCTCGATTGCCATTCCCGCTTCTGCCTGCACATGAACGGCAACCGCCATGTCACCGGCGACGTCGTCGTCGACGCCTTCCACCAAACCGCCGCAACCAGTGGATATCCCGCCTCAGTGCTAACCGATAACGGACTCGTCTACACGGCCCGATTCGCCGGCGGGCAAGCGGCAGGAACCGATTCGAACGCGCCCTGACCGACCTTCGCATCATCCAAAAACACAGCCAACCCGGCCACCCCACCACCTGCGGGAAAGTGGAACGGTTCCAACAAACCGTCAAAAAATGGTTGACCTCCCAACCCCCAGCCGACACCATCGCCCATCTCCAAAACCAACTCGACCGACTCATCAACGAA